>NZ_JBWKYI010000004.1:58251-298740 GCF_059423705.1 Pedobacter sp. GW460-11-11-14-TSB4
GCGTTACCCTGCAGCAACGAAGAATGAGGAAGCGAAGCGTATAAGCGGAAAACGGGAACACACTTACTGCTTTGCACTGCTATTGCGCTTCGAAAAAAAAAAATCATTTAATAAATAAGCCAGCCGGATAATGGGAATCATGTTTTTATGTATTTGAAAATGAAAGGGCAGTTATTCTTGGCGGTTTGCAGTCCTGCTTTTGGTACAAGTCCCGATGAAAAATCGGGAGCTTTCCTCGTCAATCAGGTTTAGCAACCAAGGTTAATGCAGTATAAAACCTTAAAAATAGCCTTAACTTTTCCTCTAGCCCCGGTTGCAGCGTTACCCTGCAGCAACGAAGAATGAGGAAGCGAAGCGTATAAGCGGAAAACGGGAACACACTTACTGCTTTGCACAGCTATTGCGCTTCGAAAAAGAAGAAAGTCATTTAATAAAATTAGCCAGCCGGATAATGGAAATATCTTATTTAATGCTCCTGCCTAAGTCATCAATTTACTTCTCTAAAAAAATATTTTAAAATATTTCCAATTAAATTCTTTGGAATATTAAAAATATGTTACGTTTGTATTAAATACTACTAATTCTATAGATTATGTCGAATAAAACATTTGTGTTTTATTTTCCTTCAGTACCGAACCACTCGCGAATGCGAATGTGCTGTTGCTGCGCATAACTCTAACTCCAATTTATCCTTTTCATAATCATTAAATTTCGACACATGGCAACATCGTATCCAACCTTTACCCTATCTGAACAATTAACAGCACAACAGCTCGACTTTTTTAACACGCATGGATTTATCCATTTCAAAAATTTTATCAAACCCGAAACCGTAAACGCCATTATCGATGCTTCTAAACAGGTTGAACAAAAGTGGATTGAGCAAGATATTAAAAAAATAAACGGTGTGCCGATTAAATATGGGAAAGATCTTGATGGTTCGGCCATTGTACAGCGTTTTGCTTTTATCAACCAGCAACATCAAACTTTAAGCGGTTTGTTATTAGATCCACGGTTTAATGCATTGCTTCAACTGGCAGGTGAAGGTGCACGCCTGGGTACTGAAGAAAAAGATGGCATGGTGTTTAACCACTACATTAACGGGCCGGAAAGTAAGTTTAGTAAAATGGGCTGGCATACAGATGGTTTAAGGGATATTTTCTACGGCGCTAAACTAAACCCAATGCTCAATGTAGGCATTCACCTGAGTACCTTAAAACCTGAAAACGGCGGGTTAAAAATTATTCCGGGTACCCATAAACAGAGTATTTACCAAATGCTTTTCCGCAAAAAATACTTTCTGGATAACAAACCTGATGCTGAAGAGGTATCGATATTACCCGAAGCAGGAGATTTAACCATCCACGATGGAAGACTGTGGCACAGGGTTGCAGAATCGGCCATTCGTGGTGAGGAAAGCAGAAGACGTGTGATCTATGTTCCAATTATTGCGGGTAAATACGCACCAAAAAATGAGAATAGTCCAACTGTATTTTACCAGCGCTTTGCAGGCATAGTTAAATAATTGATGTTATTTGTACTCGCATTCACTTACCTGGTCAGATCAGGGAAGCTAAAGCAAATCAGTGGTTTTGCTAAGGGAATACCGAAGAAAATCAGTTTAAAATTTTATCGACCAGAAACCGCTATGTTAATTGGCTTTATATTAGTGGGATATTAAATTGGAGGCTATTATTAAAGAGAAAGAAGCGAATACAGCGCATAAAAGGGTATTTTCAGACCGCGAACGAACCAATATGTTACGTAAGGGTGAGCAAAGGTTAATCTTATTTTTGCTTAAAAAAGTTCCAGACTGGATTACGCCAAATATAATGACGGGTATTGGCATGTTTGGATCATTAATTGTTTTTTCGGCTTTTATTTTAGGCAGTTTTTATTCCAGAAATAATTTACTGATCGGCATTTTAGGCCTGATCATCAATTGGCTTGGCGATTCGCTTGATGGCAGACTGGCCTATTACCGTAAGATCGCCCGAAAATGGTATGGTTTTGCCCTCGACATTGTGATGGATTGGCTCAGCATTATCCTCATTGGCTTAGGCTATTACTTTTATGCCAGCGGAACCACACAGATTTTCGCATTTTTATTTGTGGTACTTTATGGCTGGTCGATGATTATTAGTCAGCTCCGCTATAAAATAACCGGTTTTTATCAAATCGATTCAGGGTATTTAGGCCCAACGGAATTACGTGTAATTATTTCATTTATCCTTATTATTGAAACATTAATTGCAGGCAGCATCACCTATTTTGCCATCGCTGTAACCCTATTGTTATGGGTCATCAATATTATCGATACGCTTAAACTCTTAAAAGCAGGCGATGCCAAAGACAGGGAGGAAAAAGAATGATCAGCTGGGCATCGGTTAAACTTTTTCTGAAAGCGCAGGTATCAGCTTTTTCTGGTGGTGTTACCGATTATGGTTTGATGATACTGTTAACCGAGTGGTTGCACATCCATTTTACCATTTCTATTTTAATTTCCGGAACCCTGGGTGGGCTAGTTAATTTTTGCATTAACCGTTTTTGGGCTTTTAAAACTAACGATGGTTATCACAGTTCTACCACTGGTCAGCTCATCCGTTTTTTTACCGTGGTGCTGGGCAGTATCTCGTTAAAATCTGGCGGTACTTTTTTGCTGCACCAAAGCTTAAATATAGATTATAAAATCGGCAGGCTTCTAATTGACAGTATCGTTTCTTATGGTTTTAACTATCCGCTAATGAAATATTGGGTATTTAAAATGAATCGCCTGGAGGCGAGCTGCGCTGATGAAACAGGCGATTGCTTTGAAAGTCTTAGCAAAAAACAAATCGTTTAACCACAAATCTTTTGGTAAAATACATCAAAAAGGCTGTATCATCTATAGAATTGTCATCCTGAGCTTATCAAAGGACCTATTAAATACGCTTAAGGTGTTTCGACTACTTGTCCAGATTCTTCCTATCGTGTGGACACATCTCTTAAGGCATTATGCTAGCTTGCTTAAAAGAACAAACAGATATTGCCGAAGAACGTCCGTCAATCCCAAGTGCAGGGAAATCAAAAAAACAGTTGCATAATAGAACAAGTGGCACTACCAAACCTAAAACGCAGTGGTTTTGTACACGTTTTCTACTGGCATTACCCAAGCACTTAAAGCACAAAACAAAGTGCCGCTGGTTTTTTGATGCGAATAGGCTTTGTGTGAATGCACATTGCTGGATTGACGAAGCGCTTTGAGTACTTTGGCGCTCCAACCCCGATGAAAATCGGGACTTGAGCACAAATAAAACAGCATGATCTGCGAAAAACTACCATGCCTCCGCGGCAGAGAGTGGCAAAAATTAATAATTATTTTTTGGACAAGAATGTTTTTAATAGCAAAAAAGATGCTGAAACAAGTTCAGCATGACGATCGCCTTAGATAAAGACGCTAAAAAATCCAATCAAAGAAATGTGTCCACCCGATAGGATTCTTCGGGAAGCTGAACATGACCGCATCTAAAGTAAAATCGCATTTATCAAACGTTTGCGCGTTATCCAATACGAATCTCATCCGTTAAGAAATAACAGATGAGATGAAGTGTAAAAAAGGTAAGAGGAATGTCCAGCCCAAACGATGAAGCATAAAAACTGAACACCTTGCCTTTACCTTATTAGTTTAATATTGTTTTAGAGTCTATTACTCTATTTTCGTTAATCTGCTTAATAATTTCTTCAAATTTCGATTCTTTGGCGATGTACTTATTCAATAAATCGATCTGATTTAAGCCCCTTACCAAATTGTGCCCCGGATAATTCGTTTTATAGTAAATGTCGCCATTTAAGAAATCGGCTATAAACCTTACTGCCTGCATGTAAATCATAAATTTACCCGAATAAATAAAGAACTGTTTTTCGGTAAAGGCCAAAACCTGGTCCATTTCTTCCATGTAGCCTTTATGTATGGCGGCAAAAACATCTTCTCTGATGGCTATTTTGCTAAAATCCTTTTCCTCTTCGTTAGCTTCCGACAGATAAGTACGCATCATATCGCCTACATCGCTAATAAAGTAGCCTGGCATTACGGTATCTAAATCAATTACACATAAACCCACGCCGGTTTCGGCTTGTAGCAGTACATTGCTAATTTTGGTATCGTGGTGTACCACACGCAAATTAAGCGCACCGCTGTCTACCATGTGTACATACTGCTCTTCTATATCGTAATGTTTAATTATCTCTTCTATAGCAAACTTTGCCTCACCAATCCTTTCTTCACCAGCTTGTTCTAAAGCTTTTTTAAACTGCTCTACACGTAAAGGCAGGTTATGAAAATCTTCGATGGTGGGCTTTAATTTTTGTACGTTGAAGGCACAAAGCATCCTGGTAAATTTACCAAACTGCTTGGCAGCGTGATAAGCCTGCTCAGGCTCATGTACAAAATCAATAGAGCAAGAATTTTCCACAAATGGAAAAATCCTGTAAAAGTGATCGTCGAGAACCACAAAATCATCTCCATTTGTTGCCGTAATTGGGGCAACAAACAAGTATTTAGGGGCTGTTTGATCGAGGTATTTTTTTATTGTCTCAATATTTTGAGCAATATTTTGAGGCTGGCGAAAAACTTCCGTATTCACCTCTTGCAGGATATAGGCTAATCCCTCACCGTAAACTTTCCAGGTATGGTTAATTAAGCCCGAGCCGAAAGGTTCAATTTTAAATTTTTCTGCGTTAAGTCCATAAGCACCTAATACTGCTTGAAACATAAGATGGTAATATATTTGAATGAAAATTGTTCCGGGAAATCAATAAAAAAAATGATGGCCCGGATAAAGTTGCTTGTTAAATAATGCGGGTAAGCCATAGGGCATTACCCGCACACGGGACTAAAAACCGCTATCGTCTAAAGCGAAAGTATTTTTACGATCTTTCCATTTACCTTTTGTAAAATCAGGGAATTTTTGTGGCATATTTCCTTCTTTTAACGATTTGGTAGAAAGTGGCATAATTACACTCATGGTAACTGAATCATATACGTCAATAGGTGTTTGTTTTTTCTGTTTCACCGCTTCGATAAATCCATTAAATACAAACCAATCCATACCACCGTGACCAGCACCTACAGCTTCTTTTTCATATTTTTTCCAAAGCGGGTGATCGTATTTAGCAAACCATTCGTCAGCTTTATCCCAGGCATGATCTTTCGATTTATGCTCGATGTGTACTGATTTGTTTACATCCATCCAAAGCCCTTTTGTTCCCTGTACCCTGAAACCGATAGAATATGGCCTAGGTAAGTGGGTATCGTGACTCAACATTACGGTTTCGCCGTTTGCACAGTTAATTAATGTAGTGGTTACATCACCATTTTTATAATTAATTTTAGCGTTAGGGTGGCCAGGAGAAAGTTCTTCTACATATGCTGCCAAACCTCTTGCTTTAGAGCTGAACGATACCAGGCTGGTAAAGCTGTTTCCTCTGTTAATGTTTGCATATTGCATTAATGGACCAACACCATGGGTTGGATATAAATCGCCATCCTGATCGATGTTAAACTGCGTGCGCCATTGTGCTTCGCTTAATGCTTTTGGTCCATACTCTACCCCACCGCCATAATAATCTTTACCGTTGTTAAAAAGCACATTTCTTAAGTTGTGCTGGTAACCACCTTCAAGGTGTACCAATTCGCCGAAAAGCCCCTGTCTAACCATATTTAAAGCGGCCATTACATCTCTGCGGTAACAAACGTTTTCTAAGGTCATGTAAGGCATTCCTGTTTTTTCAGAAGTGTTTACAATATCCCAGTGATCCTGCACACTTAAACCTGCAATTACCTCGCAACCTACATATTTACCAGCTTTCATGGCATCAACTGCCTGATCTCTGTGAAACTGCCATGGTGTGGCAATAATTACGGCATCAATATCTTTACGGTCTAAAAGTTTTTTATAAGCATCTAAACCACCGGTATACTCTGTTGCTGCCGGTCTGCCTTTTTTAGCGATAAAGTTACGGCAAACTTTAAGCGAGCTTTCCTGGGTATCGCAAATTGCAACAATTTCTACATCGTCTCTTAAGGCACCTTCAGAAATATGGCTCATACCACGTGCACCTACACCGATATAACCTACTCTTACTTTTCCACTGTCTGATGATGCAAATAAACTTCCGGTTGGCAGGACGGTTAAACCCGCAGCCGTGAATGCACCATTTTTGATAAATTCTCTACGTTCCATTTGTGTTATTTAATATTTATTGTTTAGTTTTTTTATTGATCCGGGTTAATACTGAACAAACGTTTTACTTGCTATTATTTCGCACTTTTTTCGCCTTAAAAACCATTCACTTACAGCTCGTTAACAGCACTAAAGGTTTTTAAAAAGTGTTTGGTTAAAATATAATTTGTAATCTTTAATTCTTCCATTGGCATTATCTTGTCTGGGTAATAACTTTAAACCTTTTATGGTGTAATTTTTACCCAGGTCTATCACAATCTGGTGTGGTGGTTTTGGCGATTTCGATTCCCACTGGGTATGCCAGATACTGGTAAACTGTAAATCGAAAACATTAGCTGCATTTCCATCATCGCCACCCAGTTCTTCACTATCGGCATATACTATTTTCCAATCGCTGCGCGGAATTTCGTTATCCTTTTCATCCAGCAGTACAATTTCGGCCACTGAGGTATAAGGCTGTCCTTTTTGTTCAGATAACGCTTCCAGACAAAAATAACGTGCCGTTACTGGTTTAAAATTTACCAGCTGCCATTTGTTATCGTTTGCAAAACTACCTTCAGCATAAGCCTGTTGTGCATCCGTAACCCATTTCTGGTTAGGTTTTTTATGCAGCTCGGGCTGTTTTTCGTTCACCACATCCAAAATGGGTTTATCTAAAAAGTTTAATGCTGGTTTTTCTGTTCCGAAGAGGTCAAAAACAACGATTTCATTTTTCCCTTTCTTTAACCAGCTGCCTGGTACCAGCATGGTTTGAGTTGGGCCGATATTCCAGTACCTACCCAAACACATTCCATTTAACCAAACTAAACCTTTATTCCACTTACCCATATCGAGGTAAGTATCTTGTAACTTATCGGCAGTAAAACTTCCTTTATAAAAAGAAGCTGCAGCAGGCTGATTGGCAAGCGCTTCGTAACGAAGCGGAATATTCACTTCTCCCAGCCTCACCGGGTAATTTTTCCAGCCTTTTAAAGCGGTTTGTTGCCCGTTTTCGCTTAAGTATACGGCGCCATGTATGCCTTTCCAATCGTGCATCTGGTAGCCATAATTTACCCTGCCTGTTGCCTCTAACAAAACTCTCAATGTGCTTTTAGCCGTTCTGGCCGGGATTTCGATGCTGAATTTATTTTTTCTCCTGTCTAATTCGCCAATCTTTTTACCATCAATATATACCAAAGCATAATCGTGGATATCTTTAAACACCAGGCTCGATTTTGGGCCTGCGGTTAAACTGGTTTCGTACACCACACAACCAAAATCCTGGTCTAAATCTTCCATCAACATGGCTGTATCGGCTAAAACAGGCTTAGGCAGGTTTTTGGATAGTATGGCGATTGAACTGAATTTTACCGGCTGCAATTGCTGAATTTTGTTTGCAGCAGGTACCTCTGGCAATACCTCACCTTCTTGCAGGTAACCGGAAAATAACTTACGTATGGCGTAAAACTTTTCGGTTGCGTTACCGGCCTCATCAATAGGGGCATCGTAATCGTAACTACTGGTTTGCGGCAGGTATGGTGGTGCATTGGCACCGCTGTAAGTACCAAAACTTGTTCCGCCATGTGCCATATAAATACTAAACGAAGCCTTATGATCGAGCATGTATTTTAATTCGGCTACAATACGCTGGGTATCTCCTTTGTGGTGCGGCCTGCCCCAGCTATCGAACCAGCCAGGATAATATTCGCCACACATTAATGGCCCTGTAGGCTGTATGGCCCTTAAAGCTTTAAAATTAGCTTCAGGCCCGCTGCCAAAATTTACCACCGCAAATAAACCTTCGGGATGGTCGTTTTTTAACTGCGAAGGTCCGTCGCAATGAAATAATGGAACCGTAAAGCCAGCTTCCTGTAAGTTGGCTTTAATGATGTTCATATAATCTTTATCGTTGCCGTAGCTGCCGTACTCGTTTTCTACCTGCACCATAATAATATTGCCGCCACGGCTAATTTGTAATGGCGCCAGCTGCGTACCTACCGCTAAAAGGTATTTTTTGGCCCTTGCTAAAAAGTAAGGATGTTGCGTGCGCAGGCGGATGCTCTTATCTTTAAGCAGCCACCATGGGAAACCGCCAAACTCCCACTCGGCACAAGAATATGGCCCAGGCCTTAATATGACGTATAAACCCACCTCTTTGGCCAGTTTGCAAAACTCGGCCGCATCGCTCTGCCCTGTCCAGGTAAACTGATCGGGCTGTTTTTCGTGTATGTTCCAGAATAGGTAGGCACAAACCGTGTTTAACCCCATGGCCTTGGCCATTTGCAAACGTTGTTTCCACTCGGCTTTGGGTATCCGGGCAAAATGCATTTCACCACAGCGTATAATATACGGCTTGCCATTCAGCTCAAAAGATTCGGCACCTATGGCAAAGGTGTTTTCTTTTTGGGCCCAGCTATTAACAGTTAAGCCTATTAATAGCCCTAAAACAAGTGTTTTTTTAAGCAAATGGGTACGCATTTGTGCTGGTTCTTTTCGGTTTTGTTGATTTGTATTTTTTAAAAGTAGAACAAGCAAATGAGCATTACAACATAAATATCAGCGCAAACGATTGACTAATTTTTAATATTACCGCTTTATTTAAGCCCAAAACAAACCGGCTATTTGCAAGGCTTATTTAACCCATACTTTAAGGCTTTTGCCACATAAGCTGGTACCCGGCAAATATTAATTAAAGCTTCTCTCCTTTTACCGCTATTTAAAAATGGGCTGAAGCTTTTACTTTAAACAAAACAAGAGCTGTGGAAATCATTAAAAATTGAGGAAGTAATTCCACAAAGGCAAAGCTATTGGGGAAATAAGACAAACAAAAAAATCATTACATCCAGTATATAACAAAAACTGTTTTATCCTTTTCCGCAAAATGTAGCAGTTAAAAATGGCTTTCAAGAGCTTAAAAGCGGTTTATCAGCCTATGTCGATCGAATAAAGCCGCTTTATTATTTAAACATAAGCGTAATAGTTAAATCTGGTTAAACTTTTGTCTAACAAATAGAGAGCGAGTAACATCAGCGATAAAAAGAAGATGAGCATTCGCGTTTATTTATTGTTTTTTCTGACGATCTCTTATGGAAAACAAACTCATCACCGAAATCAATATTGAAGACAAAGCCATAATACACTTTGACTCATTCGATCTGGAGCAACAATTTAACGGGCATCATTATTTCGAACTTCGGTTTAAGCAGGATCAATTTGGCTTGCCCAGTCTAATCAATCTTGATGATAGCCGCGATTTTGTAGGTAAAACACTTACTGCCTCATTTGGATATCACGCTAGTAAACTACAAGAATTTGCAGGTTTGGTTACCAAGGTAGAACTCGCACAGAGCCATGGCTACCATGGTGTTTTAATTGTAAGTGGCTATAGTCCTACAATTCTAATAGACCGCGGTCCCGATTTGGGTTCTTACTTGGATAAAGACCTAAATGAAATTATAGCGCTGGTTACAAAAGATACCTCTGCTAGTGATCTTAAAGTTATACGCAATGCCAGCAGGAAAAAGCCTATTGATTATCTTATTCAATACAAGGAAAGTGATTTTGAATTTCTGAACCGCTTATCGGGCGAATATCATGAATGGTTTTTCTACGATGGCAAACAGCTCAACTTTGGCAAACCAGATGAGCAGAAAGAAGTAGCGCTTTTTTATGGCCGAGATGTACAGACACTTCAGTATGCCATGGAAATTTCACCAATCAAGCATAACCGCTTTGCATATGACCCTAAACAGGATGAAATGCTGCATAGTGAAAGCACAGGCACAGTAGATGGCATACTCGATCTAGCCCATGCCATACAGGCTTCGAACCGCACTTACAACAAAACATTCAATCAGCCCTCGCTCATTCGTGTAGATAACAGTAACGACATGAAAAGCCATGTAGAGAATGAAGAAAAAGCCACCATAGCAGAACTTCTTAAAATCAGCGCCACAGGAGATAACGCTGAATTAAGTATTGGCAATATTGCTGAAATTACAATGAGTGTGAGGAAGGAGGCTGCTTTTATAACCGAAAACATAGGTAAATTCCTGATTACCAATATTCATCACCATATAGATATTGCAGGCAAATACCATAATACTTTTACAGGTTTACCAGCCGCCACGGAGCGTATTATGGTAAAGAATTATAAAAAGCCAAATCCGGATCTACTGTTGGCAGATGTAATGGACAATAATGATCCCGAAGGACAAGGCCGGATTAAAGTAAAGTTTAAATGGAAATGCCTGACAAACGATATTACCGAATGGCTGAGGGTAATTGCGCCTGATGCCGGAAGTAGTGAACAGGTAAATATGAACAGGGGATTTGTTTTTATACCTGAAGTTGGAGATCAGGTTGCCGTAACTTTTGAAGAAGGGAATATCGCCAGACCAATTGTAATGGGAAGTGTTTTCCATGGCATTAACGGTGCAGGTGGTTACGAGCACAATCATTTAAAAACAATTGCCACCAGAAGCGGCCATTTAGTCGAATTTAATGATGCTGCCGGCACTGAAACCATTACCATTACAGATAAAAACCGAAATATTATACGCTTTGATACTAATGCATCGAGTATTGAGATTTCTGCTCCAGAAAATATCAGTATCCGGGCTAAAAACATAGATATCAATGCCGAGCAAAATATATCTATAGCTGCTGGAGAACATATCTACAGTAATGCAGCAGGAAATATAAGCAACAATGCCGGCGAAAACCATTCAATAATGGCCGAAAATATTACCATGGTAGCTAATAATAACATTAATAAAACGGCTACCCACATCGAAAAAACCGCAGAACACATCAGTCTAAACAGTACCCGGGAGAATATTGAATTTCATAGTGCCAAAGAGATCGTGAATAAAAGCGGTAACAAGGTCAAATTGTTTTAACATGGGAACGATTAAATACATCAGCAAAACCATCACTGAAAATACTGGCAGTGCTAAATGGTTTTCTACTCAAGGAGATATAAATTTCAATGCGGCAAAAGAAGTAATTCTTAAAAGTAAATATAAGATAAAGTATGATCGATATGAACCTTCAAGATAAAAAGGGTAAACCGGTCTTGCGGCATTAGCAAAATCAAATGTATAAAAATGAATAAAATCGATTACAAACCTTTAGAAAAACCTATAAATATACTTTTCAAAATAGAAATCGCTGAAAAAACAACATTTAAAGATGAATCCATCTTTAAGCTTTTTAATATAGATATTTTACCAGCTAAGGCCTCTTTTTGGTCTGGC
Source organism: Pedobacter sp. GW460-11-11-14-TSB4 (assembly GCF_059423705.1). NCBI lineage: Bacteria > Pseudomonadati > Bacteroidota > Sphingobacteriia > Sphingobacteriales > Sphingobacteriaceae > Pedobacter > Pedobacter sp. GW460-11-11-14-TSB4. Next base: position 69,710 of record NZ_JBWKYI010000004.1, read on the forward strand.
CATCAGCATATCGAAATTATACGCAAACAAAGTTTGATAGACGCACTACCCGATAATGATGTTGATTTATTCGTGCAGCAGATTTCTGCAGCACTACACCAGCTAACCTTAAAAATAGGATTTAACGGAATGCCCCTAAGAGTTGAAAAACAAAATGAACTATGGCAAAAATGGTTAGCCATTAGAGAAAATGTAGCCAGTAGTTACACTGGAGACTGGATTGATTCGACCTTAACAGCGGTTGACCAAAAAATGCTGCCTGGTGAAGTATTAACCCAACAGATCAAGCAAGACTTATTTCTTAACGAATATTTCAGGGGAGTTTATGATGCAACTTTTGTAGAAAACCAATTTAACCGAAAAAGAGAGGTGTACGGCCTCTGCCCCTTTCCTATTCAATTTAATGAAAAGTGGACACTTCAAATATCAGCGAATCAAAAACTAATTAAATTTTCTGGTAACTGGACCGGGAATGTTGATCAACCAGGATTTAATAATTGGTTAAAAACGAAGACAGACAGTGAACTCACAGAAATTAGTGTTGAAGGGTTTTATCGGATAGATCCAATCACTGGTTGGTGCAACGCCCTGGAAAGTACTTATTTATTAGTAGCGAGTGACAGCTATAAAAAAACATTAAAAATTACTTTAACAACCAATTAGATACCGCCAAATGGATTGGAATATTGAAACTGAACCACCAAATAGCGAAGAGAACCTAAGCAATGATGAGGTTAGGGATGACCTAACTGTATCCAAAGCTTCAGGCAGGCAAGGAATAGATGATCCTGTACAAAATGGAAAAATCACCGAACTACTGGTGTGCCACGGTGCTAAATGCATCTGTGATAAAGCTGTCGATCCTGCTCCAAAACAACTTAAAGTACTCAGCCATAATAATTACATCATTAATGATGATGGCGAAACAAAACTTATTGCGACCACTTTAGACAATAAATTACTTAATATCAACTTCGGCCAATGCAAAGTGCCAGATCCAAGTAAACCAGCCCCCTGTACCGCCAAATTACAATGGAAAGATTATTATGAAAAGGTAGAACTACCAAATGGAGCTTATGTGTTAAATGATAAAAGCGCTGCAATATGTACAGCAAAGAATGGAAATATCAAAATTGTACAGCATGGACAACAAGCCAACATTACCGCGCAAGAGCTAGAAAATGCAAATGCAGGTAGCTGGGCAGCTAATGGTCCACTGCTTACCGAAGAGATGATACATACCGAACAGGCAGCAAAAATGAAGATGAAGATGGTGCAACAGTAAAATCTATAACTACTTTAACATACGGAGCGCAACAACCTCTTAATAGCCCGATTACTTTTAAAGCCAATTTTGATGGTGAACCAATCGATGCAGATAAACAATGCGTAAACTGGATCATTTACGATGTAAACGGCACACCCATGCAATTGCGCAATGATGCAGGAGAAACCCTTACCGTTACTTTTAAAAAAGCAGGTACATACCTGATTGAAGCTTATGGTAAAACCAATGGCGACAAAAAAGTAACCAGGCCATATACTATTAAAGAAAATGAGATTGAAACTGTAACAACGATCGATGGAAAAACCAAAGTAAGGATACAGACACCTATAGAATTTAGGCTTAAAAGCCTTTTTCCATCAGTCGCTATACCGGGCGACACCAATACTATTAACTGGCAGGTAACCAAAACAAGTGGCACTGGTGTGCCTATACTGTTAATCCCGACAGGAAACATGACGAAGGTAATCTGCGATCAGGAATGTACCTATATAGTTTCAGCCTATTTTAATGGTATTCCAAAACAGTCAAAACAGATTCAAGCTTTAAAAAACGGAATTACTTCAATCATCACTTCGACACAAAGTACGAGAATAAAAGAAGAGATAACTTTTAGTGTAAAAGACCAATTCAAAATATTGCCTGCATTACCGCAGGAAATTGCAGCTGTAAAATGGATCTGTAAAAATGTAGATGGCAAACCAATTGAGGCTTTTAAATCGAAAATTGGTGAAACCATAACCCATCAATTTGACGAACCTGGCGAGTATACCGTACAGGCATATATGGTACAGCCAAATGCAAAAGTAGCAGCTAAAATAATGGTTGCCCAACCTGAAATTATATTGGCCCAATGGGAATATCCGGAAGGTGGTAAAAAAACAAAAACAGGCTGGGGTGAATCAAATTATGCCTACATCAAATTTAAAGCAGCAGAAGGTATAATAATCAATTTAGAATATGGTTATTTAGATCACACTGGTAAAGCGAAAGCCATTCACGTAATTACTGGTTTCAGAATCCCTCAAAACCAAATATTGGATCTGGATAAATACCATTTCGTCCCCAATGCAGATAAGTATAGAAAACTGCTAAAAGAAGGGACGGAATTTTACTTCAAAGTATACTCGACTAATATAAAATATGAAATCTTAAATGGGAATATTCCACAACCGCTGCAAAAACTAAAGCTGGTTACCAAAGAAGAAATTGTAAGTATCGAATTTTTAACCGAAAACAAACCAGTCATCCAGGCACTATATGGCAGTAAGATGAAATGCCGGATTCGCACACGTAACCTCAGTGCAAAAAAAGTATACGTTAAAATTTATCGCAAGGAAAGCCGCCTGGGACTCGATAATTTAAGGAAAGATTCACTTGTATATCATGAAGAACACCCTTTGACTTCCAGCGGTGTGGTTGAATTCGATTTTACTTTAGCTAAAAGCTGGGAGAAAAGTTATAGTGAAAAACTGCATCGTTTTTATGCCGTGATAGAAGAAATGGAGTTTTTAGGAACAAGCAATACTCTAGTAGCATTTAAAAATGATGTGCCAGCAAATGGAGGAAAGGTGCTGGTGGGTGTAGGGAAACAGGAAGGTGTTAGTCATAGCGATTGCCCGAGATGTGATAAAGACATTACTACGGCAGAACTAAAACAAATATTTAAAGATGCGGATAATACCACGCTTGTAACAGTTGCGAATGCTTATAATAAATACATGGCAGATCTCGGCATGAATACCTGCTGGGTTAAAGCACATTTTTTCGGCCAGATCCGGGTAGAATCCGGAACCAAACTGCATGTAAAAAGTGGAGAAAGCATGAATTACAGTGCAGACACACTGATCAATGGTAACTTGAATAAAAAAACTGGCAAAAGGGATTCACCGCCTTTCTCCTATTTTACCAAGAATCATAGTGATGCCTATAAATATGGGCGGACAAAAGACCATGCCGCAAACGAGCAGATGATTGCCAACTTGGCTTATGCCGACAAAAATCGAAGTGTTGGAAATAGAATTGGCAACACACAAGAAGGAGATGGCTGGAACTTTAGAGGCAAAGGCTTGATACAGCTTACCGGAAGGGAAAATTATAGCAGAGCCAATGTCTATACTTTAAGATTTGAGAAAGTAGACATCCTTAAAAACTCTGATATTGTAGCAAAGGACATTAAAATTGCGGTATTAACTTCAATGGCATTTTACAAATGGAATGGGCTGATAGCGAAGAGTAATGGATTTTCAGAAAGCAAACCAGTTTCTCATGGTGTAGGTAACGAAGTAGGTAATAGTTACAGTCAAAAACAAAAAGCTTTTGATGACTATACCTCAAAGACATTTAAAGTTAACAATTGTGATTGGACAGAACTTGAGATAAAAGCAACTGGCAGTAGAGCTCCATGGATGGAAATTGCCTTAAATGAAGCTAAAGCGATGAAAGGTTGTTTGGAGTCAGAAAATCCGATGTATACAAAAGCAAAGGAATATTTATCTTATTGCAAAAACACTGCTGAACCAACAAATGGTGAACAAGGTGCGTGGTGTGCAGCTTTCATGAATTGGTGTATTAGCAAAACTAAAAATGCAAAAACTAAACTTCCATATAGTCATTTAAATTCAGCCTCATCCTTAGCTCCTATTAGTAATTTTAAATACAAGAAAATACCCGAGCCTATATACGGTTGTTTTGTCGTATACAAACACACTGACGGTAAACACGGACATACAGGATTACTATTTGGAAAAAACACTAATGGAAAATATATACTTCTCGGTGGTAATCAAAATGATTCAATCCGATTTAGTGAATATGGTGAATATACAAGTAAAAGTAAGCAGAAAAAATTATATGGTTTTTATATACCTGTGGATTATACTATTAAAAACATAGATAAATTAAATAGCAATGATATTTATAGTGATATACAAGCACTAAATAGAAAAATAGGCATTAAAAACGAACAGGATGGAAAAACTAATTAAAAGCAATCATATGTACATAAAAAGAACATTAACCTACTTCACGATTATTTTATTATTAATTGCCTGTAGAAATAAGCCCACTAAAAACAATCAAATAGTTAAAGAAAAACAAATGAATTTAACAAAAAATCAGATCAACGAAATTAAACAACATCTTGAATATCAAAAACGGATAGTAAGTGATGAACTAGATCCAGAAGATCCATATGAATTAACGCCTAAAGATTTAGAATTAGCATCAAAAGTATTACTTCTAGGATTAAAAAATAATGGCTATAAAGTAGTTAACGATGAAATATTTTATCAAAAGATTAATGAAATATTTGGCATAAAGAACTTAAAAAGTCCTAACAAAATAAATATAACAGACAACTACATTACTCTCTTTGGTCAACAATATAAAGATTATAAGGAACTATTAAATGGTGAAATGGATGTTTTCGCCTATAATGAAAATTATTATTTAATGAGAAAGGAGCATTTAATTACCGAATTTCAAACACTAAAAGACTTGATTAAAATAAACGAAGACGATACTTATAAAATCACAATTCTACCTTCTCAAGTTCACAGAAATAAATATATCTTCAATAACGACAAAGCTAGTTTAGCATGGCTTTTAAATAACGAGTCTTTTTTTTTAACTACTTTACTTACAGATTATGGTTATGATAAAGAGCCGAAAATAAATAAAATGGTATTAGATTCTGTTTACAAACAAAATCCTAGATACCCAGAATTTATTGGCCAATTGTTTTTTGCAAAAGACAGTCACAATAAATTACAGATTAGAGAGGGATTATTAAAATTTGTAGAAGAAAATACCAGTGCAACAGACAATAGATTTATTTATGCACTAGGTAGTTTTATGGATGCTTTATATTCCACGGATGAACTACATATTTTCGATGAAGATCCTTCCAAAAAATTCACCCCCTTAGAAAAAGCAGAAATAGTGGCCAACATTGCTAATATTGAAAACCCTGCGAGAGAGAAATATAAATCTCCTGAATCATCAGATGTATGGAACATTCCTGGTTCTCACTTATATAATATTTCGGTTTCGCATCCCGAGGTGATTAAAATAATAGAAGCGCACCATTATTTTGGTTTACCTAAAATGAAGGATATTATTTCCAAACTACAGGAAGAAGCACCACCTATCGGTGCCGACCCTGAATAGGTAAATGATAACGAGAATATCTGCAGCCAAAACAATATACCTAATGCATATTTTGGCTGCAGATAATTTTATATCCACAGCCAAAATTGTATATTTAAACTATATTTTGGCTGCAGATAAATAGAAAACATGGAATTACTCATTGGAAGAATAGCGGAGAAAAGCATACTATCAGAGGCGCTTACCTCAACTTCATCGGAACTATTAGCTGTTTATGGCAGGCGCAGGGTTGGAAAAACTTTTTTGATCCGCTCTGTTTTTCGTAAACAACTTATCTTTGAACTATCCGGTGTACACAATGCTAATACTGCCGAGCAGTTGCTTAATTTCAGCAAGGCAATGGCAGAGGCATTAGGTTTCCCGTTTGCTCCTGCAGCTCCTAAAAACTGGACGGAAGCCTTCTGGCAACTTAAAGAATTTGTAAGCCCTATACTTAAAAAAAGAAGGGCTGTAATTTTCTTTGACGAATTCCCTTGGTTAAGCTCGCATAAATCAGGCTTTCTTTCTGCCTTTGAATATTTTTGGAACCAATGGGCCTCACAACAGCCAAATCTGATTGTGGCTATCTGTGGATCTGCAGCCACCTGGATGATAAAAAAGGTTGTCAACAATAAAGGAGGCTTACACAATCGGATAACCCGAAAAATACGTCTTTTACCGTTTACCTTGCACGAAACCGAACAATACTTAAAAAGCAATAACATCTATATTGACCGTTACCAGGTATTGACTATTTTTATGGCAATGGGCGGTGTGCCACACTACCTAAAAGAACTTAAAAAAGGAGAAAGCGCTACTCAAGCTATTGACAGACTTTGTTTCACTAAAGACGGCCTCCTTTCAACAGAGTATGCAAACCTTTACCGGTCTCTGTTCGAAAACGCAGACAGGCATATTTCAGTAGTTAAAGCACTCTCGGACAAACCATCGGGACTGACAAGAAACGAAATCATGGCTGCATGTAATCTACAAAGTGGGGGGACTACCAGTCTCTTACTTGAGGAGCTTGTGGAGTCTGGCTTCATTACCCCTCACCTGCCTTTCCAAAAGAATGCCAATCAGAGCATTTATAAACTCAGTGACGAATACAGTCTTTTCTACCTTAAATTTATCGAGAATTCCCGGGCCACTGGTGCAGGCACATGGATAAAAAAATCGTCAACATCATCATGGAAAAGCTGGAGCGGCTATGCTTTTGAAGGAATTTGCCTAAAACATACAAACCATATTAAGCAGGCCCTGGGCATTTCTGGCGTGTTTACCGAAACTTCTGCCTGGCGACATGCGCCAAAAAGCGGAATGGGTGCGCAGGTAGACCTGTTACTTGACAGGCAGGATAATGTTATCAGTATATGTGAAATGAAATTCTCCAATACTGAATTCGTTATAGACAAGACTTACGCTGCCGAATTACAGAACAAACTTGATGTATTCCGACGAGAGGGTAAGACGAAAAAAACATTGTTTCTAGCTATGGTAACAACTTATGGCATTAAAAATAATGTTCATGCTATCGGTTTGGTACAGCACCAGGTTACCATGGACGATTTGTTCTTACCTTAAAAAAGATATCGTGAAAACATCGATCCTTCATTTCAGCTGGCTTAGAATGACCATATTTTTCGTTCCGATTTAATTCGAATAGATAAAATATTATGCGTTTAATATAGCGGCATCACCTAAAATCTGCCCGAAAGCATTAAACCCGTACTACCTTGCTGGTGGAAGGGCATCAATGTAAAACTCCCATTTTTCTTCGTGGTGAAAAGGCTTTTGATATATGGATACACCAGATAAGATATTTTGGTTGAAGCAATCCCGAATCCAGCTCCAGCTACCACATCACTAAACCAGTGTTTATTATTATACATGCGCAATGTTCCGGTAGCTGTGGCGACAAAATAACCCGCATAACCAATCCAGGGGTTCACATCTTTATACTCCTGGTGCAGAAATTCTGCTGCCATAAATGCAGATGCGGTGTGTCCTGAAGGAAAAGAATTTTCGCCATTCCCATTAGGCCGCTCTCTGCCAACGCCCTGTTTTACAAAATGGGTGGAAATGCCCATAATGGCTGCCGAGGTTACATATAACATCGAAGCATCGAACAGGTTATGTTTGCCTTTTATGCCCGATAAATTCAATGCATATACCGCAGCTGCCGGTGCAAATTGGATATAATCATCAACATGGGCCGCAAATAAAGGATGGTCTTCCTGTAATTCTGCTTTGGTACTCACGTCGAGTTGTTTTACTGAACCATGGTTATAAACAGCGGCAAAGCCATAACCAGTAAGCAGTACCGGTACAATAAATGCGGTGGCCTTAAACTTTCTTTTGGGCATCGGCTGGCCAGTGTACCATCGCCCCAGAGAATCTGTAGTGATATTTTTTACCGAATCTATACCTTGGGCATCTTGAACAACAGCCCTAGCATAGGTTTGACTTTTATAACTTAGCACAATCAGCAGCACTCCTAAAAACCTTTTCATCGTTTAAATTTTAACCAAAACTATCATCGAATTATGGAGAAATTCTGTAGTGATCAGTTAGTATTCAAATTGGGTGTTTGCGAAGCAGTAATCGTTTGCGACAGGTGCCAATAGTCCTCGCTCTTAAAAAAATCTGCGAGCATCTTCTTCAATCTGCTGACAATAAAAATAATGCCTTACCCTAAGGTCCCCGCAGATATCGCTGATTTACGCAGAAAATATTGCTTTAACCTTTGCTTCCCCCCCCGGCCATCAGTTCGCAATGACGTGTTATTAATCACCAAAATAAACAGTAAAAATATGTTCACCACTTTTTTCATTATAATCGATGCGAAAGCCGTAAAGGTTGCAAATCTGTTTGGTAATGGCCAAGCCTAAGCCCATCCCCTCTGATTCTACTGATTTTGAAAAGCGATCGAAGATTTTGTTTTGCAGATGACCTGGTTGTCCTGAATTGGACATGATTAAGCAGTGCTGATTCAGTTTAATATGCATGTGCCCACCACTTACATTATGCCGCACTGCATTGCTAAAAAGATTGTTCAGCAAAATATCTGCAAGGTACCGGCTCATTTTAACCTCAACCGGAGTAAGATCTGCTGTAAATATCAGGCTGTCTTTTTCCAGCAGTTCCTGAAACTGGCGTTCCTTCGCCTCTATCATTTCTTTCAGCTCGATGGTCTGAAGATCCGATATCAGGTTGTTTTCAATTTTGGCAAGTAACAATAAAGAATGGTGCAACCTGGACAATTTACCTGTAGCATGATAAATATCTTCTAACAACACTCCTTGCTGTGCGGTAAATGATTCTGTTTGCAGTAAAGAATCCAGTTTAGAATTGATGACCGCCAGTGGTGTCATCATTTCATGAGAAGCGTTATCCGTAAAGCTTTTAAGCTCTTTATAATCTTTCCGCACCCGCTCGGCCATTGCATGTGCCGATTTATCCAGCTCATTAAATTCATCAATTTTGGTAACCTCCGGTTCAAATTGTTCCATCCGTGCCACTTCAAAAGATTTCATCCTGTTCAAAATATTGTAAAAAGGCTTCCAAAGCTGACTCAAAACAAATCTGTTGATCAGCAATAATGATAACAGTAAAACTATCGTAATACCCAAAGTAATGAACAGGATTATCCTGAGCAGATCTTCTGATTCCAACCTCGATTTGGTAATGGTTACCTGTACCGCATTTCCGTTTAAATATACTACAGTAATCAAACTTCTTCCGGGTTCAATTTCTCTATCTTTCGGATTGTAATAAGATGTGTACAGAAATTCCCTTTCTGGAATATGTTTTTTTAGGTGTTGATAAGAAACCTGCTGATCTAAATAACTTGTTGGCAACGGAAGTTTATGAAAGGTGCCTACATACTGCCTGATCTCGTTCTCCTCTACAGCTAAATCTTTATCCAGTTTATTAATCAGAATAAAATGAATAACCACATAATAAATAATCCCGGTGATGATTAGCATCACAATAGATGTTAAAATATTGGCCCTATTGTAGCGGTTAGAAAGTTTCATATATCGCCAAATTTATAGCCTATTCCATAAACCGAGCGAAGATAATCTGCCGCCCCCGCCTCTACCAGTTTTTTACGTAAGTTTTTTACATGGGTATAAATAAAGTCGAAATCATCTGATAAATCCATTTCATCACCCCAAAGGTGCTCGGCCATGGCATTTTTAGTGACTACTTTATTGCGGTTAGAAAGAAAATACACTAGAAGATCGAACTCTTTTTTGGTGAGTGTTACCCGATGGCCATTAACGGTAATTTTTATTGCCGAAACATCTACTGTTATTTCATTAAAAAGAATAATATTATCGCCATCAAAATTCTTTCTACGGATAATTGCACTTACACGAGCTTTAAGTTCTGACAAATGAAAAGGTTTAACCAAATAATCATCGGCTCCAAGATCGAGCCCCATCAGTTTATCATCTAAAGAATGGCGGGCCGAAATAATCAGTATACCGTCTCTTTTTTTTAGTTGTTTAAGTTTGGTTAATAATTCCAGTCCTTCGCCGCCAGGCAGTCCTAAATCTAAAAGAATACAATCGTAACTATAAAGCGATATTTTTTCATTGGCTGAAGCAAAATCTGAAGCATACTCGCAAATATTCCCCTCGCCGGTAAAATAAGTTAGTATACTCTCCAATAATGCCTGTTCATCTTCAATGATCAAAATTTTCATCCGTGTAGTAATTTGTATCGCTTATGGTTAATTTAAAAAAGGGGATTGATATTTCTACTAAATCAATCATTGAAATTACCTAGCTAAAATAGCGATTACAATAGTAAAATATAATTCTGAAGGAAGACTGAAGTTAGCAGATATTCTTCAATAGATCTAAACACGTAACCATACTGATTCAGATTCTCTTCAGAATTGCCGGCTACTTTGGCCGCATTAAGCATAAATTAGTCATGAGAAACTACAAATATTTACCACTACTTTTTTTCATTTTTAGCTGCGTGTGCCATATCAGTGTTAACGCGCAGCAAATTCGCATAACGGTTTCAGGACAAATTAAAGAAGCGAAAAACAAAAACACACTTCCATATGCCAATATCGTTTTTAAAAAGCCCAATGATGAAAAATTTATTTTAGGTACCATTGGCGATGATGAGGGCCGGTTTTCAATTAAAGATATTCCATCAGGCAACTATGCCCTGCAAATCAGCATGATGGGTTATCAAACCTTAAAAAAAGAGATCAGCATTGGCACACTTAGTCCGTTTCTCGATCTCGGGATTTTTGAACTGACAGAAGATGCACAAACACTTCAAACCATTAACATTCAAGGCTCGCCAAACGAAGGTCTGGGTAATAAACTAGATAAAAAAACTTACGATCTTGCCAAAAATACCAGTCAGCTGGGAGGATCGGTACTGCAGGCCATGCAAAACCTTCCTGGCATAACCATACAGGACGGGAAAGTACAATTACGGGGGAATGATAAAATTGCAGTACTGATTGATGGAAAGCAAAATGCCATTACAGGTTTCGGCAGTCAAACCGGGTTGGATAATATTCCGGCATCGGCCATTGAGCGCATAGAGATCATCAATAATCCTTCATCAAAATACGATGCCAATGGCAATGCAGGTATCATCAATATTATTTACAAGAAAACCAGCCAGGAAGGATTTAATGGCAAATTAGGTATGAGTACTGGTTTCGGTGCGCTCTGGCTACGTAAAAAAAACCTTCCTACGATAAGCGCCCAATATCAGTTTACACCAAAACTCAATCCCTCCTTATCTCTAAATTACCGAAAAAACAAATTAAACACCTTTTTACAGGCCGATTATCTGTATACGCAAACCTTAAATAAAAACGAATTTTCACAAAGAATATATGATAATGGTATCGTTCTTAATCAACAGGTTAAACGCAACCGGACAACGACCTTTTCTACAGTGAAAAGTGGTGTCGATTACAATCCTAATGCGCATGACAGCTTTACTTTATCAGGCTTTTTTAATCGTGAAAAAATAGGCGATCTTGGCGATATCCCTTATTTCAATAATGATTTTACAGTTAGAAACCGTTTGTGGCAGTTTGTAGAAGACGAGGTAAAATATACTGCTACAGGCTCGGCGTTATATCAGCATAAATTTGCACAGCCTGGTCATACCCTAAGTGCCGGCTTTAATTACACCTGGCATAGAGAAGATGAAAAATATTTCTTTACTAATATTATGCCTGCTTTTACAGGAATGGACGCCTTTAAACTCTTATCTGATGAACATGTTTCAGATTTCAACCTGGATTATGTACGTCCGCTAAAAAACGGAAGAATAGAGGGTGGTTTAAAATATCGCTATCGGCTTATTCCGACGGATATGCAGTTTTATCCGGGTTTAAACTCTCCTATCGATGTAAATGCAGGTGGCTGGGCTGATTACCGCGAAAATATTCCCGCAGTATATGGCAACTATGTTTATGAGAATAATAAAATCGAACTGGAGGCTGGTTTGAGAATGGAATATGTAAAGGTGGATTACCAGGTAAACCCAACCCATAATACCTATAAGAGCAATGGTTATGAATATTTCAGGCCTTTCCCTAACCTTCGGTTTGCTTATAAAATAGACGAAAAGAACAAAATAAGTGCTTTTTATAACCAAAGGGTAGATCGGCCAAATGAGGTAGACATTCGGATATTTCCTAAATATGATGAGCCTGAACTATTAAAAGTAGGCAATCCTACTCTTCGCCCCCAATTTACCCATGCCATAGAATTAGGTTATAAAAACAATTGGAATGAAGGTTATTTCTATGCAGCAGCTTTTCATAAAATAGTTAATGGCACTATAACACGCATAGCTACCATTGTTCCTGGTAACAGCATCATATATAATATTTTTCAAAATGCCGGTAAAAGTTTTAGTAGTGGAGTCGAACTACTGTTACAACAAAAACTTGCATCATGGATTTCGTTTAACCTAAGTGCTACGATATATCAAAACAAAATCGATGCTTTTACCGTAACCAATCAATACCCCGTTCCAACAGTATACAGCATGCCAGAGCAGTCTATTGTATCAGGCAATGCCAAATTTAACGGACAGTTCAAATTACCTGGAAAAACAGACATTCAACTGGCCATGGTTTACCTGGCTCCTGATATTATTCCACAAGGGAAAATTGATGCCCGGTTTTCTACCGATCTGGGTATCAAAAAACAGATCCAGAAAGGAAAGGGTGAGATTTTCTTAAATGGAACTGATATTTTGAATACATTAAAAATCAAAAAAGAAATAAATGGAAACGGTTTCAGGCTTAATAGTACTGATTATTATGAAACACAGGTTTTTAGGTTAGGTTACAGTTATAAATTTTAAAAACTGATTAACCTGATATTAATTAATGGTTAAGTACCATACTTTAATAATACCTTTAAGGCCTAACCAAACCTTCAGGATTCCTTCAGAATTGAAAACTACCTTCGTCCATTATTACACAAAGTGTGGCAAGAAAATTTCAAGCATTGGATTCACCATTAACCATGAGCATTAAAGAAAAAACAAATAAATTACTCGAGCATAGATTCGGACCAGTTTTTTTAGTTACAATACTATTATCTGCCATATCTCTAATTACTAGGCTCTCTTTATTAATTTATAGTGCAGCTAATGTTGATTGGTCAATAATAAACCTCCTTAAAATCCTGGTTATTGGTCTGTTTTACGATCTTGCGGCAGCATCTTTTGCGGTAATTCCGCTTGTAATTTACCTATGGCTGCTCCCTTCTAAATGGTACACCAGCAAATTCAACAAGGTATTATTGTTCATTTATTTTTTCTTTGCTGTTTTCACACTAATTTTCAATGCCATTTCAGAATGGTTTTTCTGGGAAGAATTTTCAGTCCGCTATAACTTTATAGCAGTCGATTACCTGGTATATACTACAGAGGTTATTGGAAATATCCGCCAATCGTACCCGATCAATATTATTATGGTAGGTCTGGTTATCATCACCATATTAATTCTTTACTTCTTAAGAAAGTTCATCACCGCATCTACTATCAATAAAACCAGCTTTGGCAAGCGCACCAAAATTGCCCTGGTACTTTTATGCCTGCCTGTGCTTACTTATTTTGGTGTAAGCCATAAATGGAAATACCACAGCAAAAATCAATATGTAAACGAGCTTTCGGGCAATGGCATGTATGATTTTGGATTTGCCTTCTGGAACAATCAACTGGATTATAATACTTTTTACAAAACACTCCCGATCAAAAATGCAGAAACCATTCTGAGTCGTTTACTGCAACAAGATTCTGCTGCAAAGGGGGAATTTAAATATACCTCCAGAACTATTAATAATCCGGGTACCGAAAATAAGATGAATGTGGTACTGATCAGTGTAGAAAGTTTAAGTGCTGAGTTTCTGGGTACTTTTGGCAATACACAACACATCACGCCACAGCTTGATTCGCTGGCAAAAGAAGGTTTGTCATTCAGCAATTTATATGCTTCGGGAACACGTACAGTGCGTGGTTTGGAAGCATTATCGCTCTGCATCCCGCCTACCCCTGGCCAATCGATCGTAAAACGCCCAGATAATCAAAATCTCTTCACCTTAGGCAGCATCTTCCGTTCAAAAGGTTATAACGCCAGATTTATTTATGGTGGTTATGGGTATTTTGATAATATGAACGAATTCTTTTCGAATAATGGTTATGAGGTTACCGACAGAAGTGCATTACAGGACTCAGAAATCCATTATTCGAATATCTGGGGTGTTGCCGATGAAGATTTATTTATGCTTTCGTTACGCGAACTGGATAAAGATTATAAAAACAAGAAACCCTTCTTTGCACAGATTATGACAGTTTCTAACCACCGTCCCTATACTTATCCTGAAGGGCGGATTGATATTCCATCGCACAGCGGTAGAGAAGGCGCAGTTAAATACACCGATTACGCCATTGGCAAATTTATACGCGAAGCAAAGCAAAAACCCTGGTTTTCGAATACTTTATTTGTAATTGTAGCCGATCATTGTGCATCAAGTGCGGGTAAAGTAGAGTTACCGGTAGATAAATACCATATCCCCATGATTTTTTACAGTCCGGGGCACATTAAACCAGGTAAATTCGATAAACTAACTGCACAGATTGATATCGGTCCAAGCATTTTGGGTTATTTGAATTTCAGTTACGACAGTAAGTTTTTCGGTCAGGATGTATTTAAGATGAAAGCCGGCGATGAAAGGGCTTTTATTAGCACCTACCAGAGTTTGGGTTACCTTAAAAACAATAAACTGGTTATTCTCAATCCAAATAAAAAAGCAACTACATACAAGCCCGATTTCACTACGGGAGGTGCGGTGGCTATACCTGCAGATGAGAAATTGACTCATGAGGCCATCGCTAATTACCAAATGGCATCATACCTCTACCAAAACGGCTTGTACGGCTTTGAGTCTAAAAAGAAACCCTAATTAATTAAGCATGAGCTTCAATATGAACTGCAGCCTGGTCATTACAACTGAGCAGGCTGCAGTGAGGATCAGGCTTCAATTTTCCATTTTTTTGCCAGCTCGGTATTAAAACCATCATCTTCTTTAGGGTTTGGCTGCCCCTTTCCGGTGGTAATTAGTTTATACAAACTTTCTTTAATATAGTTAGTCCAGGCCTCCCTGCAAATTTCATAACATTCGTACTGAGGTACCAATCCCTCGTGTGTAAAAGTTAAAAGGGTTTGTTCTCCCTTTTTAGTAATATCAAAAACCAGTTTTGTACCAATCCACTCGCTTTTATCGGCCGTAAACTTAAAATAGTTGTCCAATATCAACCAAACTACTTTTTGATCTGGAACCAGTTCTACCAGCTTCATTTTACAATAGTGAATATCCCTGTAATGATAAACAGATTCGGCGTTAATGATATGGGTATCTCCTTCAATGGCTTCCGACCACCATCCTTTAATGTTGGTGATTGCGTTAAAAACTTCATTCGGACTTTGATCGACCAAAATGGTGGCTGTAAAATCTTGATTTTCCATGGTTCTGCTGTTGTTTAATTTAAGATTGATTAGAATAAAACAAAGTTAGCAGCAATTGGTGTTGCGAGCAGGGTGCAAAATAGACATTGTAGCGGGTTGATTTGGACAACTTTAAACTTTATCTTTACTACAGCAAATTAGCAAGACAATGCTAAACCTAGATCATGTAAAACCATTAAGATGAAACACATTACCATTCTTGTACCCGACGGGCCAAACAACTTAAGCAGTATTGTTGGTTCGTACAAAATACTGAGCAGGGCTAATGCCTATTGGCAGGAAAGCGGCAAAACTCAGTTATTCAAAATTGAGCTGGCAGGTATTTCAAAAGAAGTCGATTTTTATGATGGTTTGTTTTCGGTGAAACCACACAGGCATATTTCATCTATCACCAAAACCGACCTGGTGATTATTCCCTCTTTAAACCACAACTACCAACAGGCAATGGAAGGGAACCAGGAACTGATTGGGTGGATTGCCGCGCAGTATAAAAACGGTGCCGAAATAGCGAGTGTTTGCACTGGCGCGTACTTATTGGCATCAACTGGTTTACTAGATGGCAAAACCTGTTCTACACACTGGATTGTGGCTGATCATTTCAGCAAAATGTTCCCTAAGATAAATTTACAGACCGATAAACTGATTACCGATGAAAATGGCATTTACACCAACGGGGGTGCCTATTCTTTTTTAAATCTAATCTTATACCTGGTAGAAAAATACTTCGACCGGCAAACGGCCATTTTTTGTTCAAAGGTTTTTCAAATTGAAATGGACAGGCAAAGTCAATCTACCTTTATTATTTTTAAGGGACAAAAGTTGCATGGCGATGAAATGGTAAAAGAAGCACAATGTTATATCGAAAACCACCTGCAGCAAAAAATATCTATAGAGGATTTATCGACAAAATTTGCGGTAGGCAGGAGAAATTTTGACAGAAGATTCATCAAAGCAACCGGAAATACGCCCATAGAATATTTACAACGCGCTAAAATAGAATCAGCTAAAAAAGCACTGGAAACAAGCAGAAAAACGGTTAACGAAGTGATGTATGAGGTTGGTTATACAGATGTAAAGGCTTTTAGAGAGGTATTTCGGAAAATTACAGGCATATCTCCGCTGGAATATAGAAACCGGTACAATAAGGAAATGATCATATAAAACCATCAGGCAACACTTTCCTGCTACCTGATGATTTTATTTTATTAATGTAGAAGGCGCATATCCAAATTCTTTTTTAAAGGCGAAAGAGAAATGCGACAAATCTTCAAAACCCGATTCGAGGTATACTTCTACAGGTTTTTTATGCTTTTCTGCAAGTTGATAATGGGCCAGCTCCAGTCTTTTTTGGGTAAGCCATTTTTGTGGGGCGCGGTTAAATGCTTTTCTAAAATCGCGGTTAAAAGTAGATAAACTGCGGCCCATAAGGTATCCAAATTTCTCAAGCGGCATATTGAACATGTAGTTTTTTTCCATAAAATCGACCAGATCAATTTTTCCGGGCTCCCGAAAATCAGAAAGCACATTATCGATTTCAGGATCAATAAAACGCAGAATATTAATGGCTTCATTTATTTTTAATGCAGCGATATGTTCCGGAAAGTTCTCCTGAAGATCAAAATAAGGAATTAAGGATGCCATGCAGCTTTTTAATAAGGGATGATGGCTAAAACTCAGTATTTGCTGCGACACCTGTACTTTATGCTTCACCTCAATATTTGCGTAAAATTCTCTTAACCGTTTCGCCGATAAATGCATCACCACCGTTTTATGCGGCTGCCCGTCTTTAGGATAATTGATGATGGTAGCCAATTGATTTCTGGGGATCAAAAAAATATCTCCTGCATTAAATACATGTTCCTTATTGGCCTCGATAATTTTAGTCTCTCCAGAGATAAACCAGATCAGCATATGGTTATCGAAAACCACTTCAGTTTTAAACAGCTTGTCTTCATAACAAGAGAGTTTAATCTCTGAAGTGATATATTTTGTTTGAAACTCCATTATGGCTAAAATACAAATAATTGATTTTAATTAATCGGCACGGAATGTTATACCAAGCATTTGCTCACTTAAATCCCATAACCTTTTTGCATTTATTTCATTAACGGCATAAGGCCTTACGCCATGCAAGGTTGATGGTTCAGACATCAGGTGCTCAATATTACCTAAATCAACTTCGGCTACGTCGGCATCTTCGCAATATACACCTCCAATTTCATTAAGTAACGGGCTTGTGGCGCACCAAACCGTTGTGGCCGCACCTTGTGCTAGTTGTTTCAGTTTCTTTTCTACCTCCGGAAAAATATTGCCATCAGCATCGTGTGTACCCATCTGTTGGTAAAGTTCCATAGGTGCTTCTCTACCTAAATCGGTATGGTTAACCGAGCCGGGATGTACAGCATAAGCCCTGATGCCCGATTTGGCCCCTCGTGCATCGAGTTCAACAGCAAAAAGATTATTGGCGGTTTTCGATTGCCCGTAACCCAGTAAAGTTTCATATGGCCGATGTTCAAAGTTAGGATCCTCAAAGTCGAAAGGCGCAATCTGGTGACCATATGAAGAAACATTTACCACTCTGGCCCTATCGGCTTTTTTTAATGCCGGCCATAATTTGGCTGTAAGTTGAAAATGCCCCAAATGGTTGGTAGCCAGTTGCGATTCGTAACCTCTTGCATCTCTACGCAGTGGCACCCACATAATACCCGCGTTATTAATCAAAAAATCGAGCGGCTGTCCGCTCGATAAAAATTTTTCGGCAAAGGCATTAATGGAATGAAAATCCATTAAATCCATACCCTCTACTTCTACATTCGCTAAACCATTTAGATTCCGCTTCGCTTTTTCAATGTCGCGTGCAGGTACTATTACCTTAGCTCCGGCCTGTACAAATGTTTTTGTCGTTTCTAAACCTATGCCAGCATAACCGCCAGTGATGATGGCTGTTTTCCCTTTAAGGTTAACGCCAGCGATCACATCAGTATTGGTAGATGTTGCATTAAACCCTGAGCCTATTGGCTGCTGTAATGCCCCGTTGTAATTATGGTTACTTTCCATTTTTTCTATTGTTTTATTTCACAACAAAAATAATGGACAATAACAGGCCTGGCTTTGTTCAAAACGCCAATCTTACTTTGTTTAAAATGTCAGGATTTAAGATTAAACACCAAACTGCCTTAAATGATGATCGGCATGTTTATAAGAAAAAACACCGATTTGTTCTTTAGTCATTTGACCGAAAAAATCGTGGACAAAATCGGGGTTATCATAGTTTTCAAATTCTTCGATACGTTTGATCAGAATCGTTTGCTGCATTTTTAAATTTCCACCCTTTTCTTTAACCGCAAATTTCCCTGCAGGCATATTTTTACCTATCGGTTTATCATCTTTGATATTGCTTTTAAGTGCCATCCGGCCGAATATTTTACCTAAAAAATCGACTTTATAAACGGGTTTATCTTTACCTAACACCCATTCGAACCAGATGGTACAATGTTTTGCCATTTGACAAACGTCCATTTTACCCCAAAGCCGGTTGCTCTTTTCGGTTAGTGAATTAACCCTATCGATTAATTCACTTCTAGTTGATGCCTCAAATACTGTTTTCATTACCAAAATTGTTTAATGGTTGTAATGAAAAATAGTTTCCCGAATCATCTTTAAACAAAGCTTCAGTTCCATAAAACTCTTTGGTTGGTGCTTTTATGAATTCAACTCCTTTGGCTTTTAACTCTTCGTAGGTTGCAAAAATATCGTTGCAGGTAAGCACACCGCAACCGAAAATCCCTTTTTTGATCAGTCCTATCAGGGTTTCTGCTACATCCTTTGGAAACATTTTACTCACGGTAACAGGAAACAATACCAGCTGCAGATCGGGCTGCTCTGGTGGCGACACCGTTAACCAGCGGCTTTCGGGCCCCATCGGGATATCATCTACCAGTTTAAAACCCAGTTTGTTTACGTAAAAATCATAAGCACTATCCTGATTCAGGACGTGAATGTTGGTGATGGTCATTTTGGTAATCATGGTTCTTCGTTTTATGTGATCAATGTTGAACCAAATTTCAGTAATGATTTAAACATTCACTTCTCCATAATTGCTATTTTTCCAGCCAGCCATGCTGTAAGGCAAAACAACCTGGCACGAAAGAAACAGGCGATTTTTTGATGGCTAACTTTAATTGCTGCATTTGTAACTGATAACTTGAAGGCGACATGCCGACATTGCGTTTGAAAAGTCCGCTAAAAGAGGTTAAGCTATCAAATCCCACTAAAAAACAGGTTTCGGAAACACTTTTGTCTTCGCGCAATAACAGCTGTGCTTTTTCAATTCTTACCCAGGTTAAGTATTGATGTGGTGTTTTAGCGTAGATGGATTTAAAAAGACGCGTAAAATGAAATTTAGAAAAACAGGCTTCATCAGAAATGTAACTCAGGTCTATTTTTTCAGCATAATTTTTATCGATGAAAAGTTTTGCCTGAACAATCCGTCGATATAAGTAAACTTTTGGATATTGCTCCATAATCGGTAAGCCTCTAATTTTTCAGTTTTAGAAAGTTACGAATAATTTAAGGCCAGATTGAAATATAATGATGAAAAGAACAGATATGGCAGGTTATTATTAAATAAGCAGAAATGTTTTAAAATAAAAAAGCCTCAGATTTCTAAGAGACTTTTCGTGGTGCTGCAATTACAGGATGTTTATCACACATAGGCTCATATATTATTATAAACATCTAACCATTTGGTGCAGACTTTAAAGTCATTACAGAAGTATTTATTTGTGCAATGTATATTAATTTGCCTTAAACTGGAAAATTCCAGAATCTGAGGTATTGCCTGCCACATCTTTAGTGACGACCTTCCAATAGTAAGTTGTACCTGAAGTTATCGCTATACCGTTCAGAAATTTATCTGTGATATCCGTTTTGTAGGATGGGGCTGTACTGCTTGTACCAAAATAAACATCGTAGCCCGAAATATCATTATCCGGATCGCTTGCTGTCCAGCTTAGGTTAACCGTACCGGATGCAGTGCCTTGCCCGAAAACGTTAGAAAGCTTGTCGGCAGGAAAGGGAGGGTGAGATATAGTACCTGTACCTGCATTGTAAAACT
Organism: Pedobacter sp. GW460-11-11-14-TSB4; assembly: GCF_059423705.1. NCBI lineage: Bacteria > Pseudomonadati > Bacteroidota > Sphingobacteriia > Sphingobacteriales > Sphingobacteriaceae > Pedobacter > Pedobacter sp. GW460-11-11-14-TSB4. The sequence continues at coordinate 90,299 of NZ_JBWKYI010000004.1, forward strand.
TCCACACTTCACTCTTAGCCGTTGTTGATGATGAAATAGATTTTGACAAAACATACCAGGAATAAGGCATATCCCGATCAAGGTTTACCGATAAGTGATTGGAAGAAGCATTTAATGTAATAATAGCATTTGTCAGCAGATTTTTAATGCTGATCTCATAATTATCAGTATTATTTGCGCTGTTCCAGGTGAACGTTATGGTACTCTGTGTATTTGATATAATAGTTCCAGATGTACATACTGAATTTTGCGCAGGATAGGTAAGTACTGCAGGTTGAGGATCAGGTGTAATCTCAGCATTGTCTTTTTTGCTGCAACTTGTAAATAAGGCAACTGTTATTAATATGATGGCGATGTACTTTCTCATAATTTCACAACTTTAAGCGTTTTTTCACTTGGGCCGGTCTTCACTTTAAGCAGATAAACACCAGGAGTAAGATGCTGAGCTTCGATCGGCACCGTGCCAGAAGTATTGGTAAATTGTTTGCTATAAACCTTTCCACCAGTAATTTTAAATAATTCAATGGTTACGAAAGGAATTTCTGTGCTGCCCAGATTTACGTTTAATGTTGAGGTAAATGGATTGGGATAGGCCAGAATCCCGGTTGACAGGTCGAAACGTTTTTGATAAATGCCCTGGCAAGATTTATCTGTAGCAACGGTTACATCGTTTACACCATTTCTCAGGCTAAGTGTGATATTACCTGCTGTAGTTGTAGTGGTTACCCCATTCAGAGTAACATAATAGGTACTACTACCATCCAGGGTAAGGTTTAAGCTTTGAGCAGCATTATTAACAGCGGCATATACAGCCAAACTTTTAGGTTCGGTGATTACAACATTAAAACACTGCTGATAATTGCTTTGGCCGGCAATGGTAAAGCAAACATTATAAGTGCCCGATGCCAGGTTGTCAATACTGGTTGTGCTGGTAAACGGATAGGCAGCATTTAAACCTCCTCCGGTTATTGTTGCAGTATAATTCAAACGCTGCGCAGCGTTAATCGTAATGATACCGTTTGCCGATCCGTGACAAGTAGCACTATTAGTCGTTAACGTAAAGTTAGAAGCAGGCAATGCAAATATTGAGGTAATTACAGTAGCAGCTGATGCCCTACTTACTCCATTCAGGCTTACAATAACGCTGTATTCCCCGCTTTGACTAGCTGTATAAGTACCTGAATTTGCCCCTACAATGTTAACCCCATCCTTCAACCACTGGTACGTATAGCCGGCTTCCGAATTGGCCGTTAACAATACATTACCTCCCGGATAAAATGTAAGTGGCCCTGAAGCTGTGATGGTTGGTTTGGGCACAACGGTAACCTGATCAGTAAAGGTTGAAGTACCTGCTATATTAGTTACCGATAACGTTCCACTTATTCCTAAAAAGGTTGCAGTAATCTGTGTATCAGACTTAATCATAAACGACAATGCAGGCACACCTGCTATAGAAACATTTGTGGTTTTGGTAAAGTTACTACCGGATATTAATAATTGGCCTGTACCATCTATTGCAGCTACTACAGATGTAATAATCGGAGGGCTTACAAAAATGAAACCAGGAAACGAATCCTGACCATTCGGAGTTTGAACAGTAATGCTACCACTCTCACCCTCACCAACAATTGCTATAATAGTTTGAGGAGAAACTATCCTAAATGATTTTGCAGTCTTAGCACCAAATTTCACAACCGATGTTTGGTCAAAATATTTACCTCCAATGTAAACAGTTGAGTCTTTTGCTGCAATAAGAGGAGATACGGAGGTTATTTGCGGTGTAGGTATAGTGCCATTATTATAAATTGTTATTTTGGTATTTAAAGGGTCTAAAACTATAATATCATTCCTTCCATCGCCATCCATATCACATATGCTATAATTATTAACATTATCGTTAGTACTCGTAATCAACTGAGCAGGCGATGCAAACAAAATATTACCAGCACCTGATAAATTACGCGAATAGCTAATAACACGACTTACCAGCCCAATTACGTCTAACTTGCCGTCTCCATCAATATCGGCCAAACTATTTCGAAATGATAGACCCGTATTCGAAAATACGGCAGGTGTTTCGAGTGATTCGGTATTAATTGTACCTTTTGTTCCCTTATTTCTTGAAACCAGAAATACACTGCCGCTGTTATAGCCGTAATCATTTTCAAACACATCTACCTTACTATCTCCATCAAAATCGGCAGACATTAAAGTTGAAGAATAATAACTCGAGTGCCGGATATATGTAGTTGGATACAGCTGAGGATTTAAACTTCCTGGCACTGTATTATTTTTAAATATTGTAAATCCATCATAAGAACTTCCATATATAGGATCGGGCCTATTATCACCATCAATGTCGGTTAAGGTAAATGAAACATTGCTACTTGAGGGGATATTTTGAAAGTAACCTGCTGTTCCAAAAGATACCGTGGATCCTTTTGAAGTATTAAGATAATAAGTTCCATCTTCACCTAAAAATAAATCTGGTCTGCCATCCATATCAATATCTCTAAGAGACATCCCTGAGTATGAACTATTTAATGACTCAAATGCCGTTGTGCTAAAAGATACATTAGCCCCAGTTGATGTATTACGTAGAAAGACAATACTCAGCCCTGTACCAAATAAAATATCAGGTTTTCCATCTCCGTCTACATCATCTACCACCATATTTATCACTTGTTTGCCACTTATTAAATTAACTTTTTGCGTGAAGGATGATCTGGATAATACTTTATCATTACCATGTAAAAGAACATACAGCGAGTCGTTTTTGGCGACCAAAAAATCAGGAGTACCATCTCCATCAAAATCTTTGATAGCTATTGAAGAAACTGCTGAGTCGAAATTTATATCCTGCTTGTTCGAATAGCCTGAAAAGGTTGCTGTAGTGGTAACTAAAAATGGCAAGTTTGAATATCCGGTTAGTCCCTTGTCTATATTGGTTACTGTAACTAAATTAGTTGCTCCGGCAGGTACCACTACATCTAACTTTGTTTTGCTTGCATGGGTAACCTGAGCTCTAACCGGGCCAAAATAAACCACGTTTTTTTCAGGTACGGTATTAAAGTTATCTCCCGTTATACCTAATGTCGTTCCAACTGGTCCAGATGCTTGTGAAAATGAAAGTACCACTGGCGGACTACTGTATAAAAATCCGGCTATTGCTCCGGATCCACCATCACCCGTAACGGTAATTGATCCGGTTTCACCCAAACCTGGTACAGCTTGGATACTGGTTGACGAATTTACGATAAATGAACTTGCTTCCACACTGCCAAATTTTACACTGGTAACATTGGTAAAATTAGCCCCGATGATTTTAACTTCTGCTGTAGCGCCTTCACCAGTTTTTGTAAATGAAGTGATTACAGGAGCAGGTAAAAAAACGAAACCATCAAAAGAAGCTGTTCCCCCCGGGTTTGTTACTGTAATGGTACCACTTGAGGCATTTGTAGGCAATACTTTAATTTGAGTTGGCGACACCACTGTAAATGTAACAGCAGATGAACCAAATTTAACCTGCGTTATTCCCATAAAATCACTCCCGTTTATAGTAACTGGAGTTTGTCCATTGGCAGTTAACGGGCTTACGCTGGTAATGTTTGGCCGAGCATACCAGCTAAAACCATCAACTTGTGTGGTACCTGCATTGGTTGTTACAGAAATTTTGCCACTTGCACCAGAATTTATGGTTACCAACACCACATTATTGCTTACACTGACAATTGTTGCTGCAGTACCACCTATTGTTACTGCAGATGCCGTAAGAAGGTTTGCGCCATTGATAGACACAGACGTTCCGGAACCGCCTGAAGTAGGGGTAAATGAATATATTGCCGGAGGGGGTAGGAAGATAAAACCAGCTATACTTGAAGATCCATCAGTTCCATTAATATTTACATTGCCACTGTTACCGGTACCAACTGTAGCAGTTATAGTAGTAGGCGAAACTATAGTAAAAGATGCTGCGCTAACGCCTCCAAAGCTAACTGATTGTATGCCCTCAAAATTATTACCAGTAATGGTAACTGTTTGCCCTGCAGCAGCTACCAGGGGGCTAATGTTCTGAATAACTGGCGAATTATAAATAAATCCATCTATTGAAGCGCTACCGCCAACCGTACTCACACTGATACTACCGCTTACAACGGTATTATTAATGTAAACGACAATGGAAGTAGGCGAAACTGTAGAATATAAAACTGAAACACCCCCAACTTTAACTCCGGTGACACCAATAAAATTCGTTCCGGTAATGGTTACCTGCCCACCGCTTTTTTGTGCTGCAGGGGAAAATGTTGTAATTGTTGGTGGCTGAGCCCACACAAAGCCTGACCGAGAATCCTGACCGAGTGGCGTTACAACCACAACATCGCCCGATGAAGATGCAGCAGGCATAGCACTTATCGAAGTTGGCGATAATACCGTAAATGATGTGGCTGGTACTCCTCCAAAGCTCACAGCGGTAGCATTTGTAAAATTTGCACCAGTAATAATTACCTGTGATGATGATAATGTACCTGCATACTGTGGGTTAAAAGAAAAGATGGATGGACCTGGATGGGTAAAGCCAGGTGCAGAAATCCGTCCCAAAGGCGTTACAACCGTCACACTTCCTGATTTTCCCAAACCAACAACAGCAGTAATTTGAGTTGACGAATTGACCACAAACGAAGCAGCTGGAACACCACCAAAATAAATATCGGAAACATTTGTAAAGTTATTCCCGGTAATAACAACAGTTTGGCCAGTACCCGTGTTTGCTGGTGTAAACGAAGTAATAGCTGGCCCTAAATAACTAAAGCCAGGTAAAAATGCAGAACCACCCGGTGAACTAACACCAATAGAACCACTTGCCCCAGCACCAACAGTTGCTTGTATCGAAGTAGGTGATAAAACGGTAAATAGCGAATTTACACCACCAATTGTAACTGCAGCTACTTCTGTTAAATCTGTACCGTTAATTGTAATAACATCTCCACTAGCGGCAGTTATTGGTGTAAAAGTGGTAACTGTTGGGGCCGGTACCCAGATAAATCCAGGCATGGATGTCGTTCCATAGGTGTTTGTAACGGTTATATCCCCTGATGATGCGCCACTACCAACGTAAGCAAAAATCTGGCTACTGCTACTATAACCTATGCGGGCAGGTACCCCGCCTATACTTACTTGTGAATTACTTAAATTAGATCCAATAATTGTAATTGTGCTATTTAATCCACCTTTAAGCGGGTATACCTGAGTAATAGCTGGAGGCAAAATATAAGTAAAATTACTATAGGTTGTTTTTCCTCCTGGTGTAGTTATAGTAATGCCATTACCTGATCCAGCAGCAATTACAGCTTTGATGATTGTTGGTGAAACCACTGTAAACGAACTTGCAGCAATGTTTCCAAAACTTACATTTGTTGCGTTACTAAAATTACTACCTGTTATAGTTATATTATCCCCGGTGCCGCCAGTATAGGGAGATATGGAATTAATATTTGGGGCCGGAATATAGGTAAAGCCAGGAAAACTCGCTGTTCCACCAGGTGCGTAAACAGACACAGACCCGGTGCCCCCACTACTACCAACTACTGCGTTTATCTGGGTTGGCGAAACGATTGTAAACGAAGCATAATATCCACCAAAATTAACCTGAGATACTCCGCTAAAATTTGCACCAGTAATCGTTATAACGCTACCGGCAGCCCCACTGGAGGAAGAAATAGCTGTAATAGTAGGCGGAGGTATAAAGGTAAACCCTGATAAACTCGCTGTTCCGTACGGATTAGTTACAGTAACATCTCCAGATATTGAGCTACCAGCAGCAACATTTGCATAAAGGCTGGTTGGCGATGCTAAAGAAAAACTTGAGGCAGGTTTTCCACCTATGGTTACAGCAGTTGTGCCTGTAAAATAACTTCCAGTAATGGTTATACCTTGCCCTGTGTAGGCAGATGTGGGTGAAAACGAAGCAATTATGGGTGGTTCTGTAGAAACCGCTACTGTCAGATTTAAATTATAAGTACTTATTCCGAGTTCGTTTGATGCAGAAATTTTGTAGTTAGTGGCAGCAGAAAGTGCCTTTGGTGTACCAGTTATAGCACCATTGGTGCCCAATGAGAGCCCGATTGGTAGCGCGGGGCTAATGGTAAAGCCCGTTGTTAAGACCTTGTAAAGACCTGCTGCCAGATACACGATATTATCATCCTCATCTAATATGAAGTTATTATAATAAGTCTGACTTTTCGGTTGTCCAGTTGGATCATAATATACCGGCCCTCCAATAGTAACCACATCTGCAGAAGGGCTTACACGGCGAAACATAGAATTTCCATCGGCAACAATCAAATTACCTTTCGAATCCATTTGCATCATTAGTGGAGCCCAAAAAGAAGCAGACGCCCCGTTACCATCCACACTACCAAAGTTCGAGCCTGCAAAGGTTGTTACAACACCGGCCTGTGTAATTTTTCTAATCAAACTATTGCCCGATTCTAATGCATATATATTACCGTCACTGGCTACCGCTATAGCAACCACATTATAAAATGATGCCGCAGCTCCTGTACCATTAGCCTTTCCTGTAACTCTAGACTGGCCTGCAAGAAATGACACCGTACCATCCGTAGCAACTTTCATTATCCTACCCGTTGCTTCTGCAACATAGATTACACCATTCGCATCCATAGCAAGTGCATTTGGACTAATCAGCCCTTGCGCATAAGTCGAAACTACACCATCTGGCGTTATTTTTCTTATCCTCCCATTTGTTTCATCCCGGCTATTATTTTCAGCTACATACAAATTTCCAGCATTATCTTTTATAATATCGCGCATCGTACCAAAGAGTGCTGATGTACCTACTCCATCGGCATAACCGTAAGTTGTTGTTCCGGCTAATACTGAAGAAGTCCCATCTGGTTTTACACGGACTATTGAAGCATACTGAATGCCGTAAAGATCCCCTGACGATGCTTTTATAAAATGACTAATAAACGTTGGGTTTGATGCAAAAAGTTGATGAACTTGAGGGTATATTCTGGCAGGAACAGCTCCACCAGTATTTGTAACACTAATGGGCGTTATTTCTTTTTCAAGAAAAACCGTTTGCGGGCTTGTATAACTAATATTTGGTTTTTGTGCGTATGATCCAAACGATATTACCAACAAAAAAAATAGCAGAGAAATTTTAAATAAGCCAAAGTTTTCCCAAATGGAAAGCAATTGATTTCTAATTGCTATTTCCAACAGTTTTAAATTGAATATTAGGCGTTTATTTAGACACATAAAGGGCGTTTTTGTTTGGTTAAGATGCAGCAATCTATATTCATTTGCGATAATGAATACGAAATAACTACCTAAATAAATGTAAATAGATTATAACACTGAAAGGCAGAAAGCCGAATAAGTGTGGGATGGGTTCAGTGTAGAAAAAACATTGTTGAGAGAGTTAATTGATTAATAAAATTTCATACCTTACAAATTTAGCATAAATATTCATAGTCAAAAAAAAAGATCAAGATTTTCAAGACAACTTCAAACTACCATATAAATTACCTGGAAGACTTTTATTCCGAAGCATAAATACCCTACGAAATCAAAAAAGATTACGCTAAGCTCGTACATTCAAATGCCTTTATTATTTGGGCTTTAATCAGCTTACATTCTTAAAATATGTGCCAACAAAAAAAACTCACATTTCAGTGAAGCTTTTCGCGATCCCGCCGGGATTGGCTCAGCCCTGCAAATCCCGAACTCGGCCTTGAGCCTTTTATAAATCGAACCCAGGCCGGCACTTCTGTTCGAATCCCAGCGGGAATAAAACAAAAAAGCCCCACATTTCTGTGAGGCTTTCTGTGATCCCGCTGGGATTCGAACCCAGGACCACTACATTAAAAGTGTAATGCTCTACCAGCTGAGCTACGGAATCATTTTGTCCCTTTCGAGGCTGCGAAGTTAGAAATTAAATTCATTCCTGCAAAGAACAAAATCAATCTATTTAATAAAAACTTAACATTTACTAAACAAATAACAGTTAAATATTTAGGATTCATCAGGTTAAGCATCATAAAAAAAATATCTTTTTTCTTTCCTCTCATCTCCTTTTTCGGGAAAAACGACAAATAAGTTAAGTCCTGTTCTTCATTAAGATCCAATTATTATTTCAGACTGCTATAAACGACTACCTGCAGCAAACGTTTGCGCAAACAATTTGAAATGTTAATCGACTAAAAACAATTATTTTTATAGTAGATCCAGCTAAATACATCATCCATGAAAAAATTTGCATTCATCATTACCTTATTAAATTTTAGCCTTTTTACCTTCGCTCAAAAAAAAACGATACAGGCACGTCCAAATATTATAGTTTTTTTGTTGGATGATATGGGAATCATGGATACTTCGTTACCCTTTTGCGACAGTATTATGCCATTAAACAAACGTTACCATACACCCAATATGGAGCGAATGGCAAAAGAAGGGATGAAATTTGTTAATGCTTATGCCCAACCCGTCTGTACACCTACCAGGGTAAGCTTAATGACGGGTATGAATGCCACCCGTACCCATGTTACCAACTGGACTTCGCCTCAAAAAAACACTAACTCTGAAGAAAAAGATGAACAATTCTCACCACTAAATTGGAATATTAATGGTTTTAGTCCGGATTCGGATATAGAAAAATCAGTAAAAGCTACGCCTTTTCCAAAATTGCTGAGGGATGCTGGTTATTATACCATACATGTGGGAAAAGCACATTGGGGCTCGATGGGAACACCTGGCGCCAATCCTTATAATCTGGGTTTTATGGTTAACATTGCCGGGCACGCAGCAGGCCATCCACAAAGTTATCTTCCTGAGCAACGTTATGGCAACATGCCTGGCAAAGCGCAGGCGCAGGCAGTGCCTGATTTAGAACAGTATTATCATTCTGAAACCTTTTTAACAGAAGCGCTAACACTTGAGGCAAAAAAAGCGCTCGCCATTCCAATCGCCAGAAAAGAACCTTTTTATCTCAATATGGCCCATTATGCCGTTCATACGCCGATTATGGCCGATAAAAGATTTGTGCAAAAATATTACGATGCAGGTTTAGACAGTACGGAAGCCAAATATGCCAGTTTGGTAGAAGGAATGGATAAAAGTTTGGGCGATATTATGGATTTCCTGAAGGCTAAAGGTGCAGATAAAAATACCATGATTATTTTCATGAGCGATAATGGCGGTTTAGATGCTCATTTAAGAGGAGGCCCTGCAAACACACACAATTATCCGTTTAAATCGGGAAAAGGTTCAGTTTATGAAGGTGGTGTACGCGAGCCGATGATTGTAAAATGGCCAGGTGTGGTTCCGGCCCACTCCATTAATCGAAATCCGGTAATTATTGATGACTTTTTTCCAACCATATTAGAAATAGCAGGAATTAAAACCCTAAAAATTATCCAAAAACTAGATGGATTAAGCCTGTTTCCTATACTCAAAAATCCAGAAGTAAAACTTCAGGACAGGTCCTTAATTTTTCATTCCCCGAACAAATGGACAACAGTTAAAGATGAAGCGCTGCTTGGAATAAATTATTACAGCGCCATTCGCTATGGCAACTGGAAATTGATTTACCAGATGCGTACACAAAAATTAGAACTCTACGATTTAAGCAAAGATATTGGTGAGCAACATAATCTTTCAGCAAGCCATCCTGCTGAAACCAAAAAACTGGCCATGCTTTTAGGTAAAACCTTAAAAGAACGTGGCGCACAAATGCCTGTAGAAAAAACGACCGGAAAAACAGTACCATTTCCAGATGAGATTTCTGGTAACTAGGTATGTTTATCGTGATCAAGCAAAAGAGATGTGTCATAAAGGTGAATTCACCTCAGATGCTGTCATGTTGAACTTCCCGAAGAATCGGGAAACTCAGGGTGACAAATCTATATTTATGACACAACTCTTTTCCTTAAATATGATTATAAACCCCATCCATACCTGATACGGGTTAAACCAGATTGATTGGTGGTTGTTAAAGTAATATTTGTTCCGCTTCCACCACGGGTCTGAATACTATAGCTATCGTTGTCTCTAAGCCCTGGCCAATAGACACTTGCCACTTTACTATTTCTAAATACATTAGTAGAGCCAACAATGTAAGCAATCTCATTATCGCTACCAACTGAACCGGTGTAATTTTTACCCGTGGTCATCGCAGCACCATATTCGGTCACAACAGTGCGGCTTGCATAATTACCAAAACGGCTTCGCCAATCGGTTTCCCAGCCCGCCTGTGTTCTGGTCGCCCAAAATGCATAATTATGCAGGGATAACAAGCAGCTCGAAAAACGGCTATCGGCTCCGATAGCGGTTACATTTTCAGAATAACCGGTACCGCCCAAAAGAATCCGTCCTCTACTTACATTAGGGTAACGGGAAAGCCATTCAGCATAAATCGTGGTTAATTGAGCCAATGTATAACCATGTGGCTCATTCATAGGTTCGAAATATACATTGGCGTTACTTCCATATTTATTAACCACAGTTTGCCACATGGCCCAAAACTGGGTGGTATTATCAATAGTGCCGTTGCGTGAAGATGCACCCTCCCAATAAGCTAAAATTACTTTCATGTTTTTACTTATTGCGCGGTCTATAGCTCCGGTATAAGCGCCCCACCATGCATCTGCCACACTAGAGGGGTTAATTGGTAAACGAACCGTGTTCACTCCGGGCATATTGGTTTGGAAAGCCGTCAGTATGGAGTTTGCCTTTGCCGATACCGTGGTATAATTATCACTGGCGGTTAACCCTGATGGTATTACCCATCCGTCCACAAAATTGTCGCGGCCATCGGCCCAGTTTACCCCCGAAATCCCTGCAGCTCCAACAGATTCTACACTTGCCTGTTGAGCATTTGAGGCTGCTGTTTTTTCAATTTCGGGTTGAGTTTCGGTAATTGATTCCTTTTTTTTACAGGCCATTAAGCATGCGCTTAACATAAAGGCTAACATTACGATTGACTTTTTAGTTTTCATAGGTTTTTTAATTTAATATTTGGTTAGTGAGGCGTTAATCAGAAAATGGTTGAGGTTGTTTCTTTAGTTTTTTAATTCATTTAAAATAGGTTTAGGTAAACTGATTAATTTATTTTGATTTGCTTTTAGTAATTCGAAAACAACCACTTCGTTTTTCCCCTTTTTCAGCCATTCTGCGGGCAGATAAAGTGTTTGTTGTGGACCAATTGCCCAATATTTACCCAGATTATGTCCATTTACCCAAACCAATCCTTTACCCCATTGGCGCATATCTAAGTAGGTATCGGCAACTTTCGTTAAATTAAATGAGGCGGACTTAAGCACAGGTCCCGTTGGCCTGGCCACTCCAGCTGGTTTCTTTTGGACATCTACCTGATCAAATGGCAGCCTGTACATTTTCCATGATTTAATCACCGTGTTATTAAAAGTTACATTTTTGGTGATGCCCTTATTATTTTTCAATAAATAAGGTCCAAAATTAACCCTGCCCATATTTTCGACAAGAATATCTAATTGTACCATCCCTGCAGGAAGATCGACCACTACACTATCCTGATTAAGCCTTCTGTCTAAAACACCTACCCTTTTTTTATTGATAAATACCAAACCATAATCGCGCAATTCGTTGATTTTGATTACGCCTTTACGTCCACCCTTTATCGTACTGCTGTACAGCACGAAGCCATATGGCTGGTTCAGGGCTTCGAAGGTTAATGGATTTTCGCTTAGTTGCGGTTTTCCGATCAAACTAAATATATCTATCGTTTTGGTAAGGGTTATTGAAGGTAATGTAATTGCAGGCTTAGGTTTGGGAACATCGGGCAGCGTTTGGTTAGCCGGCAGATTCTTTTTTATGGTTTCGCGAAAAAGCATAAATTTAGGGGTTGCATTCCCGGCTTCATCTAAGGGTGCATCATAATCATAACTACTAATCTGTGGTTCGTAAGCGGTAGAATCGTTATAGTTTGCCCCATTCATAAAACCCCGGGTGGTACCGCCATGAAACATGTACATATTGATGGAGATGCCTCCTTTAAGTACGGTATCTAATTTATCGGCATAAGTTTTAGGGTCTACCTGATGGTGTTTTGTACCCCACCAATCGAACCAGGCCGGGTACCACTCCGGTACAAAATATGGCCCAACACCGTTATTATATCTCTTGATGAGTGTTCTGATTTGAGCAGGATTATCGATACCATTTACGCCAGGAAGCAATCCGGCCAAATGTCCGCCTTCTAAGGCCGGAACCGGATCGCAAGTAGAAAGTACCCCATCAAAACCCGCTTCTTTAAAAAACCGGGTATTCATCTGCAGGTATTCTTTATCGTTCCCATAAGAACCATATTCATTTTCTACCTGAACCATTAATATGTTGCCACCATGGTTTATTTGCAATGGTGCAAGGCGTTTACCCACCTCGGTAAGGTATTCTTTATATTCTTTTAGGTATTGTGCCTCTTTACTCCTAACCTGTAAACCTTTAATGTTTTGCAACCAAAACGGATACCCCCCAAATTCCCATTCGGCACATACATATGGACTTGGCCTGAGCACCACCCATAAACCTTCTTCTTTGGCAATACGCACAAATTCTGCGATATCGTTATTTCCTGAAAAATCATATTTATCTTTCTGTGGCTCATGTACATTCCAGAAAACATAGGTACCAATGGTATTTAACCCCATTGCTTTAGCCATTTTCATCCTATCTCTCCAGGCTTCCCTGGGTATCCGGGGATAGTGCATTTCACCGGAAATAATCTGGAAAGGTTTATTATCAAGCAGGAAAACAGAGTCTGCAAGTTTAAACGTATGCTTAGACTGGGCATGGCTTTTAAGGCCCGCGAAACAAGTAATCAGGATTACTGTAAGCATTAAATTTTTAAGAATAGGTTTCATAGTGTGTTATCTTTAAGGTAAAAATTAAGACAAAGCATGGCCATATCGATCTAAATAGTGCCTTTCGGCCTTAAAATCAAATGGGATTTAATGAGGATGTTAGAAATTAATCGCTAATTACAGTGGTAATCGATTTAGGCAGAATATTAATTTTTTTGGTGTTTGTATATTGTTTATAGGGGGCCAGACTATATTCAGCTGAAGTAACATAAGTTTGAGCAACGCTTTGTACCTGTCCTTTAACCTCCAGATCAAGATCCACATCATTATCAGTAGTATTAACCACCACGGTTACGATCTTTTTATCCTGCCGGTAGGATGACACGTAAATTGGGGCCGCTTTTTCATCTACCATTTTAACCTGAAGGCGTTTACTCCCCTCTTTTATAAAACGGCTATAATTGCCTAAGGCCCACAACATTTTACTATCATACACCTGGCCGTCGGTTTTATTTCGATCGATATAAACCAGTCCGTCCTTATAATCGCCTGTTGATACTGCCAGCCACCATTGCCATGATGTAGCATTGGACAGAACCAGATCGTGATGAATTAACCTTGCAATAAACAAAGCCGTTACCATGCCTAAGTCTCGTTTTTCGCCTTTTAGAACATCATCACCTAGCACACAATATTCAGACATCCAATACCTTAAACCTTTTATACTGGCTACTGCATTGCCTGTTTTTTTACGTACATCAATGAATTTTTGTTCCGGGCTGGTTGTAAAATAGCTATGTCCTGAGATGGAATTGTCAATATTGGAAAGATTACCAACATAATTGGGTGATGCAGCATTAAAGAACTGAAAAACCTGATTTCCTTTTGCTTCATTACCATTGTCATATAAATAATCTAACTGACCAGCCTCACCTATCTGTATTTTTGTTTTGAGCTGGTTTTTCACAAAAGCCTCATTAATGCCTTTAAACAGTTTGGCCAGTTCGGTATTATTGTACGGGCAACCTTCCTGTTTATGCTCATTCCATTTCCATTGCGGTTCATTTGCAGGACTCACATAATCCAATGTTATACCTGTTGTTTTCTTTAATCCTTTTATTGTTGCCACAAGATCGGCTGAAAACTCAGGTAGTTTATTAAAATCCAGGTTACAGTTACCATCAGTTGAGTAGGCTTTTCCGTTTTTGGTAAATAACACATGCGGACTGTTTACAAAGCCAATAAATTGATTTACGCCACGTTTTTTAGCCGCCTTCAGAAACCAGGTTTGCCCCGGCATGGCATTCCAGTTGTAACTGCCATCCTGTTGAAGAAAAGCGTACTGACGACGCCATTCGTCGCCAATATCGCTTGCCTTACCTTGTGATGCGCTCCCTGCACCAATGCTAAAACGCCACATGTTTAAACCAATACCAAGGGGCTGGCCTGTTTTGGTTACTTGTGTACTAAAAAGCAAATCGGCCATTCTATCCCTTTTCTCATCAGGCCATAATCCGGCGAATTGACAAGACCAGGCATCAGATGCCCCGAAACCTTCTATTGTTTGAAACTGAACCGATGGATCAATTTCAATTTTTACAGTTTTTTGTGCCAAAACATTACCATAGCAAAACAAGGAAATACAGGTAAGAAAAGAACTGATTTGTTTATAATACTTTATCATGTGATGTTAATTATCTGATTAATATCCTGGGTTTTGCTGTAATTTACCTCCAGAGGCCAAAATTTCTGCCCTTGGTATTGGCAACCAATAATGTTTGGTTTCAAATTTACGTCCATCCAGGGCAATTTTAGAAGTATAGGTAAATCCTGTACCAACTTTTGTAATAATGATTCCGCCGGCAGGTTTATTTTCGGTTATATCTGCAATTTTCCATCTCCTTACATCATAAAAACGGTGTTCTTCAAAGGCGAGTTCCACTCTCCGCTCATAACGTACGGCATCACGCATTTGCGATTGTGTAATTCCGACGGCTAATGCCGGCATATTTACACCAGGTCTTGCACGTACCATATTTATGGCTTGTCTGGCCGACATTGTAGCTCCGGCAGGAACAGCCTCTGGTCCATAAGCTTCGTTTGCTGCTTCTGCATAATTAAGCAATATTTCTGCATATCTAAAATAGATCCATGGCTGAAAACCTGCATTTCCCCATGGATTTTGTAGAGGATAAGCATTGTTCATGAATTTTTTAAGGTAATAACCTGTTTTAGTTGTATTCCAGTTATCAATTCCATCTTTACTGTCTTTCCCGCCCGGAATAAAAGTTTCTACATTACGTTCGCGGTAAGCTGCTCCGTTGTACAAAATGGTTGCTGCAAAACGTGGATCGCGGCCTTGATATGGATTGTTTACATCGTAACCAGAAGTGGGGTCGGTAATGGGTTTTCCGTTGGCCATCTGGTAATCATCTACCAGGTTCTGCATAGGAAGATTTCCTCCCCAGCCACCATAACCATTTGGCCCGTTTGCAATTTCCAGGTGAGTATGATTGGCATTTTTGGTAAACAATCTGGCGAAGATGATTTCGTTATTCTGATCATTCAGGAACAGATTTTCATAACCTCCGGTATAAATACTGTATTTATTTAAGCCAATAACAGCTTGTGCCGCTGCTGCTGCTGCCTCCCATGTACCTGCGTTGTACAAGGGACTGGCGGCATATAAAAGCAAGCGGGATTTAAGTGCTAATGCAGCACCTTTAGTAGCCCGGCCAGCCATCCAGCTATTGCTGTTATCGAGTGGTAGATCTGCTGCAGCCTGATCCAGTTGCGCCACAGCATAATCAATACTCTGTTTTATTGTTGCACGTTGAAACAAAGCCGGGTCTTGTAGGTTATCAGTCAGGCTGGTTACTTTATCCCCCATTAACACTACGCCACCATAATTTCGGATTAAATCCTGGTAACGGAAAGCCCTTACAAATTTGAGTTCTGCGATCAATTGTTTTTTATGCGATGGACTCATTGCAATGTTAGCAAGCACACTAAGCGCATAATTACATTCTCTGATACTTTTGTAGCTCCTGCCCCAATATACGCCCGCACTACCTAAATTTTCCGGAGCCAGCTGTCCTCTTTGAATCAACCAGGTAAAATCGTCGTTATTGTAAACAGATTCGTCAGTGTAAGAGCTCCACATGCTGTATTCGAAGCCCCTGCCAAAGCCTGGTGCAGAACCATCACCTTCTTTATCCTGCAAGCGGGTAGCAATATAGCGGTTGGTTACATAAGCCTCCAGAACCGACGTATCGCTTTCTATCGTAGCGGTAGAAATCCTATCTGTGGGTTCTACATTTAAAAAATCTTTTTTACAGCCCACCATGCTTAAGGAGATGAACGACAGGCCTAATAATATTTTATGTATTGATTTAGTATTCATGATGTTTAGAATTTAATATTAGCGCCCAGATTAATAATGCGTTGTTGTGGATAAAACTGGCCACTGCCGCTGTTTCCTTCGGGATCATAATCTTTAACTTTTGAAAAGGTGAGCAGGTTAAATGCACTGGCATAAAATCTTAAGCCTGAAACATTTATTTTCTGTAAAAACGCCGCCTTTAAATTATAGGCAATTTCTACGTTTTTAAGTCTTAAAAAAGAAGCATCGTTTAACCAAAACGTGTTGGTAAACTGCCCGCCACTGATGGCATTTGATGCACGGTCTGTAACTCTTGGATAAGTGCCGTTCGGGTTTGATGCACTAAACCGGTTATCGGCCCAGCTACTGTAAAAGTTACCTACACTTCCTGCTTCAGGCAACACATATTGGCTTACCTGCCCCTGACCCGACAATACGAATGATACATCGAAATTCTTGTAGGAGGCCCCGAAGTTTACACCATAGGTAATCTGAGGGGTATTGCTATAGTCTGATCTGGTTTGATCATCGGCGGTAATTTTGCCATCGCCATTATAATCTAAGTATTTAAGGTCGCCTATTTTAGCACCACTTACGTGTGGATAAGCATCCAATTCCTGTTGTGTTCTAAATATACCGATGCTATTGTACAAGAGGTAAGAATTTAGTGTTCTTCCGGTTTGGCGCTGATAATCTAAGGTACCGCTGGCCTCATCAATAAAAACTACCTTATTTTTAGCGTAGGTAATGTTACCCGATAAATTCCACTTAAAATTTTCACCATTATGGTTATAGCCTAAAGTGGCTTCGAAGCCGTTGCTGTTTACTTTCCCTATATTTTCTGATGGAACCAGCGGATCAGATCCGTAAGGATTTACAATACCTGAAGAGCCTGGCAATGAAGCATTACGGGTGGTTAAGATATCAGAACGTTTTTGCTGGAAATAAATGGCTTCGATACTAAAGTTTTTAAATACCGTAGCATTAAAACCGATATCGAGTTTTTTCGCTACCTCCCAGGTAATGTTCGGGTTTGCCAATTTAACCAGGTTTACACCAGGCTGAATAGTTAGCGCATTGCTGGCGTCTCTGGCTACAAATCCATTACCAACCAGTACATAATTATCAAAATATTGGAAACCATTTACATTATCATTACCCAAAGAACCATACGATGCGCGGATTTTTAAGTTATCAATGAATTTAACATTTTCGTTAAACCATTTTTCTTTTGAGATTACCCAACCTGCAGAAGCAGATGGAAAAACACCATACTGTTTTCCTTGCGGAAAAATAGATGAACCGTCAACACGGAGTTGCCCTTCGAAGAGATATTTTTCATCGTAACTATAAGCTAAACGGCTAATTACACTTCGTCTGTTATAATTAGAACTATAACCAGAGTTCAGGAAATCGGTAGCCGCTGTACCACCCTGAGAAAGTTCGGGTAAAGAGGTAGATAAAAAATTAAAGCGTTGTGCATCAAAATACTCTAAGTGATTTTCACTCTGCTCGTAACCTACAAAGGCATTAATATCGTGCAGGTTAAATTTACGGGCATAGTTTAGTTTAATATTGGAAGTCAGCAGCGACTCATTTCTATGGCTTTCGGTTAAAGTTGCTTTTTGGTTGTTACCGCCAACAATTACGCTGTTAAAGTTTTTTGTACCTTGATCATACTGGTATAACAGGTAAGGTTTGTTAAAACTTTTACTAAATACATTTGATTTATCTGCCGAGAAAAAGCCATCTACAGAAAGTCCCTCTACCCCTGGTATAATAAAGGTAGCCCTTAAAATTCCATTTAAAACCTGTGTAGGATTTTTATTGGTACCCCCGATATCGGTTACCTGCATTGCAGGGTTTGCATTTTCTATTCCGGTTGTTGGCAAACCATTAGGGTAATATGCGGCTGCAATTGGTTTTGCCCGATAGATAGATCTAAAAATATCACCTGCCCCAACTTGCGGAAATACGCGGTTCTCTTGCCTGCCCGATACGGATAAACCAACTTTAATATATTTAGAAATATTGGCATCAACGTTACTACGGAAATTATACTGATTGTATTTAGTTGCACCATTTTTGTATAAACCATCCTGAGCGATCGTGCCTAATGAAACGTAATATTTTACATCTTCACTACCGCCATTAACCGAAAGGCTATGCTGACTTTGAAGCGCAGTCTTTTTCAGTGTTTCGTTAATCCAATCGGTATTAGGATACAAGAGCGGATCAGAACCATTGCGGAATTTCTCAATCTGATCTGCGGTATAAGATTGATTAAGGCCTCCTGCAGGGTTTGAATCGAAACTAATTTCGTTCATAATTTGTGCATAAGTAGCAGCATCGGCCATTTTAGGCAACCTGGTAGGCGAACCAAAACCCTGGTTAAAACTGTAACTTATAGATGGTTTACCCGTTTTTCCTTTTTTGGTGGTCACCAATATTACCCCATTTGCAGCCCGGTTACCATAAATAGCCGCAGAAGCATCTTTTAATACCGATACACTTTCGATGTCGTTTGGATCTAAACGCTCCAGGCCACCAATCTGGCCAGGAACACCATCAACAACAATGAGCACATTATTGCTCCCGGTGGTGGCCAGTCCCCTTACGGTAATGCTGGAGCCATCAACACCGGGTTCGCCACTGCGGTTGTTTACAATTACACCCGAAAACCGGCCTGCCAGCGAGTTCGACAGGTTTGGCTGTGGGCTTTTCATCAGTTCACTTCCTTTTACCTGCGATATTGAGCCTGTTAAGGTTGCCTTTTTCTGCGTACCGTAACCAACCACTACGAGTTCGCTTAATGTTTTAGATTCTGAACCAAGCTGAACATTAATGGAAGTTCTGTTTCCTACAGTTTGTTCCTGACTCGTGTAGCCAACATAAGAAAAAACGAGTACATCTGTTGTAGTCGCAACAGCAATACTATAGTTACCCTTCGCATCGGTTTGTACCGCCTTCTCTGTGCCCTTGATTTTAACGGCTACACCAGGAAATGTAGCACCCGTTTCATTTGTTACTGTTCCCGTTACCACAATTTCTTTAAGCTGGTTTTTTATTCCTGTTTTAACAGAAACTAAAGATGCCAATGCGGGGAAACTGATGGATAAGACAAATAGAAATGCCAGTGTTTTAATGGTAAAGGATTTTGGCAAAAATCCCTTCTGAACTTTTTTTCTCATTTTAGTTTGCAAGTTTAATATTTGGTTAACAGCTCAGTTTTATCATCCACCCGACAGAAATTCTCTATCGGTATGGCGATTATAGC
The DNA here is from genome assembly GCF_059423705.1 of Pedobacter sp. GW460-11-11-14-TSB4. NCBI lineage: Bacteria > Pseudomonadati > Bacteroidota > Sphingobacteriia > Sphingobacteriales > Sphingobacteriaceae > Pedobacter > Pedobacter sp. GW460-11-11-14-TSB4. The sequence goes on from NZ_JBWKYI010000004.1 coordinate 109,818, forward strand.
GCTGTACTGTGGAAGGCTAAATTAGCGTCAACAAATAACTTAAAAGGGGTACAAACAATCCAAATTAGAGAGGTAAACAAACCGAAATCAACCCAAAACGACATTTTGAGGCCGATTATTAAAACAGAAGCAATATCTATTTTCTATTTACCTTTTTTAACTGTGGTATTTATATTATTGGAAAATGGCTTTCGGAATTTTTTGATGTACTGGGATGGGTTCATATTAAAGAGCCTGTAAAATTGCTCTCTAAAATATTTGGGATCGTTAATGCCCACCATGTAGGAAGTTTCCTGAATGGTTTTATCGGTATTGATAAAAATTTCGGCGGCTTTTCTCAATCTGATGAAACGGATAAAGCCATTGGCCGACTGACCAGAAATGGATTTTATTTTACGGTAAAGATTAGATCTCGACATACCAATGGTTGCCGTCAATGTATCGATATTAAAATCGGGATCGATGAGGTGTTCTTCTACAATACGAATACAGTGATCTAAAAACTCTTTGTATTCAGCAGAGATTTTGGTGTTGTTCGAATTGAGGGTAATTTCGTTATAAAAATATCTTTGCAGGGCGTTTTTGCTTTTTAAGATGCTGGCTACCCTTGCTTTTAAGAAATCTTTATCAAAAGGTTTACTGATGTAATCGTCGGCCCCGCCTTCTATCCCTTTCAGTTTAACTTCTGGAGCAGAAATAGCCGTTAACAATATAATAGGAATGTGCGAAACGGCTACATCTTCTTTTATTTTACTACAAAGTTCTATCCCGGTTATCCCATCCATCATAACATCGCAGATGACAATATCGGGCAACAGTTCTTTTACCATATCGTATCCATCCTCTCCATTGCCAGCTTCGTAAAGGTGATAATCCATTCTGAAAACCTGTTTTAAGTACTCTCTGATTTCGATATTGTCATCAATAATCAACAGTGTTTTCAAATCCAGGGCCAGCTGACTGTCTATCAATGGTTCTTCTGCAGCTTCTACAATTTTATTTGCGGTTATTTCATCTTCTATCAGCTCTTTAAATAAGGACGAATCGGTATCTACCAGTGCCTCCTGCAAAATAACGGCATCTTTAAAATGGCTTATCCCCCTGCGTAAACTGATATTAAAAATGGTGCCTTTATTTTCAGTGCTGGTATAGTTTATGGTTCCGCCATGCATTTCGATAAAATTCTTCGCCAGGTACAAACCGATACCGAAACCTCCTTTTGCTGATTTATTTCCAGGATCCTGGTAAAATTTTTCATAGAGTTTTTCTCCAGCAACGGTGGTAATGCCACAACCAGTATCTTCAATACCTACCTGTATATCTTCCCCGCGGTTGCCTACAATCATTTTAACCGTACCACCTTCAGGTGTAAATTTGATCGCATTTGAAAGCAGGTTAAAAAACACGATTTCTATTTTTTCCCTATCGGCATAAAAAGGAATTACTTCATCGGTACCTATAAAATCCAGCACGATATTCTTAGATCGGGCCTGGTGCACAAAGCATAAAAAAACCTCCTTACACAAACTCACCAGGTTTACCGGCGCTACTTTTAATTTTTCACCATAAGTATCTGCTTTCCTGAACAATAACAATTGATCTACTAAGCTTAAAAGTCGTTTTGCATTCCTGTAAACGATATTTAAATCAGTGGTATCAACATTCTTATCGTTCTTGTATAAAAGTTCTTTAACCGGATTGATAATTAGCGTAAGTGGTGTTCGGAACTCGTGCGATACATTGGTGAAAAAAGAAAGTTTCTTCTCGCTTAGTTCTTTCTCTTTTTCACTTTCAACATGGGCCAGTTTGACCTGAAATTCGAGGTTTGCCCGATGTTCCCGGTATTTAAGGTAGGCATAAATCATCCCAAAAAAGGTAAGTCCATAAATACAAAAAGCCCACCAGGTACGATACCATGGGGGCGTAATGGTAATCCCGATCGAATTGCCCTCCATATTCCAGATCCCATCATTATTTGATGCCCTTACCTTTAATACATATTTACCTGGATTTAAATTGGTGTAGGTAACTTTATGTTCACTGCCACTATAATTCCATTTCTTATCGAAACCTTCGAGAAAATAAGCATACTTGTTTTTTTCCGAAAGCGTGTAATTGAGTGCAACAAAACCAAAAGAAAGCACACTCTGACTGTAGGGCAAAGTAATCTCCCTGGTCATATACACCGGTAATTTTAATGGAGAATCATCACCAGGCAGAATTAATTTATTGAAAATAGAAAAATCGGAAAAATAAACAGCCGGCGCCGTTTTATTATATTTAAGCAGTTGCGGATTAAAATAAACGATGCCTTTACTTCCGGCCAGGTAAATTTCTCCTTTTGCATTTTTACAGATAGCGGCATTGGCATAAACACCGTCTTTCTCGTCGTAATTTTTCACCATTTTGCTTACCGGATCAAAGAGTGAAATCCCCTGTTCGGTTGTGACCCATAATCTGCCATTATTATCTTCCACCAGATCGGTAAAAACATTGCTGGCAAAACCATTCTGCTTTGAATATATTTCGAAAGTGTTTGTTTTGGCTATATATTTATTCAGACCATCGCGGGTGCAAACCCAAACATTCTGATGCGAATCCAGATAGAGGCTGTTTACAATGTTATTGCTAATACCACCCCTTTTTGAATTATTGATCATGTAATTGCTAAACTTTCTGGTTTTAGGGTTAAAGCGGCTGAGCCCACTTCCGTATGTTCCTATCCAGACATTTCCCTGCGCATCTTTTAAAAGGCAGTACAAATGGTTATTACTCAATGAAGCCTGGTTTTTAGGGTCGTTAAAGTAATGTGTATAGCTGTTGGTTTTATCGTTATAGACTTTCAGACCGGCATCGGTAGCCAAATAATATTCGTCTGCATTTACCTCAATTAAATCCCTAAAAACATCTTCATTAAAAAAACTACCCAATGCCGAACGGTGATGATGGTGGATAAATTTATTCGCTTTCTCGTCGTAACGATCGAAACCATTCTCGCCCATTACCCAAAGCCTGTTTTTTAAATCGGTTGACAGGTTAATAATTTCAGAGCTGGATAAACTATTCGGATTACCGGTATGCTGCAGTTTACTTACAGCATGATTATCGGGATTATATTTAAATAAGCCTTTATTTGTGCCTACCCAAAAATCCTTTCCATAACTAATGATGGATTTGATTTCTGCCTGTCCAAAAGGAAGGGAAATGAAATTAAATTTATATTGGTTAAAGTCTATTTTGCTGAAGCCGTTTTTACCACAAATCCATATCATTCCTGATTTATCACGATATAAACCGCCATTGGCAAAAAACTCCAGTTCTTCTATTTTCTCCCATTTATTTAGTTTGGTATTCACCCAGAATACACCTGCGCTTCCACCTACCAGTAACTTTTCGGTACCTAAATTTAAAACACTAAATATTGATGCATTACCTGTTCCTTTACTGGCATAGGTAGTAAAGGATTCACTTTTTGGATCAAATCGAAACAGATCGCCTTTCCAATAGCTACCAATCCATATCATACCATCCGCATCCAAACAGAGTGTCCAGATATCGTTTGGATTTTTTTCGCCTGCTACTTCCTTCTGTGTGTAATTTTTAAAGCTTTTGGTTTTTTTATCGAATTTATTTAATCCTTTGCTCCAATTGCCTAACCATAGGTTACCCGCTTTGTCTTCTGCAATGGCATTAACCGACTTCCCTTTAATGGCATCCGGATCCTTAAAATCCGGCTGATAAACGGTGAAAGCGTTTGAATTTTTGTTAAAAAGGTTAAAGCCATCATCGGTACCTACCCAGAGCTTATTTGTTCTGTCGATGAGTAACGACCATATTTTATTATTGCTTAGTGATGTTCTGTTGTTTTCTTTATGATAAAAACGTTCAAATTTTTCGGTTACAGGATCAAATTTATTTAAACCATTCATCGTACCAACCCAAAAAACACCATTTTTATCTTCTACCACCGCATTGATATAGTTATTGGTTAGTGAAGTGGTATCGCCGGTAATATTGACGTAGATTTTAAAAGCGTAACCATCAAATTTACACAGGCCGTTTTCGGTTCCTACCCATATAAATCCTCTTTTATCTTTTAAAGCAGCCGTTGTACTTTTTGATGGAAGCCCTTCATTTATACCATATGTTTTGATAACATAGTGGCCGGTTAGTACAGGTTGATTGTTTGTACGCAACTCTTGCGCTTTAACATGGGTAAAGAGCAAAAAAAAATGCAAAATAAAACAAGTCAGACGAATTAACCTCATAGTTAAACAACAAAATTTGATGGAGCGTGCCTTAGCTAGACCCTTGCCTCTTTGGAAATGGATGACTTGTAAATATACAATTTGCTAACTTATTACCTAATCTTTTCTTGTATCCAAATTTGCGACAAAAAAAAGAGGCCGATTAAAAACCGACCTCTTCGCACTAATCACTAACTAACTAACTAACTAACTAACTAACTAACTAACTAACTAACTAACTAAAATTTAACTGAATTGAGATTCTTATCTACTAAAATGCCTTCACTAAGCTTAAGTCCGAACTGCAGTTTGCGTTTTGCCCTTAATTTCAGGATAAACAGATCGGAAGTTTCGTTTAAAGCATCTTTGTTGCCTATGTTTACAAAGGTTGGATACAAAACCTTAGCGCCATTGGTGTGCAGGCGATCGTTGGTCAGGTTATCCATTTGTTTGGTGTTTAAAGGCTGAACGCTTACAAAATCATAATCCTGTGCATTGTATGGTAGCGCAAAACTTAAAGCATTTACTGATTTCAGGTTTATTCCCTTTACTTTAATTTCGACGATTTCGTCTTTGTTATAAGCTTGTTTAGCGGTACTGATTTCGAGTTTACCTGCAACTTTATCAGTTTTAGCATTTTTCACTCCTCCTTCGAGCTGTGTAGCCACAACTGAAACATCGTACGCATCAATCAGGTTGTTTTTGTTGATATCACCATTGCTGATATAACCTTCAAAATCAGCATCACCTTTTCTTAAACCGGTATAGTTGATGTAAGAGGTTAAATCGTTCCGATCAATTAAACGGTCGTTATTAATATCACCCGGCAGATAACTTTCGGTACCTGGAACCTTAAATACATACAACTCTCTTCCTGAACCAAAACCACCTACTCCATCAGCAACAGCAATTTTGATGTAACGGGCAGCAGGATGTGAAGTAAAATTGAATATTTTAATTTCGTCGGTATTGGCCCATTCAAATGCACCAGCTTCCGTCCAGCTTTCTTTATTGTTGCTATAAAATACTTTACCTTTTAACAGAATTCCGTTTCCTTTTCCTGTACGCGGCAGGTAATGGAATTTATCCAGCTGATTGATCGATTTTAAATCAATAATCATATCAAAAGGAACTGCCTTAACGCCCCATTTGGTATGCCAGGTATTACCCTCATCATAATCGAACAATTTATTGATGCCAGAACCGCCTTGATTTTCTACCGTAGTTTCGGCTACAATACCCTGAATAGCAAATTCTAAAGGATTGGTTTTGGTAGTGGCTTTGATCTCGGTCCAATCTGAGACGCCATCTTTGTTTACGGCACGTAACTTAAACGTGTAAGCTGTTTCGGCCAATAATCCATCAAACAACAGAGCAGTATCGCGGATTGTGGTATAATGCATATCATTAAAATCGATCTCATAAAAATCTGCATTGCTCACTTTGGTCCAGCTTGGGGTAAGCGTATAAGCTTCTCTGTTTTTATCGCTTACTTTTGCATTAAGAGGAGCCGATAATTTCCCTGTTGACAAACGTTGTTTATCTGCAGGTTCAAATTTAAATCCATCAATACTAAGTGTTACCGGATTGATGGTAATATCGGTAGATTGAAGTTTAACCAGCAACTGCGGGTTTTTAACCATGGCCACTTTTTCAAAATCGCTTCCTTTTGTAGCAAAGCGGTTTAAGTTTGGTGTAGCATCGTAGAAATAAACGTTAGACTGTTTTAAAAACTCGTATTTCGAATTTACTTCACTTAGTCTGATTTTGTTATTTCCAACTTTTGAGGTTAACCTTTTCGGTTTTTCGGTAACGTTAACCACAAATTCAGTTGTTTTTTCTTTCACAAAACCATCAAAATCGCCTTTTGCCGGATGGATGGTAACCAATGCATTATTTTTTTGATCCAGTTCTGATTCGATTAAAGTAGAAGCACCTTTTCCTAATTTATAGGCTTCTGTTGCACCGTCATCATCGTATTCGGTAAATGAACTTTTTCCAAAAGGATACAATTCATAGATGCGGTTTACTTTACTGATTTCAGAAACATTATTATTCGGATTTGTCATCGGAATAATAGCACCATTTTTCACAAAAACAGGCAACTTCCATAACGGTGCATCAAAATTGTTGAGGATGCTGTTTCCGGTATATTTTTCTCCGGTGAAATAATCAATCCATGTTCCTTCCGGCAGGTAAATACCATTGCGGATATCGTTACCCTTTTCGTCTGATTTAGTTGCCTGATAAATTGGCGCGACTAAGAAAGATGGTCCGTATAGATATTGATATTGTGTTGAAGTACCTTTGGTATAAGCATTTGGATACTCCAGAAACATCGCCCTGATGATTGGCAATCCGGTAACCGCTTCTCTTGCCACACTATAAGTATATGGAATCAGCTCTGATTTCAGTTTTAAATAATTGCGGTTAATCGAAGCTACAGGTTCGCCCAATGCATGTGGATATTTTTCGTTGGCGCCCCAACCATCCATGTTTAATTCCATTGGCGTAAAGGTTTTCCATTGGAAATCGCGGGTATTGATGGTCAGGTTTTTACCCCCAAAAATACCATCCATATCGGAAGTAATATTCGGCTGACCTGATAAACCAGAACCTAAATAAGTAGGAATGTGGAAACGGATATATTCCCAAACGCCACCCGTTTGGTCACCCGACCAAATACCGGCATAACGTTGTGTACCTGCCCAACCATCTAAGGAGATGATAAACGGACGACTGCTATTGCCATAATAAGGCATAATCTGTGCTACATCAGCTACACCATTCAAACCGAACGAGTAACCGGCACCAACCCATGCCACATCGGTTTTTAATACCCGAACACCAGCATCTCTGGCTTCTTTAATAATGTCGCGCTGCAACAAGGGACTTACTTCTGGTTTTGGGTGAAGATCTGATTGTGTCCACAAGCCAATTTCTACACCATTTTTACGGGCATAATCGCCAAAACTTTTGAGGTTTTGAATATTGCCATCTAAGGTTTCGGTTTGGCCGTAACCTGCACCATAACCATCGTTAGGCAGCACCCAGCCCAAAGGCATATCGTGTTTTTTATAACGATCAATTACCGCACGTGCAGAAAATTGATAATTGTTTTTTTCGCCGTTAAGCGATTCTTTTATACCGCCATTATCTTTCTGACTTTCTTTGTAACGTTTGCCATCTTCAAATAAAGTTCCCTTTTCGTCTTCTTTCCAGAAATCGCGGTTATAAGCATTTAAATGTCCCTGATAGAAACCAAATTTTGGCAATAAAATCGGATTTCCGGTCAGCTGGTAAAAATCATTCAATAAAGGCACTGCTCCATTGTTAATCATAAAAAAGGCATCCAGGTAATCGGTTTCGTGTGCCAATTTTACCAAGCCTTTTTCTTTAGCACCAAAATTGTAACTTCCTTTGCTGAAGGTATGCCACATGACAGCATAACCATTGGTAGACCAATAATAAGGTGTTGGCGAAGCTACCCCTCCATCCGTCCAGGAGTTTTGGTTTTCGATAGCAATGTTTTTCCCCTTGTGTGAGAAACGGCCGTTCTGGACGCCACCGCCATAAAAATATTCCTGTGGATTTTCTTTTAGGCTCAGGGTTACTTTTCCTTTCTCGAATTGAATCGGCGCTAATTCTTCAACAGCTACAGCCTGGGTAGCAAGGTTGATAATTTTGATCAGCGAAGTATTTTTATCAATCAGCACCGTAATCTTAGCTGTAGAGATGAATAGTTGATTATTCTCATCTTTTATGTCCAGTTTTGAAACAGCTCTGCGTGGGTTTTCCACTAAAATTTTAGCTTCAGGTTTGGCTTCCGGATCGCGTATAAAACCTCCTGTAGGATCTTCGAAAAGGCGAAAAATATTATCGCCATAAAAATCTAAGGTTAAGGTCTGCTTATCAGAAAGCAATAATTCTATAGTTGTGGTATTGATCTTTTTTGCGCTAAGCACTTTGGTGGTATTTTGTGCTACCTGATTGGTTTTCTGAGCAGCCGGTTGAGCAGTCACAAAAAACGGAGCGGCAATTAAAAAAAACGCAAATGCCAAAACCACGCCTTTGGGTTGGTTTTTGGAACTGGTTATTTTAAAATTTTTGAAAAAATAATGCGGGGTCATTAAAAGTTTGATTTGGTTATGTGTTTATATGTTGAACAAGCTAAATAGACTTAGTTGCTGAGGGATAAAGTTAACAAACACATTAAAGGAAATAGCGTGTTTTTGAGGACAAAAACCGCGCAATCGTTTGCCTATCTAATTTTTTACGACAGAAAATACGATAACATAAAGAATTAGTTTCTATCATTAAGGAGTTAAGGACATTAAGCTATAATACCCAATCAAATATGATCAGTGTGCCTTTATATGTATTTAAATGAAATTGCATTAGCTTAGATTTTATTTTTATAAATTAATAGAATGCACTTACAAATTACACCATCGTATTTAGCAATAAAGGTTATTTGGAAAGATGACCACATGTTTGAGATAAATGTACAAGCAACTAATGGACGATATTTAGGAACGACCGATGTTTATGAAACAAGTGATAACCTTGCCAATTTTGCAAGGTTATTGTTAAATTATAAAGCAGAAAAAGATTTGATCTACGAAGCTGGTAAAAAAGATGGTTACGCGTATTTTGGAATGAAATTATCGCCGATTAATCATTCAGGTCATATCAGTGTACTTATCAATTTAGAAGAAAATGTTGCTACAGAGTATAGGGATGATGAAAAAGATAAATTAAAGTTAGAAATCATAGTAGAACCACACGCTATAGATGTTTTTCAAAAGGAACTCTTAAAACTCGCGATAACGGAAGAAGGTATTGCTACACTTTACGGCAGAACAGATTAATAGAATAACCATTAACTAATGTAATACTTCCGAACTATTGTTTACCATATACTGCGGCTTGGTACCTGTTAATGATTGTACAGTAGTAAATTTTATCTTCTCAGCATCGTTTATTATAATCTTCGACTGCTCTGGCAGTGTAATGTTTGTAAAGGTTACATTTTTTAAGCGGTGAGCTGGATCTTTAAAGCCATTGATATTAATGGCTGCATCGGCATTTGATGCCATAGACATATCGATATTCTTGAATACAAAATTTTCGAAAGTTGGTATTTGTGGTGCGGCCTCGCCGTCGTTGTTGTAATTAACGGCAGAAAATATGGTAATTTGCAGCAGTTGGCAATCGGTTACCGTTACATTTTTCACATAACCACCCCTATCTTTTGTTCCTTTTATCTGCATACCATGCAATAGTTTCCCGGCTTTGCAATCTTGCACCAAAACGTCGCTAACTCCGCCAGACATTTCGCTGCCAATTGAAATACCATGACCGCGTTTAAAGTCACAATCTGTTATCCGTACATTTTTGGTTGGTTTGGCTACAAAAAAGCCTTCTGGATTTTTACCCGATTTAATGGCAATGCAATCGTCGCCAGTATCGAAAGTACAATTAAAAATATAAGCATCGGTAGAAGAATCAGGATCGATACCATCTCCATTGCGGATGTTTACCGTTATGATATTTAAATTTTGACAGGTTATATTGTTACTATAAATATAATGAATGGTCCAGCATGGAGGTTCAGTAATGGTTAAATCAGACAAACTTACGTCCTGACAGTTCATTAAGCAGATTAAACGTCCCCTACTTCTTATTCCACTGGCTTTGATCATCGCATCGCCAAGTTTTTTCCCTCCGCCACTAATGGTGCCTTTACCAGTAATTCTTACATTCTTTACATTATAAGTTCCGTTACGGTTAAGCGTACCTGCGTTGAGTAAACTTGCATATGTTTTCAGCTCCCAGCCTTCAAAACGGTTTAAAATCATGGGTAAATAATCTTCTACTACAGTTGATCCTTTTAACACACCACCCTCTTCTATTTGTAGGGTCATATTACTTTTTAAATATAAAGCACCCGAAACGAAAGTTCCTTTGGGGATATAAACCGTGCCGCCAGTGCTACAGGCATCAATCGCTGTTTGAATGGCTTTTGTATTAATGGTTATGCCGTCTCCTTTCGCTCCGAAAGCTAAAACATTGTATATTTTCCCCTTCGCCCTTGTTTTAAAACGGATACTATTTAAGCCAGTCGCTTTATTTCCTTTTATACTTACACTTACCGTATACCAGGTATCCGGCATCAAATTTTCTAAGCTATAATTGGTTTTTCGTGTATCACCATGTATTTTACCATTTAAAGAGATCTGATAAATAATAGGCGTTGAACCATATTGTTTATCCCACAATAAGGCCACGGTATTTTCTGATAAGGTACCTGGAGCAGCTAAAAGGTTAAACTGATTTGTGGTCGTTGCTGCAACGCTAAATGATAGAAAAACAAGCAGAAATAACAGCAAAATTTTGCTTATTTTATGGATAAGTATCGATACCATCATGATCAGAAATTTTATTTGGTTAGCGAAATAATTATAGGTCCAGCAATTATTGCTTTACAAAGATAATTGGCTTATCAGATTAACTGTCCTGCGCTATAGGGTATAATATTTAAATAAATTAAAAGCACCAAAAAAGTTTTTTGTTAGGAGTTTAGTATGGCGAAAATCATAAACGAGCATTTATAAAAAACTTCAACAAACCGCTATAAACACGACTGAAGAATGGTTATGACGTATATTATCAAAAAAAATACAAAACACATAAAGAGCCTGTTTTTTAACACTATTTGAATGTAAAACATTGATTAATTAGATTTTAATGCAGCATCTTTGTATTATAAACTTTTAAAAAAAATCGAATGGCAAGCATTTTGTAAGTGTTTATAAAATCCCAGAATAATGAATTCCCCAACATCCCAATCCTATAGCTGTGTAATTATAGATGACAGCCAAATGAGTGTAAAAGTACTTGAGCATTTTGTTTCCAAAATAGACAAACTCCAACTTAAAGGAAGTTTTATGGATCCAGTAGAGGCTATGGCCGCCTTTTGGACTTACGGAAAAATTGATTTCCTTTTTTTGGATATCCAAATGGAAATATCGGGAATTGACGTAGCCAGAATGCTTCGAAACAGCGTGAAATTTGTCGTTTTTGTAAGTGCCCATGGCAATAAGGCCATTGACGCCTTCGATAAAGGCAACTATTTTTTGCTTAAACCCCTCGATTTTAAAAAATTTGAAGATACCGTGAATCAGCTGATCCAGACTGAAGATAAAAACAAAGAAATGCTTTCGTGAATAGCTAAATGAGGGATACTCGCTCCTTTTCACCATTAAGGAGTTAAGGACATTAAGTTTTTTAAGTATAAGTCAAAAGAAATACGTCATTCTGAATTCATTTCAGAATCTTTATGACCGGGATTATTTTTCACTATGAAAACATAGATTTCCAGAGCGTTTAGATTAGTTTTTTGCTTCTAGCTTCTTTCACCGCTAACTTTTCACCATTAAGGAGTTAAGGACATTAAGTTTTTTAAGTATAAGTCAAAAGAAATACGTCATTCTGAATTTATTTCAGAATCTTTATGGCCGGGATTATTATCTTTCTTAAAAATCAGAATAGTCTGTGGGGTACACAAACTTAGTGTCGTTTTTAGAAACATTATGCTGATATTCTGGCATTGCCGAAAGTTTCTTCCAATAATCATCTGCAGAGAATGCCTTCCAGTGAGCATCTCTATCTGCTTTATTTTCGAAAGTGGTTAAATACATGAGGTTAGGCATATGGCTACCGGCAATTACTTCTCCATAAAATACGGCATTAAAATTCAGCCTTTTAAATAACCCAATTTCGTCGCCTTTATTAAACATCTGAACTTTATTCTTAAAATACTGCTCGGTAGGCGACTCATAACTTCTCAATTCATAAACCCGCTCTTTCATCGGTGATTTTAAATTAGGCAGCATAAAATGCGGGGCATCTTCAAAAGCCTTTAATACAATAGATTCTAACCGTTCGTAAGGTGCTTCGGTATAATTCGCTTCCAGGTAGCTTTTACCGTCAGCGGCATATTGTTCGTCTTTTGCTAATTCTTTATCCAGCTCCAACATGCCATTGAATGATTTTAAAGGGATAAACACATAAATAAGTTTTTCTGTAACCGCAGCCTGATCATTCAAAATGGGTTTAAATACGCCCACTTTTGCAATTCCACAGCGGTGCAGTGCCGGTAAATAGGCTTTCTGCAAATAATCATCTACTGTTTTTTCCTGAGCATCGGTTTTCAAATGATAAATTTTGATCTGATAGTAATCTATCTTCGATGCATGAACAGTAAATGCGCTAAATAATAGCACGAGTAAAAACAGACAGGATATTTTAATTTTTGGTAACATGAAAAGGATGATTTAATGCAATGTACCAAAGTAACAATTTATTTTAACAGAATGACAGCGTTATTGAATGAACAATAAACTAAGGACCAAGTACCAATAATCAATGACCAATAAACTAATGACCAATGACTATTGAACTAATAACCAATGACCAATAAAACTAATGACCAATAAACTAATGACCAATGACCAATGACCAATAAACTAATGACCAATAAACCAACTTATTTTGAAAGATTCGGATTTGGTGGTTCGGCATTAAGTAAATGTTTTACAAAGAAATCGCGTTTACGCCTGCGTCCGTAAATACCGCCATCACTATGCCCCATACCCGGAATGCTTAAAATATCGAAATCTTTATTGGCTTTGATCAGTGCATCAGCCAGTCGATAGGTAGATTCAGGTGGTACATTTTCATCCGCTTCGCCAACAATTAAAAACAGGTTACCCTGTAATTTAGCGGCATTTGTGATGTTAGATTGTTCGCCATAGTGCGGTCCTACCGGATAGCCCATCCATTGTTCGTTCCACCATTGTTTGTCGATGCGGTTATCGTGACAGCCACAAGCAGAAACCGCGGCCTTGTAAAATTCGGGATGAAATAACAATGCACCAGTTGAGCTTTGTCCGCCTGCCGAAGTACCGTAAATGCCCACTCTGGTAATATCGGCATTTGGATATTTAACTGCCATCGCTTTCATCCACAATATCCTGTCGGGGAAACCAGCATCGGCTATATTTTTCCAGCATACATCATGAAAAGCTTTAGACCTGTTGGCCGTTCCCATTCCATCAATTTGGACCACAATAAAGCCTAATTCGGCAATGCTTTGCATTTCACTGGCTGGCAGGAAACTTTTAGGCACAAAACTATCATGCGGACCTGCATAAATATTCTCGATTACAGGATAAGTTTTGTTCGGATCCATTTTTGAAGGAAAGCAAACAATGCCCCAAATATCGGTTACACCATCTCTTCCTTTGGCCACAAACACTTCAGGCAGTTTAACTCCGGTAGCCAAATAAGCATCTTTTTGCCCATGTTCTATTTCGCTTATTTTTTTAGTATTTGCCGTTAACCTTAACTCGCTAACCGGTGGTACATTTACCTGTGAATAGGTATCGATGTAATATTTACGATCAGGTGAAAAGCTGAGGTTATGGTTACCTTTTTCGGGCGTGAGGTTGATTAGTCCTTTTCCATCAAATCCGATTCTGTAGTAATGGATAAAATAAGGATCCTCGCCGGCATGCATTCCATTTGCCCTGAACCAAACCTGGCGTTTTACGATATCTACACTATCAATATCCTTAACTACATAATTTCCTTTGGTAATTAAGCTTTGCTTTCCGGTTAAGGCATTTACCAGATAAAGATGTTGCCACCCATCCTGTTCGCTTGTCCATAATATTTCATTTGTTTTAGGCAAGTACCTTGTATAGATGCGATTTTCATAAATGAAGGTTTTGGTTTTCTCGTCGATAATATTTTTAGTTTTTCCGGTTAAAACATCCACTTCAATTACCCTGAAACGTTGATGGCCGCGGTCTACTTTCTCATAGGTATAATAGCGGCTGTTATTATCGCGCCAATGCAGTTCTGGTGCACCAAAGAAATCTACCGGATCGGCATCTACCTTAATCGCCGTTTTAGCCGCTACATTAAAAACATAGGGTTGATAAGCTGTAAAGTCATCACCGGGTTGCGCATATTCTCTTGATTTTAGTTCGCCACGCGTAGTACCGGGAACCGAACTTAATACATAATGTACTTTTTTAATTTCTTTCGGATCGATTTTGTAGGCGACGATATTTTTTCCATCCGGCGACCATGCAAATTCACCATAAGGTTTTTCGGCGTTACCATCGGTACTGAGCTGGGTTTCTGCTTTGGTTGCTAAATCAATTACAAACAAGTTGCCTCCACGGATCAGGATTTCGTTTTTGCCATCTGGCGATTTTCTCGATTCGCGGTTTCGTTGCCAGCGTGATCTCCGCTGCTGTAATGGTCTTTTGGCATTGTAACGATAAATACTGCTATCGTTTGTATGGGTTAAACTATAGTCGCTCAGGTTTAACTGATACCATTTCTGTTGTATTTTTAATTTTGCCGTATTGCCCTGATCGGCGAAATAAAGCTCCGTTAACTGAAGTTTTAGCGGGTTCTGTTTTTTACCGGTGATCTTTTCGATGTGCTCCGCAAGTTTATCATGATCAAATGCAAGTTTACGTTTGCCAGTTGCCGCATCTACATCATAATATTCCCAGGTTCTGTTCTGAAGATTCTTTTTATACCAAAATGCGCTTCCATCTTTTTTCCAAAAAGGAATAAGATCATTGTTGGTAGGAATATTGCGTAGTGCCGTATCTAGTTTAACAGATAACCGGTAAGCATTTGCCACTTCGGCAGCACTTGGTGCGTAAGGTTGTAAACCCGCTTGCTGCGCCAGTACCTGAAAAGAAACAAAACTTAATAAGATGAAGGCTATTGATTTTTTAGCCATGATGTAAATCGTCATTACAGGTTTTTTGTGGTAAATATAGTACTCGCGTTTTGCAGATTCCCTTCAGATTTTAATGGATAACATCAATATTTTAACCGCTGCTATCAGGCGTATCTTTTGTTTTCGAATCCTGACGGGCAATACTTCCTTTTATCAGGTAGTAAACCGGTATACCAATTAAAGTAATGATTAATCCCGGCCAGGTAAATTTGGGTTTAAAAATAATCAGTAATATACAAAAGGCCAGTCCCATTACCATATAAATGATGGGCAGAACGGGGTAACCAAAAGCTTTGTACGGACGTTCTGCATCAGGTCGTTTTTTACGAAGGATAAATATCCCGAAAATGGTGAGCATATAAAACATCACCACCACAAATGAGATCATATCCAACAGATCGCCATACTTTCCGCTAATGCACCATAAACAAGCAAAAATACATTGAATCCATAGTCCAAATCCAGGTACTGCATTTTTATTCAGCGTACCAACTTTTTTAAAGAAAAGTCCGTCTTTGGCCATGGAGTAATACACCCTGGCACCAGCCATAATTAGACCGTTGTTACAACCGAAAGTCGAAACCATAATCATTAACGCGATAATGATGGTGCCCGCGGTACCGAAAATATGGTTGGCAGCAGAAACTGCTACCCGGTCTTTATCAGCGTAGGCAATATCATGTAATGAAAGTACACCTGTATACATCACATTGGTAAGGATGTAGAGCACCGTTACGATAATCGTTCCCAAGGCTAAACTCAAACCAATATTACGTGCAGGGTTTTTAATTTCGCCGGCAATAAAGGTAACGTTGTGCCAGGAATCGCTGCTAAATATCGAGCCCACCATCGCGGCAGCAATGGCACCGAATGCGGCCAGCGTAGTATAAGAACCAATATTTCCTTCGGCAGAGAGTGGACCTAAAACCCACATATTTTCCCAGTTGCTTTTCCAGATACCTTTATCTAAAAAGAAAAGTCCAAAAGCAATCAGGCCAAACAGACTTAACAATTTAGCCACTGTAAAGGTAGTTTGAATCACTTTCCCCCCGTTTACTCCCCTGTTGTTAATATAGGTAAGTAATATAATTACCCCAATGGCCAATAGTTGTGCCGGAGAGATGGTAAAGAAACCCAAATCGATGGCTACTAAATCTTCACTGAGCGCGGGTACGAGATAAGCCGTAAACTTGGCAAATGCCACGCCTACAGCAGCAATAGTTGCGGTTTGGATAACCGTAAAAAAACTCCAGCCATATAAAAAACTGATCAACGGGTTATAGGCTTCTTTTAAATAAATATACTGTCCGCCCGCTTTTGGGAACATGGCACTTAATTCGCCATAACTCAATGCAGCAGTAAGCGTCATAAAACCTGTAATTAACCAAACCACTAACAGCCAGCCAGAACTGCCAACATTTCGGGTAATATCTGCACTTACAATAAAAATACCTGAGCCGATCATACTTCCGGCTACAAGCATGGTTGCATCCATCAATTTAAGTGAAGGTTTAAACTGTGTGGTTTCTTTTTCAATCATGCGTTCTGTTGTTTGGTGGTTCAAAGGGTTTGGTGAGTTGATTTATTTAAGCTGATCGTAAAAATGCCACGAGGTTGTAAAATCGCGTGTTAACGGCTGGTTGGTTAAAGTAGCCCTGATCATTTCTACAGGAATTAAGTTTTCTTTGATCACGGCATTGTGGAAGGCTTTAAAGCTCATTTTTCCACGATCAACCAGTTCTTTTTTAAGGGCAAAAAGCTGGAGGCCACCGGTAAGGTAAGCTACCTGGTACAAGGGACTATAATCGCCTTTGAAAGATCTGCGCACCTCACCTTCTGCATTGGCGCGTTCGTGCCCTACACGATCAACCAGGAAATCGACACACTGCTGAGGCGTCCATTTGCCAAGATGAAAGTTCAGTGAAAAAAGAATCCTGGCACAACGGTGCATGCGCCAGAAAAGCATTCCCATTTTTTCTTCGGGCGTTTTGGCGAAACCTTTATCATACAATAAAAGTTCCCAGTATAATGGCCAGCCTTCTACACTAAAAGGCGTTTTAAACGGATCGCGATAGCTTTTATAACGATTATTGATAAAATATTGATAGTGATGACCCGGCAAAAGTTCGTGCTGTACCGTTCCCCTTGAGAAATAGGGATTATTACCACGCATACTCATTAACTTATCATCTTCCTCCATCGAATTTGTTGGGTAGGAAATACTGATTTCGCGCCCACCGGTAAAAAATGGATTCACCAACTGGCGTTCGGCCGACATCATCACCATACCCCAGGTTTCTTCCGCCAATGCGGGAATGCTGATCAGGTCGTTGGCTTTGATAAAGTTTAAGGCATCATCCTGTAGTTTTACAATTAACTCTGGTTGTTTACCTAATGGCACGTAACTATTCTTGATTTTTTCCTGCGCTTTTTTCCAGTCATTTCCGAAACCCATTGCAGCTGATGCTTTCAAAAGCTCTTCATCGCAAAACTTAAATTCTTTTTCGGCAAGCTTGATGAGTTCCTCTGGTGTATAAGGAATAAGCTCTGCATTTAATTGCCTGATCAGCTCTTCCCTCCCAATTGGATTTCCCTTAATTTCTGGTTTATTTGATTTTGAAGCCGGAGTAGGCGCTTCTTTATCGTTAAAAAGTTTAGCGTACTGGGTTAAGGCGAGGTCTAACTTTTCGTAAGGTTTAGGTGCCCACCAGGTAAAACCAGGTTCATAATCCATATAAAACTGGTAAAAACCCTTTAAACGGTGTTTTAAACTCAAGGTTATGGCTGTTGCCATTTTAAGCTGATCGGGTTTAAGTATTCCCTGCTTAAAATTCAGATTTAGCACATCAATCTGCTTCGCAATGTCGTCCATCTGGGCAGCCATTAGCGATCCTTCTTTATAGGTACCTCTTCTTCTTAATTTTTCGAGCGCATAAATAGGATCGGCAAAGGTAAAATACTTCGACAGGGCATTGTAATCTGTTTCTTCTTTGCCGAGCAGCCAGACAGAAGATTCGATCTGTTTTTTAAGGAGGATATAATCTACTTTGCCGTAAATGCTAAATCCTTCAAATTTGGCTGATTTTAACTTGCTTAAATAATCGTTGTTGATATCCTGCAGGCGTTTTCTTTGCTCCGGACTTTTAAAAGTAGCCATCGGATAGGCATAAGTACCTCCTGATGAATAAGGATAGTAGAAATCATTAATCGCATCTACATCCCTTTGGTAGCCTATAATCAGCGTGCCCATTTCGCTGGTCTGTTCGTACAAACTTTCATTAGCGGTTTGAGCGAATACAAAAGTGCCTGGTAACAGGTTTACCATTAACAAAAGGGCAAAAAACGTCAATTTGTTTTGCATTTGGGTTTGGTTAAATCAGGCAAATAGCATTTGCCTCCATTTGAAAAAATGGCTAGTTTTTTTTTATAAATTAAGAATGTTTTTGCTTAGGCGCCTACGTAGCTTACCCTGCTTACACTGTTATAAGTATCGATATATGCTCTTGGCGATTGACCAATAATACTTTTAAATACCCGGTTAAAATTGGTAATGCTATTGAAACCAGCTTTATAGGCTACGCCTGAAATGCAATCGGCTTTTTCTCCCGAAATAAGGCTTTTGCAGGCATCGTTAATTCTCACTTCATTTAAAAACGATACGAAAGTATGTCCTGTATGTTTCTTAAAATACCTGCAGAAGGCTTGAGGAGTCATAAACGCCGCATTGGCCACATCCTCTAAGGAAATTTGATTATTGTAATTTTCGGTGATGAAGTTAATGATCTTACTCAACCGCATACCTTCATTTTCGGTTACGTTCGAAGAATACATATCTGAGCACAACGATTCTACATTTTCATTTAAATCCTGAAGGCTGTTAACCAATTTCAGAAAGTTAAACAACACATCAACGCCTGATGCCTGGTGAACATTGAACATTTTGGTCGCCATGTTTTTAGTAAAAGCAGCAGGAATTTTGAAACCATGTTTGTGTTTAGCTAAAAAACCGCTGGCCATCTTCATTTCGGGAAGATTGAACAAAGCAGCTAAAATACCATTAGGATTAAAGTAAATAGAACATGCTTTGATCGTTTTATGGCTGTCAGCAGCAAAATATTCAGGGTTGCTTTTAAAAAGATGTGGGAGTTTTGCCCCAATTACAAAAATATCGCCTGGTCGGAAGGCATGCATATCATTCCCTGCAATTAACGTTCCCTCTCCTTTTTCTATGTAAGTAATCTGCCATTCATCATGTCGGTGCAGATATTGGTAAAAATATGGAAGTTCAATATGTTCCGATATCACACTCTTATCATCAGGAACAAGCATGGTAAATGGTAATACTTTCATAGTTTTGGTTGAGTTAGCTGAGTTTGATTATGAATTGAATGTATAAATATTAACTCAAATAAACCAATAAAACTTAAATAAGGTTAAAATCCTGCTACAATTTGATAATATATGACGGATTTAACGACGAATCTGACAGTGATTGAAGCACTACACAATTAGTTAATCATCTGTAAAGCAACATCTAAAACGATTAATTTAAATCGGTGCCAGGCAATATGTTGGCAAAACGTTGGTCTGGATTTGCAATCAGAAGCTTTGTACTGTGGATTTCTGGAGACGGGATTACAAATCCCGACTATCTTAAGGAAGTCAAGTTTTAAAAACCTAGGAGTTTTAAATTGATACGGTGCAATGTGGCCTAGTTCCTCGAAGTTAATCCGGGGCATATCTACGGGTTACACTTCTCTTTAAAATTCTATTCAGGATTTAGCCTTTATTTTTTATCAGTCCGAAAATATTATTCAAATTTTAAAACACGAACGAATAACCTATCATTAGATAATGAGAGCGTTAATTTAGATAAAGGGGCAGTAAGAAATTATTGTTTCTTTTTCTTTTCATGGCCTTTTTAAAAAGGTGGCTCGCTTCAAAAGCGATGTAATTTCTGGGATGGCGTTTGAGATAAACAATATTGTCAGTAAATGAATAATAGCCTTCATTGGCAACAATCAGGTGATCAAACATAGAAATTCCCAGCATTTCGCTTGCATTGATCAGGCGGTTAGTCATTATCCTGTCTGTGTTACTTGATTAACGCCTCCGGACGGATGATTGTGTGCCAGAACAATGGCAGATGCATTTGCCTTTAAGGCTGTAACCAATACAAGGCGCGGATCAACAATGGTACATGCAACGCATTCCGATGATATATTACTGATACCCAAAACCCGATTACTGCTGCTTAACAGGATAATCTTTACTTCTTCCAGAAAATAGATTTTGTTTTCATTCCAGTTGTTGATAAGAATGTTATAGGCATCTTGCGAAGTTGAGATTTTAGGGCAGTTTGTTGTATTAGAATGGCGTTTATATGTAAGTTCAATTTCGGCAATATTTGATAAATTTATTAATGACCTCATGTAAATGTAGGAATATACCTAGATTGATATGAAGTATCTATCAAGACCTAAAAGAAGATAGACCAGAACGATCTGCTCTGGTCTATCTTTTATTGATAATTATTAATTAGAAAAGTAGTCCGGCCTTAATAGCGAGGCCATAATAACGGTTTTTTGTAATCTGTGGATCGGCCTTAATTGTTTGATCGCTATAACCCAAACTTCCGGTCATACCTACTTTAGAAGCAACTTTAAATTTGTATCCAAGCCCTAAATTAAACATTTGGCCTTTTCTAAAATTATCATCTATTTTTAAACCTGTTCCTACATCTCCGTAAGCAAATAGGGTATTACTCTGATTCTTAAAATAATATCTTGCATCCAAGAATAGGTGAAACAGATTATTATTGGTGGAATAGCTGTCGTTATCAGTATAATTTTCCAATCCCACACCTACACCAACTGATATTTTATTGGTTAAAAATACCCCATTGATATTTCTTAAACTAAGGGCGTAAGCACCAGAAGTACCGCCATCATATTTAGTTGGATTTACTTGAATCTCATAAGTATGATTTCCAATTGTGTAGCCAATCTCCGTAAGATTGAAATATCCTTTTTCTTGTTTAGTAATTGTTTGAGCTTTTACGATGGTTGCTGTACAGATTGCAAGTCCCAATAAAAATAGGTTTGTTTTCATAGTTTATTGTTAGTCTTTCATTTTAAAATTTAATCTTATCGATCTCCATTGATTATCCCATTTCACCGCACCAATGATTGTTCCTTTATCTACTTCATAGTGCTTACCCAATTGATCAGACACTAAAGACCTTGCGGCTTGTCCGATATCAAGTGCTAGATTATTAACATTTGTCGATAGGTTTATATCGACTGTTGAGAACTCTAAAGGAATATCAATCATATCCGTATTATATTCTCTAATTTCTTGCGGCGAAACAATTGAATATACTTTATAGTCACCATTTAAAAACTGTGTTTTACTAATTCCTTTCATAAATGATTTAGGCATATTCTCCATATCATTAATTGAAAGATATTTTACTTCGCCATAACCATTTAATGGGTAAACGGGTAATTTATAATTACTAGCATTTGGATTATATAATGACGGCCCCGCTGAAGGAGCTGATTTTTCAAGAACACCTTTTAATTTGTTCCAGCCACTTTGTACTATACCTTTGAAGACACTTGATGGCAAATCGACATCTTCTAAATTATTAATTGGTAAAATCCCACCAGGTATTGTAATGGTGAAAATCTCGTTGTTCCCGCGTTTCATATACCAACCATAAAGATTATAACGTTTAGCATAAGTATCAGTGCTTGACCACATTGGAACACCGTAAAATGGATCTTCAGTTGGATTGATCAAATAAGGTTCTCCAATTGATGGAGCGAATTTATTGCTTGGAAGCCCAATTTTGTCTACGCTACGATCCGACTTGTAAGAAATATAATCCCATCCAGCCCTGATTTCTTGAGCTTCAGTCTTGTTCCACCATAACCATCCCTTTTTTTGGCATTTTACTTTTATACCAAGAGTTTTGATAATTCCATAGTTTCTGTTATAGAATAATGCACTCATACGATACTTATTAGTAAAATTGTTATATCTAGTGGAGTTATCAAAAAATGTCTGAAGTATACTGCCAAATCCAGTTCTAAATTCTATTGGGTAATCAATAGTGTTACTATATGCAGGATCATAATTTGAGGTATTTGCAGCCATTTGTGTATTCAGTATATAACTTTGGCGGTTTGGGATTGGAAGCTCATCTGAAGGTGGTGGGGGAGTTATATTATTGCCATTATTGTTTCCACCGTCATTAATATTTGGATACACAAGAGGAGCTAGAGTCTCGTCAGATGGAAAAACAGTTACTTCCGGTTGTGGCACGTCTTCTTCGATAAACGAATCAACAAAAAAAACATTGCTATTAAGTAACCTCACATCATTGTATTGCGTACTTTGAACCTGTACCGAATTCATCAAAATCGGCGCAGCTTGATCTTCCAATCGTAATGTGTAGTCGTTCTGTAATGCAATATCTGCAAATACACTATTAAGCGAATTATAATTACTCGCAGTTGTAAAAAATGTGCCGTAAGGAGTAACTTTATAGACAATATCGTCCACCTGAATTTCCCCCTCTACATTAAGAAGGGATTTGAATGCCTGATCATCAACTAATTCCGTCATCACTTCATCATAGGTTGGAGCAGTTTCTTCATAAGCAGAATTCTGCATTACACTAGTTTTAGCTACTGGTCCTAATGAAGCTTTTAAGGCCGCTTTTCTCGCCACCATAAGAGGTGAATTTGGCTTAATAGACAACGCTGTTTTACTTGCTAGTTTTGAGTCGTGATGTAGTAGTGAAACAAATTCTGGAAAGCGGCTTAAAAAATTAGCAGGCAATTCTTTGCCATTTGTTTTTTTCAATTCTGAGTACAGCCCGTTAAAAGCTTTTTTGGTCAGGCTTAATCTCTCATTTGAAGTATTTGCGATTTCATCCGGTAAATTTTCTGAATTTCCCTTTTTACATCCTAAAATTGTTAATCCTGTAAGAGCAGTCAGGAGAACATACCTCCCGATTAATTTAAATTTTGTTTTGTTCATGTTATTATTTAATAGTTTAAAAGTTTCACTTTGCACTATTTGAAATTTAGGTTTTCAATGCCAGCATTATAAACTTTAAATTTTCCGAGATGGGAAAAACTCTTAAATAATAGAAGAGAACTTTTGAGAGCTAATAAGTTAGACATTATAATTTCAATGATTAGTCATCCAAGATAGCATCAAAAATGTTACATTAATATTTTTTTTACACCAACTCTAATTTTCTTTACATCAAACCCTAGAGAAATTTTACACGAATTTTTTTTGACTCCTGAAGCAATAGAAAATTGAAGAATAATAAAAGTTTAAAATCCTTCAAAACAAATAAAAGGGCTTTCCTCCATTTGATTGTTTTGAAGCATCCTCAATTGGGGCATGTAGAATAATATTTAAGATCACTTTTCAAGGATATCCGGTTTTGTTCGTACGTTAGATAATAATTTCTTGAACTGCGAACTCGTACTGACTGCCGAACCGACCAAAAATTCCCAAGTCTTACGTACACGAGTAGAATACCGCCACGTTATGCGTGGGGTTTGCTCATTCGTGTATGTGCGCTTGTTCGGGCATGGTATTCGATGAGGCCCCACGCTGTTTTAAAGATTGCGGCTTTTACAAATCCGAATCAAATCGGCTTCACAATGGCTACATCCTTAGAAAAACTTGACTTCCTTTAATATATTACCTGACTACTGCAAATGGTTCCATTTTTAGATCGGTAGCCATGCCTGAAGCAATCTGACTCACCAATAAACCTGTTGCGGGGCCTAAACTTAAACCCATCATCCCGTGGCCGGTTGCAATGATTAAATTTTCTCTTTTTTGACTTCTGCCAATATAAGGCAAGCCATCAGGTGATGATGGACGGAAGCCATACCAGATATCTTTTTCTGCCGGAAGCGCGGGTTTTAAATCCGGGAAATAAGCTGGAACGGATTCTACAATACCTTTAACCCTTTGCATGTTAATACGGGTATTAATTTTATCTAACTCCATTGTACCACCGTATCTGATCTGTCCGTTCATTGGCGTGATGGCTACTCTGGCTTCGCATAACAATGCCGGAATAGTTAGCCGCTGCTGAGGTTCTGGCTCCATAAAAGAATAACCTTTACCTGGCATTATCGATATTTTGACATCGGCCATTTTAGCCACAGCTGGCGACCACGAACCAGTTGCTAAAATATACTGATCGGCTTCCCAGGCAGTATTACCTGTGAAAACCTTCATGATGCGATTGCCAACCGTTTCAATTTTATCAACCTCTCTGCCACGTTCTATCTTAACCCCATTATTTAATAAATACTGAAGCAAAGCATTCATCAACTTTGTTGGGTAAAGATGGGCATCACAGCGATAATGTACCGCACCCAAAACATCTAACTTTAAATCAGGCTGTAAAGCGCGGCATTCGTCAGCAGTTAGTACAGCCATATCTAAACCCAGTTCAATTGCCCTTGCAGCCAAATGTGCTTCTTCTTCTCCTGCTTTTTCTGTTTTATAAAATGCCAGAATACCATTGTTGGTTAATTCGAAATTGAATTCAGGTTCTTTTGCCAGCCCTTCATATAGTTTTTTGCTCAGGAGCGATAAATCTCGTAGCGGCACTGCCGATTGGCTAACATGTTTTGCCGTGGCATGTTTCATAAATTTCAGGCCCCAGTTAATGAGGTTTCCATTTAAGGATGGCCGAACATAAAACGGACTTTTGCTGTCAAACATCCAGCGGATGCCTTGTTTGATCATGCCTGGTGCAGCCAGGGGTACAAAATGACTCGGTACAATCATCCCAGCATTACCAAAAGAACAATTGTCGGTAATATCTCCCTTATCCAGAACTGTTACTTCGTAGCCTTTTTTCTGCAGATAATACGCTGAAGTTAAACCTACTATTCCACCACCTATAATTAATACTTTCGACATTCTTTTAATTTATACTGCTGATATTCATTTTAAAAACTCACTAAATCACCTGGAATCCATGTGCATATGGATCATCTTCGGCATCTATTTTAATGGTATTGTAACCATAAATTTTTGCCCAACCTTCTACACTTGGTATAATGGCTTTTATTCCGTTCAGGTCTACAACTTCTTCCACTCTTCCGATAAACTTGCTGCCAATAAAACTTTCGTGGATAAAATCCTCTCCCTGTTTTAATTTTCCTTTTGCGTACCATTGCGCCAAACGGGCTGAAGTACCCGTTCCACATGGCGACCGATCGATGGCTTTATCGCCATAAAAAACAGCATTCCTGGCGGTTGATGTAGGGTCGATTGTTTTTCCTGTCCACAATACATGGCTACAGCCATTTATCGTCGGATCTAAAGGATGTACAAAAGTATATTGTTCATTAATGCGTTTTCTAATCGTTTGACTCCAGGTAATCAGTTGCGAAGCGGTATAATTTTCCAGTCCCGGAAAATTTTCCTGCGGGTCTACAATGGCGTAAAAGTTACCGCCATAGGCTACGTCAAAAGTAAGCGTACCCAAATCAGGGCATTCTACCGATAAATTTTCGGCGGCCAGATAGGATGCTACGTTTTTCAGCTTAACCGATTTAACCTTTTTACCTTCCTGCTTATATTCAATTAAGACCAATCCGGCCGGAGCTTCCATTCTGATTACTCCGGGTATTTTGGGTTGAATCAATCCTTCTTCTATAGCGATGGTAATGGTGCCAATGGTACCGTGACCGCACATCGGCAGGCAGCCACTGGTTTCGATGAAAAGTACAGCGACATCATTTGCGGGATCGTGGGGTGGATAAAGAATACTGCCCGACATCATGTCATGGCCGCGTGGCTCGAACATTAAACCTGTCCTAATCCAGTCGAATTCTTTCAAAAAATGCTGGCGTTTTTCGCTCATGTTTGAGCCAATAAGCTCAGGGCCGCCACCTGCAACCAGCCTAACCGGGTTCCCGCAGGTATGTGCATCTACACAAAAAAAGGTTTTACTCATGAGATTTCGTTAATTTTTGATTTATCGTTCTGAAAATACCCAATGGATTTCCATCTTTCAATTCATCTGGCAATAATTCCTGTTCCCAATCCTGATAAGCCAATGGTCTTGCAAAACGATTGATTGCAGTAGAACCAACCGATGTAAAACGGCTATCGTTAGTTGCAGGAAATGGTCCGCCATGTTGCATAGCCGCACAAACTTCTACACCTGTAGGCACCCCATTTAGGATAATTCTTCCTGTTTTATCAGTCAGCTTATTCACTAAAGTTTGGTAGCCCTGAAGCTCCTGTTTTTCGGCCATTAGGGTTACCGTAAGCTGTCCTTCCAACACATCAATGGCTTTTTCAAGTTCAGCAATATCCTGAGCGACAACGAGCAGTGAATATGGACCGAAAATTTCCTCACGAAGTTTTGGATTTTTGATAAAATCGGCTGCACTCACCTGGGCAATTTTCGCCTCTGATTGGTTTTGAAGTTCAGTATTTTTCACTGTCGATGCCGATAAAAGCGCAACGCCACCTTCATTTACCACCTCAGCAGAAAGTTTACCATAATTGCTGGCAATACCTTCGGTAAGCATGGTTGCCGATGGAATAGTGGAAATAGCTTCTTTTAAAGCGGCTTTAAAACTTTCCAATGCCGGTGATTGAACCGCTAACAGTAAACCCGGGTTGGTACAAAACTGACCAGCGCCCAAAGTAATTGATGCAGCATATTTTTTAGCCAGCTCTTCTGCCTGATTTTCGATGGCTTTTGGAAGAAAAATTACCGGATTAATGCTTCCCATTTCGGCAAAAACCGGAATAGGTTGCTCACGCTGTTGCGCCAGATTAATTAAGGCCATTCCTCCTTTAAACGAACCTGTAAAAGTTACCGCTTTAGTTAAGGGATGCTGAACCAAACCCGCACCGATTGTATAACCATCATCATACAATAAAGAGAAAACCCCTTTAGGCATTCCCGTTTTTTCGGCAGCTTTAATAATGGCACCACCGACCAAAGCACTGGTTCCATAATGTGCAGGGTGTGCTTTAACAACCACCGGGCAACCTGAAGCTAGTGCCGATGCGGTATCGCCACCTGCCACTGAAAAAGCAAGCGGAAAATTACTCGCACCAAAAACCACTACCGGCCCGATTGGGATTAACATTCGCCTAATATCAGGTCGTGGCAAAGGCTGTCTTTCAGGCAGTGCAGTGTCAATAATTGCATCAACCCAGGAGCCTTCGGCAACCAGATTGGCAAATAACCTTAACTGACCAGTAGTCCTGCCCAACTCTCCTTGTAAACGGCCTAATGGCAAACCACTTTCTGCTGAAGCCCTGTTTACCAGTTCTTCACCAAGGTTGGCAATTTCATCGGCAATGGCATTTAAAAAAGCAGCTTTAAGGTCTTTGTTTAGGTTTCTATAGCTTTGGAAAGCCAATGTTGCTGATGTTAAGGCATCATCAACAAGGCGCTCGCTTGCTTTAAAAAAATCACCATCAAGCGTTAATCCCGTTGCGGGATTAACAGCTTTAAGGCTTCTTTCATTAACTTCTATATAGGTACTGGCTACAATATTTTGTCCGTTCATATTTGGTTTTTAAACTATATCCCCCAACTACCTGCTGGCAATTCTGGTCTGGTGGCTAAACCATCGTTAATTATTTTCAACACCCTTTCGCGTTCTGCACCTTTTAAAGCCAAACGTGGCGCTCTGGTTCTTTCTGTTCCG
Source organism: Pedobacter sp. GW460-11-11-14-TSB4 (assembly GCF_059423705.1). Classification (NCBI taxonomy): domain Bacteria; kingdom Pseudomonadati; phylum Bacteroidota; class Sphingobacteriia; order Sphingobacteriales; family Sphingobacteriaceae; genus Pedobacter; species Pedobacter sp. GW460-11-11-14-TSB4. The sequence continues at coordinate 137,630 of NZ_JBWKYI010000004.1, forward strand.
ATACCAGTACCTACTTCAGCTAATTTAATATACTGAACCAGTTTAGGGTGTGTATCTAATTCTAAAATCGGCAAAAACCAACGGTGGATTTTTAAAGCTTCGGCAGTTCTGTTTTCTTTTACCAGGCGGAAAATGGCTACAGTTTCTTTCGGGAAAGCACAAACTAAACCGGCAACCCAACCCACGCAGCCCATTACAATACTTTCCATCGCAATTGGATCAACACCAGTGAAAATGGCAAAGCGATCGCCAAAACGGTTAATCAAACGGGTTACATTTGAAATATCTCTTGTGCTTTCTTTAATTGCCTGTATGTTAGGATATTTAGCCAACTCTTCGAACATATCTAAAGTTACCTCGATTTTATAATCAACAGGGTTGTTATAAATCATGATTGGTAATTTGGTGCTTTTGGCCACTTCTGTTAAATAGTCAAGCGTTTCATCAGAATCAGCTAAATAACGCATTGGAGGTAATAACATTAAACCTTGTGCACCCGCTTCTTCGGCTTTTTGAGCAGCAGCAATAGCTTTTTTGGTTGTAGGCTCTGCAATGTTTAACAAAACAGGAACACGACCATTTACAATTTCTAAAGTATGCTTTAAAATTTCGATTTTCTCGTCATCACTTAAAACACTTGCCTCACCTAAGGTACCGCCCAGGATAATACCTTCTGCTCCTGCCTCTAATTGCGCTTCGATATTTAAATCGAAAGCCGGAAAATCTAACTCATCGTTTGCTGTAAATTTTGTAGTCACAGCAGGGAAAACCCCAGTCCATTTGATACTCATTGTAATGTTATGTTTTTAATAATTATGATTCAAAAAATTAATCTGGCCATTGAGCCCAAAACAGGCTATTGTCCATCATCATTTCATTAAAATTATCGGCGATAAATCAATTAAACGATATTCAAAGTTAGGTGATTGCTAAACCATAATATTGTTGGATTTTAACCGATATTGGCCATAAATACGCCAATGAACAAGACAGGAAGGAAGGGAAAATTAGATTTGCCCGAAATTTGCTACGGCACAAAAAAAATAATGCCGCAGCATAAATATAGATTGTTATTCTGAGCCTGTTGAAGGACCTGTATCAATATCACTCAAGACGTTTTAGCTACTTGTCCAGATTCATCCTATCGTGTGGGCCCACTTCTATTAGCTGCATATTCCTAAGGCGATCGTTATGCTGATAACAAGCTTTGATATCTTAAAAACTATAATTCGGAGATAAATGTTTTTTTTCCGCTCTATGCCGCGGGGCATGGTACTTTGGAGCGCCAAAGTACCCAAAGCGCTTTGTCAATCCAGCAAGGTGGCTTCTCACCGCCAACACTCATCAAAAAAACAGTGGCACTTCGTTTTGTGTTCAATTTATATTAAACTTTGAATTCAGTGTTAATGAACACAAAACCACTACGTTTCAGGTTTGGTAATGCTATTTGGGCCATTGTGCACCTATTTTTTTGATTCTTCCGCCACTTGGGATTGACGGCGTGCTTCGGCAAAGACTGTGGTTTACTAAAGCCAGCTAGCATGATGCCCAAACCATTCTTGAAAAAGATGTGTCCCTACGATAGGATTCATCGCAAAGCTAAACGTGACAAATTCAAATGGAATTATAAACATGATACCACCTGATTACCAAAATCAATCAGGTAACAAAACTCTCCTGCATGACGCTATTTTCCAATGAATTATTTTATGTTTTTCACCAGCAGGTAATACATCAATTCGATATCGGCTTTTGCAAATAAAACATCCTGATCTTTAGCCAATACCACCTGTTGCCAGTTTTGTGAAGGAATAATTTTCAGTGTTTTTACCCCCTCTTTTTTCAGGCTTAAGGGCAGGTTGAAACCTTTAACACAATTGCTGTAACGGTAAAAAGCTTTACCATCTTTCAGGTAGTATTCGAATGCAGGAACCTGCACTGTACGCAGGTACTGATCAAAAACCTTTGAAAAATTGTAACCTGCTTTTTTAGAAATATAATTTTCGATCTGGGCAGTTGTTACCGTTTGATGGTAAAAGGTTTGGTTGAGTCCACGCAAAATAGACCTAAAAAGCTCGTCGTTATTTAAACTGTGCCTGATGGCATGTAACATATTTCCTCCTTTTGGATACATATCGCCACTGCCCTGCGCATTTACACCATAAGGAGGGATAACCGGACTGTCGTTTCTGATATCTCTCCTGATGCCGAAATTGTATTCGTTTCCGGCTTTATTTCCAAAAATATAATCAACAAAAAGGGTTTCGCTATAATTGGTAAAACTTTCGTGCACCCACATATCGGCCAGATCTTTGGTGGTAATGTTATTGCCAAACCATTCGTGACCACTTTCGTGAATAATGATAAAATCCCATTTCAAGCCCCAACCGTTGCCAGACATATCTCTGCCCCTGTAACCAAATTTATAAGAATTGCCATATGAAACTGCCGATTGATGCTCCATTCCCGTATGCGAGGCATCGATGAGCTGATAACCATCTTCATAAAAAGGATAAGGGCCAAACCAATGCTCCATACTCTTCATCATTTTATGAACCTGATCGGGCATATAGTTTTTTGCTTTTGGATAATTGTAATCAAGTACCCAATAATTCACATCGAGTGCACCCTTTTCGCCTGCATATTTCTCCTTAAAATTAACATACTTGCCTATGTAAGGGATAATGCAATAATTACTGATCGGATTTTTAACATTGTACTGGTAAGTTACCGTACCATCGTGGTTGTTTTTCTTGAATACCAGTCGCCCATTCCCTACCGCTACTAATGTATCGGGAACCGTCATGGTTAATGATGCGCCCAGATTAGGTTCGTCGCTTTGATGGTCTTTATTTGGATACCACACTGAAGCTCCTAACCCCTGGCAGGCCACAGTCATCCACGGACGCGAAAGCGAATCGGTGGTGAAGATAAAACCACCATCCCAAGGGGCTCTTTTTGCCTGGTGTACCTTTCCGTGGTAAAAAATATGGACATTATTTAGTGCGGATAACTTTTGCGCCGGAACATGTACATACCAAACACTGCCCACATGTTCGAATTTCAACCTCGCCTTTTCGTTGTATACAACACTATCAATAAGCAATGGCTCCTGCAAATCGATCTGCATGCGCGTACGACCATTGTGGCTGCGCATTACTTTGTATACGATTTTATTCGATCCTGTTATACTTTTATCATTATAATCGGGTTTAACAGAAAGTTCGTAACGCTGTACATCCCACCAGGTACGCTCGGCATTTAAGCTTCCCCTTAACGTATCGGCCAAAGTGTAAACCTTTTTTGGCGACTGTGCAAAAAGCATGGTGCTAAACGCTAAGAAGAGTAGGCTTAGGAAGGGTAGTTTTTTCATCTTTTCTTTAATGGCCTTTTGCCGATTTATAATGTTTGTATTAGCTAAATATTCATTTGAAAAGCAACTGCAGTTTTTCATTGGTTATGGCAGTCCTGCTATCCCTTCTGCTCCGATGAAAAATCGGGATCCATTCTATCACCTGCCCGTTGCAGGCAGGGGTTTATTTAACCTTGGTTCTACTCAATATTAAATTCCATTTTCTCATTCTGTGCTCCAAGCCTAAATTTCTAGCCCTGACAGCAGCGGGCATTCCGATAGTTCATCGGAATAAAGCGGATGGCAGGACTATCCCTTAAAAAAAGCGAAAAGCCCTGCGCTCCAAAACAAAAAACGTTCTTATTCTAAAATTTAAATACTATTTGCTAGTAGGCCCCGCTTCTAATCGATTCAACTTCATCTGTGGTTAAAGCCAAGTGTTTACCCAACATCCGGCTTCCGTTTTCGGTAACCAAAAAATCGTCTTCAACCCTAATGCCGCTAAAGTTTCTGAACTGCTCCAGTTTATCGTAATTAATGAATTCGGTAAACTGGCTGGCTGCTTTCCAACGGTCTATTAGTTCGGGAATAATATAAACACCGGGCTCTACCGTTAACACATAACCAGCTTCGAGTGCTTTACCCAGCCTTAACGATTTTAATCCGAACTGTGTGGTATTTTTAGTCAGTTCATCTGTATAACCTACATGTTGCTCGCCTAAATCTTCCATATCGTGTACATCTAAGCCCATCATGTGGCCTGTTCCACATTGAAAAAACATCGCATGCGCACCAGCCTGCACAGCATCATCAATATTACCTTTCATCAGGCCTATATCTTTCAAGCCCTGCGCCAGTATTTTACACGAAGCCAGATGCACATCTAAATATCTTACACCGGGCGCCAACATGTTTTTGCCATGGGTATAAGCATTCAATACAATATCATACACATCTTTTTGCTCAGCACTGAATTTTTTGCCTACCGGAAAGGTACGCGTAAGATCGCCTGCATAACCTAGAGCTGTTTCTACGCCCGAGTCGTTTAAAACCAGCTGACCTTCCTTTAGCTGATTACCGTGATAATGGTTGTGGAGAATTTCACCCTGAACGGTCAGGATAACCGGATAGGCCAGATGACCACCTGAAGCCAATGCCGCTCCTTGAATTTTGGCGGCAAGTTCGCGTTCGTACATGCCCGGTTTTGCCTGCTGCATCACCATTAAATGAATATCGGCTGATATTGCTGCAGCACGGTCTAACTCTTCAATTTCTTCCACCGATTTGATCGATCGCTGTGCCACTACCGCTTTAATAAAACTAAGTGATGCTTTTTCTTTAAGCTGATCAATAGGGAGATTAAGCCAATTGGCCAGTTTAATTTTATTTTCTGAACGGTAAGGCGGTAAGAAATGAACCTGACGCTTTTTCTCCTGATATTGCTGAAGATAAGTATCCAGCTGTGCTAAAGGCAGCACTTTTGTCAAGCCGGCATCCAAACTTTTTTCTTCAAGTGTTTTCTTTCTGCCCATCCACACGATATCATCAATTCCCATTTCATCACCGAAAAGGATGACCTGGTCTTCATCAAGGTCGATAATGGCGCCCAATGACGGATCACTAATCCCAAAATAATATAAAAAGGTACTATCCTGCCTAAAATGGTAGGTATTGTCCTTATAATTCATCGGACTTTCTTCATTACCCAAAAAGAGTAATATTCCCGAATTTATCTTTGATTTTAACGCTGCTCTTCGTTGGAGGTAAACTTTCTTTTCAAACATATTTTTAAGTGTTAGGCAAATATCCCAAAAGCTAATTTTATTCAATAACAATTAAATGTTATGGCTAAAATATGGGCGGTATCTGCAAATTATAAGCTAGTAATCTGGTATAAAAATCACAATAAATTTCATCATAGCGAAAAAGAAAGGTAAAATCTGCACATTACCGGCAAATTATAGGGCTTTTATCCTCCTGGCAAATTCATAATTTTAAACAGTAAAAAATATCCCTAAACACCCTAACAACTATGAATCACCACCTTGGTAAAAGCTTGCTCAGCTGTGCGCTCTTTTTTGCATTAAGTACTAATGCCCAAAACTATGTCCCTCATTTTAACGATAACCGCATAAAGGTTAAAAACACCACACCAATTAAAGCTTATGCTTTCGACCTCTCGCAGGTAAATCTTCTGGAAAGCACCTTCAAAAAGGCGATGAAAGCTGATGAGGCGTACCTATCGGTTATTGATGCCGACCGTTTACTATCAGGCTTTAGAAAAAACGCAGGTTTAACACCGAAAGCCAAAATTTATGGAGGATGGGAAAGTGATGGTTTGGCCGGGCATTCGCTTGGGCATTACCTTTCGGCTATAGCGATGCAGTATGCTTCGAGCAGAAATCCTGCTTTTTTGCAAAAAGCAAATTATATCGTAGATGAACTGGTAGAGTGCCAGAAAGCCAGAAAAAACGGCTATTTAGGTGCTTTCAACAATGAAGATAAAATTTGGGGCGAGCTGGCAAAAGGCAATGTTAAAACCGGAGGTTTCGACCTGAATGGCGGTTGGGCACCCTGGTACACCGTGCATAAAATTATGGCCGGTTTGCTCGATGCCTACCTGTATACGAACAATAAAAAAGCATTGAGTGCATGCGTGGCATTGGCCGATTGGACAGGCACTACCATTGGAGGCTTAAACGATGAGCTTTTACAAAAAATGCTGTTCTGTGAGTATGGCGGAATGGCCGAAACCCTGGTTAACCTCTATGCGATTACCGGAGAAAAGAAATACCTCGATTTATCATACAAATTCTACGACAAACGCATACTCGACCCGCTGGCGCAGCAAACAGACATTCTACCCGGAAAACATTCGAATACGCAGATCCCTAAAATTATTGCCAGCGCAAGGCGACATGAAATTACCGGCGACCAACGGGATAAAACCATTGCCGATTTCTTTTGGAAAACGATTGTTTATCACCACTCTTATGTAACCGGCGGAAACAGTAATTACGAATACCTGAGCGAGCCGGATAAACTGAATGATAAACTCACAGAAAATACCACCGAAACCTGCAATACCTACAACATGCTCAAACTTACCGGGCATCTGTTTGCAGAAAATCCATCCGCCGAACTGTTTGATTATTACGAAAAAGCACTTTATAACCACATCCTGGCTTCTCAGAACCATGATGACGGTATGACCTGCTATTTTGTACCACTGCGTATGGGTGGAAAAAAAGAATACAGCGATAAATTTAACACCTTTACCTGTTGTGTGGGTACCGGCATGGAAAACCATGTTAAATACAATGAAAGCATTTATTCAAGGGGAAGCGACGGCAGTTTATATGTGAATCTTTTTATTCCGTCGGTTTTAGACTGGAAAGAAAAAGGAATAAAAATTACACAACAAACGGCTTTACCACAAGGCGACCAAACAAATTTAACCCTAAGCTTAGTCAAAGGTTCAAAATTTTCTATCCGGGTGAGAAAGCCAAAATGGTCTAGCCAAACCACAATTGCTGTGAATGGGCAGCTGCAAAAAATTACTCCGGATGAAACGGGTTATTATGTAATTACCCGCATTTGGAAAAACAACGACAAAATCACCTACACCACACCGGAAAAGTTGTACACAGAAGCGATGCCAGATAATGCCGATCGAAGAGCTGTTTTTTATGGGCCAGTGCTTTTGGCTGGTGTGCTGGGAACAACAGAACCAGATCCGGTAAAGGGGGTTCCGGTATTTGTGAGTGCCAATAATGATCCTAAAGATTGGTTGAGCGTAGTAAATAAACAAGAACTTCAATTTAAAACAAAAAATATTGCGCAACCACAAGATGTTACCTTAGTTCCGTTTTATCAAACCAAAAACCAATACTACAGCGTTTACTGGGATGTATTTACCCCAGAAAAATGGACGGTACAACAAAAAATATACGATGAGCAAAAACGTAAACAGAAAGAATTAGAAGATAAAACGACTGACGTATTCAGGTTTGGCGAAATGCAGCCAGAACGCGACCACAACTTTAGTGCAGCTAAAGAATATATGGGCGAAGATCATGGCAGTAAATGGCGCGTTGCAGGTGAAAACGGTTTCTTACAATTTGAAGTGAAGGTAGATCCCACTATGCAAAATACCATAATCGCTTCTTATTGGGGCATGGATAACCGTGGCCGGAATTTCGATGTGCTGGTTGATGGTGTAAACATTGCCACTGAAGATCTGAACAAATATAAAGAAAGCCGCTTTTATGATATTTCTTATAAAATCCCTGTTGAAATAACCAAAGGCAAAAATAAAGTAACCGTAAAACTATTCCCTAAAGCAAAAAATAGTGCAGGTCCTATTTATAGCGTAAGAATAATTAAGGAAAGTTTGTAAATAACACGAATGATTTTTAGCCACGGAAGAAGGCAAGATATATAGTCCTCGTTTGTAATGAGGATTATTGAAATCCACATTTGTAATGTGGTAATAAGAGTTGTTCATAGGGCGATAAAATCGCCCTTCTCGTCCATCCTCGTTATAAACGAGGACGATTGTAAATAGCACAATTAATTTTTAGTCAGGGAAGCAAAAAGACACGGAAAGATATAGTCCTCGTTTGTAGCGAAGATTATTGAAATCCACATTTGTAATGTGGCGATAAGAGTTGTTGATAGGGCGATAAAATCGCCCTTCTCGTTCATTCTCGTTACAAATGAGAATGATGGATTAAAATTTAAATGGACAATATTACTTTAATAAAATATAATAGTTTGGTTAACAAAAATTAAAATGAATTATTTAAAGTAAAAGTATAACTATAAATAGCCTCATTTTGATGATATAAATTCTTATCAACAAGCTCAAAAAACAATATTTCACAACTTAACAAACTTAATTACAATTAATTATATTCAAATATTTTAATACAACATATAAATAAAGCTCATATCCTACTGAATATCAAAATAAAGATACCATAAAAAAGCCCCGTAAATTTTATTTCACGAGGCTGAGAGAGTAGATTAATTGATATTACTTTTGAAGAATGATGTCAGTGGTGTGCGCTTTGTTAAGTGGAAATTCATATCCTCCCCTCTTCTTCATGTTATTGCTTTTTACAGTATAAGAACCCATACCATTAACTTTTGCCGGTTGCTGCAACCTCATCATGGCATTAGGTGTATATGCATTTGCCTTGCTCAGTTTTAGGCGAATTTCGCCATTTATCGTATTGTAATCTAACTCATCAATGGTTCCGGCGTCAAGGCTAATCCAAAGTCCTGCAGGTGCGATGTAAACCGCAGATTTTGCTGCTGTAGTTAATTTAACCTTGATGTTATTACCTGTTTTGTTCAGGTTGCCACCGAAAGCCAGCCAACCAAATTCAGGATGGTTTAATACATACGATGAAGTATTAACAGCGTAGCCAAAAAAACCAGATCCGTAATCGCCGGTAATGCCGTCATTTTTTAAGGTTGAAGGGTAAGCATGAAATGCTGCAGGCGCAAACCCATCCTGAGTGATATTGGAGATCGCTCCCAGCAGTCCACCATAACCTGCTCGCAAAAGATAGAAATCGCCGGGATTTTTACGATAATCCATCAATACAGGAATGGCATTGAGTGCCGAACCATAATGATGGATCATCCGCTCGATACGCGAAAGCTTACCTCCGTAAAGAAAATCCCAATACCGGCGGGCATTACCATTGTAGGCCCAATGCGGCACTACAGGCATATAGGCTAAGATGGCATCAAGTGTTACATTTGCTTTGTCCTGATAGCCAAAATAGCTCGACCATACATAAACCTCTTCTTGACCTGTAGAGTCCCAAGGCATTTCACTACCAAAGGGATATTGTAAAGAGCGCCAGTGATTAGCCCGCTTTTTCATTTCATTTTCTAACCTGGTTGCTTCATCTGTTAATCCTTCATTTTTAAGGTCGTTTAGGATGAGGTAGAAAACTGTACCTTCCATTTGGCCAAACTGTGCATAATAAGGGGCAATGTTAACCATAGCCATACCCGTTTCAGCCGCATCAATCAGGTGTTGTTTCCAGCTCTGCTCTGCTACCAGGCCGCTATAATTTCGGGCCAACCGGTACATTACCCAATGGGCAGCCGCAACATGCGGATAGTTGTAAGACCTGCCCAGGTTATCAGCTTCTTTTTTTGGCCATGCAGACCATGTTTTAAAATTGATATTTGCAGCATAAGTATCTTTAGGGAGTGAATCTGGCGCATAATAAAACAAGCTCTTTTTTACGCCATATTTCTGAGGGCCGTTTTTAAGCTGTATTCTGCCAAACATTACACTATCTACAAATTGTTTCAGCTGATCAACTTCTTCTTTTTTGGGTTGTACCAGTTGTTTCATTATTGCACCCAGCCATGATCCGGCCCCGCCCTCGTCGCTTAAGCCAGCAATCCAGGCCCGGTTATCCTGCGTTACCTGTTGTTGTTTTTCATTATCATAAGTAATCACTGAAGGGCTTCTTTTAAAAACAGGATCGGCCTGGTTAAACCATTGTTTGGTTGTTAAAAAATTACCATAACTAGCAATCACATCACTTTCGGCTTCAATTACTTTATAATTTATCGTTTGCTCCAGGCCATCTTCATAGGTAATGGACAGCCTTGCTCTTCCCCAGGCATTTCCCTTTACGGAATAAGTTTTCCATCCATTTTTGGTAGAGGCTAAAACACTTACTTTCAAGGCGTTTTCGGGCAGAACCTGAATAGATTTAATTTTTTTAGGGTAGCTGATAAATAATTTCCCTTCCACATCTTTAGGCAGCACATAACCTGGAACAGCTATCGCTACCGGTCTTTTATTTTCAATCAGTTTACTTTCTATATCTTTTGCTGTTCCTGAAAGGATAAACTGAAGGGCATAACTTCGGCTTTCGCCAGGCTTTAAAAAGGTGGAAGTTGCGGTGTTCCATTGCTCAGCGTTTTTCCATTCATTTTCGGCATAGGCTTTACTGTATACCATCCATTCGTAAAAGCCTTCAAAAGCAATTCCACGGGGTGTCCGGTCGTCATTAAGCGGATTGTAAGCTTCAAATGGCGTATGTCCTAAAGGCGTAACAAGCAAAGATGGTGCATGACCACTTAAGCGGGTAACCTGCAAATAACCCGCATCTTTTCCGATGTAGGGATCGTAAAAAACATTTTTAGCATGGGTTTGCTCCAATGTGCGGCCTTCTAAAATATTATCGAAAATCATCGGGATACCCAACGCACCAATTTCTATGTTTTTATCGGTCTTGTTTTTGAGTTCGAAGCGGAGCACCAGTTTTCCATTTAACATTTCCCAGATCCGTTTAACCTGTAACGGAATATCAGCAGGAAGCGTTGCAGCCAGATCTGCAGCAGCGAGTATGTTTTTACCCATGGGAATATTTTTTACGGGACTTCGTTTTGCGGCCGTGCTGAAACTTCTCCAGCTTTCTTCGCCCATGTAGCGTAACTTTAAATTGATATCACCCAAATGGTATAAACCATCTGAACTCCGCACTTTTAAACTGTCGCTGGGCACAAAATCGAAATCCTTAACCATTTTGGGCTGAAGACTTGCCACTGTTTGGGACGACTTAACGAGCTTTAGGGTAAATGCTCCGGTATGGTAAGTCGAGAACCCATTTTCGAGGCCCAAAGTAGATGGCTTTTTGCCTAAAGCAATCCATGGCGACTGGGCCATAATTACCTCAATATTTAGAAAAGGTAAAATACAGCAAAATATTGCTTTAAAAGTTATTATAGATAAAGATCTCTTCTTTTGTGGTTTGCGATTCATGATGACCAAGTGGATTTAGGGATGTGGTTTAATCAAAAATAAAATTTAAAAGATAAAGCTGGCATCGAACTTAAAAATAGCGCAAAATCGGTAAAGAATTGGTGTATTTATGGGGAGTTGGGCCTGAGGCGGAGCGGATAGGCGCGATAGTGCATAGCAGCGAGCAAGATGAACAAAATAGGTTGACTCAGATTTAACTTCCCGCAGATTACGCAAAACACGCAGATGATTAATCCCTGAGAGGAAGCCAACCCCATCAGCACAGCCCCATATACCTAAAAGTGGTTGCAGCAGCAGCTCCGAATGAAATGAGGACTATAGCGGAAAGCGCGGCTGACATTGATTGAAGTGCAGGAATGGCTTTCCTATATCAAATGATTAACATTTAAGAAGTATAAGGGCATTTAAGGCACAACGATTATATTGAAATACCCGGAGCATTTAACTTCCCGCAGATTGCGCAAAACACGCAGATTATTAATCGCTATATCGGCTACCTAAAAGCGATTGCAGCGGCAGCTTCGAATGAAATGAGGACTATAGCGGAAAGCGTGGCTGACATTAATTGAAATGCATGAATTGCTTTCCTCTATCAAATGATTACCAATTAAAAAGTATAAGGGCATTTAAGGCATTATAGCATAAGATCTTCAACAAGCTCAGCATCCCGATGCGGATTATTAAACTGCTTTACATTTCTCTTTTAACCATGCTACCTCTTCTGTTGAAAGAAGTGGCTGTAGCTGATCAAGTACCATTTGATTATACTGATTTAACCAGGCGATCTGATCTGGCGCCAAAAGTGTTTTATTGATGATTGTGGTATCGATAAAACATAAGGTTAAGGTTTCGAAAGTGAGAAAGTCACCAAATTCACTATTGCCCTGAGGGATACATAAAACCAGGTTTTCGATACGCACACCATGTTTTCCAGGACGATAAATCCCCGGTTCGATGGAGGTTACCATACCTGGCTTAAAGGCAACATCTACATTAGCCGGGCTAATATTCTGAGGTCCTTCGTGTACATTCAGAAAAAAACCAATACCGTGACCAGTCCCATGACCAAAATTTATGGCGTGCTCCCACAATGGTTTCCTACAAATAGCATCGATTTGATAACCCTTGGTACCTTCCGGAAAAATCAGTTTTGAACCTTCTATCAGGCCTTTTAACACCAAAGTATAATCATCGGCCTGGGTTGGTGAACAATTACCAATGGGCATTACCCTGGTGATATCGGTTGTACCATACAAATACTGGCCCCCGGAATCGACAAGAAACAAACCATCAGCTAAAATTTCCTGATTGCTTTCTGCTGTTACACTATAATGCGGCAATGCACCATTGGCATTATAGCCAGCAATCGTATTGAAACTTAAACCAACGAAAGATGTCTGCTCGGCCCTAAACGTGGCCAGTTTATCTGCTGCAGACCATTCTGTAATCTTTTCTTTCCCCAAATGATCTTCCATCCATTTAAAGAATTTCGTTAGCGCTATGCCATCGTTTAACATCGCTTTACGAATATGACTAACTTCTGTATTATTTTTTAGGCTTTTTAAATGTGTACTTGGGTTAATGCCTGAAATGATTTTAGAACCACCTGGCAAGCACTGATACAAGCCGAAACAGGTACGTTTTGGATCGATAAAAATCTGTGCATTTTTTGGGAGGTTTTTTAATGCATCAGCCACCACATGGTAAGGGTGCAAAGTTATACCTTGTTGATTTAAAGTATCGATATCTGTTTGTGATAATTTCTGCTTGTCGATAAAGAGTTTCACCTCAGCAGGTGCAATAAGTGCAAAACTTAAAGTTACCGGATTATAATCTACATCTTTTCCCCTGAGGTTAAAAAGCCAGGCAATGTCGTCAAGCGATGAAATGAAATGATAATCTGCCCCATTTATTTTTAAAGCAGCCCTTACCTCGTTTATTTTAGCCGAAATGCTAAGCCCCGCAGCTTCTTCGCCAATTAAAAAGGCCTTTTCTACGGGTAACCCTACCCTATCGAGCCAAATCGTGCTGATAAAATCAACGTCAGTAATCTCAATTGCACGCTGGGCCAAACTATTCTGCATCTCGAGGGCTAAGCCAACCGTAATGAGTTGATGGTTAAAACCTACTTTTGCACCCTTTGGTAAAACCTGGAGCAACCAATCGATGTACTCGGGTGTATGAGGCACTTTCAACTTTACCAGTTCGTAACCGGTACCGCTCAGTTGCGTTTCAGCCTGTGTAAAATATCGCGAGTCAGTCCACAGCCCTGCAAAATACTGAGTAATGACCAGCGTTCCGGCTGACCCTGTAAATCCGCAGGCAAAAGGAATAGCCTTATAATGCGCGGGTAAATATTCACTAATATGAGGATCTGCCGCGGTAATGATATAAGCATCTACTTTTTGTACAGCCATTAATTGGCGTAAGGCCTGCAATTTTTCTACAAAGGTCATGTTGAAGAAGGTTTTTTGTCGGGCCAAATTTAAATATTAGATTGACATTGACACTTAAACAAACAAGAATTATACAAATATTACGTAGCCTATCCTGATGACCTTAGCAAATTGGTTTACCCTTAAAAAATATTAAGCGCCAATACAAAAAGAGGAATTAAACATACCGGTCAATTGCGGGCGCTTTAACCACCTCATAACTATCTGATTGCTGAAAGCTCCGCACATTAAAAACAAGAGCTGATTCTCTTTGGGCCAATGCGTGGATACCTAGTGTAAAACGTTGTTGAAACCGTTTTAGACAAACTTCTTTAGGGCAAATTATTTCATAACGGTCTATATCTTCCACAATCACATCCAGTACATAATTGGGCCACTGTTTTTTAATCAGATTCGGCAACCAGCTAAACTGCTGCATACTAATCAGTTTCCCCATTCCTTCAATTGCTGCTGGAGGAATATCTCCTCCTACAATCTGGATCCAGCTGCCTTCAACTTCATCAATAATACCCAACACTTTACATCCAGACAGCACCAACCATGGATCTTCCATGCCGGCCCGCATTAACTGATAGGATACGTCTTCTAAAAATTCATGTTTAAAAAGGTATGTAAGTTCGATCATAAGCTATTTCATTTTTTATCGGCAGATTATTAAGTCATAATCCCTGTATCAATGTTACCAGTCAAACGTTTTATGGAGATCGGTTTACCGAAATAACATTTAAAGCAAGAATCTACCGTTAATATCATCATGGCGTACATAAATGGTTGCTGCTCATCATCAACAGTTACACCACTGTAGTACATAGGTAAATTAATATAGGCTGTACAAATGTTATCAATGTAAGCCTCAATTCCTATACTTTAGGTACAAAAAGGGTAAAAGTACGGTACGGTCGGGCATATCAATAAGGCATTTTATATGATAACATAACATTTAGGCACCTATACCATCAGGTTCAGTAACGCTTTCTTCATTGATTTAGAAAAATTTAATAAACAAAGCAAGCATATTGAGATGAAGCCTGTGTTAAGACAATAACAATAATCGATGTGCAGTTCGAGATTTCTGCACATCGAATGTAGTGTGAAGCCGGCTAAATGGGTTTGATTTAACTGAACAAGCCTGCAAAAATTTTATTCGAATGTAATTTTGCCTGATGATCGTAAATATGTGAGGTACTCATGATCTCGTTTACACCGTATTTCGATACAAAAGCTTCTAAATTTTCGGTGATCGTTTTAGCACTGCCGATAAATGAATAATACAACATTTGTTCTACCGCTTCTTTTTCCAACTGGTCCCAATACACATTAATATCATCGACTGCAGGTTTCAACAATTCTCTTTTACCTGTAATAACACCTAAAAACATACGTTTTACAGAGCTTGATAAACGTTCTGCTTCTTCATCAGTATCGGCAGCGACCACATTTACACAGGCCATTACATAGGGTTCCTGTAAAAATACAGATGGCTTAAAGTTATTTCGATAAATGGAAATGGCCTGTTCGAAATAGGCCGGGGCAAAATGACTGGCAAAAGCATACGGAAGTCCTTTTTCTGCTGCCAAGCGTGCACTATCGGTACTCGAGCCCAGCACCCAGATCGGAATATCCAATCCTTCACCAGGAATGGCCCTTACACTCGCACGATTATTATCTGAAGAAAACAATTGCTGTAATTTATCTATATCTCTGGGGAAACTATGAACAGCACTAAAATTTTCACCACGGATGGCCACCGCCGTAACCTGATCGGTTCCAGGTGCCCTGCCTAAACCCAAATCGATTCGATTGGGGTAAAGAGATGCCAATGTTCCAAATTGTTCGGCCACAATTAATGGCGCATGATTGGGCAGCATAATACCCCCCGAACCTACACGAATACGGTTTGTACCACCGGCAACATAACCAATAAGCACCGCCGTTGCCGAGCTGGCAACACCAGCCATGTTATGGTGTTCGGCAAACCAGTAACGTGTATAACCCAAATCTTCAGACTGCCTGGCTAAATCGAGGCTTGTTTTAAAGGTATCTGCTGCAGTAAAACCGTCTAAAACGGTTGCAAGATCGAGAACGGAATAAGGTACGTTTTTTAATAAGTGATCAGCCATAAATTAAAGGGATAAAAATCTATGCTGCAAAAATATCTTTAATAAAACCAAGTCATGTTTATCTGGATATATATGACGTTTAACCAACACTAATCAATACACTGATGATAACCATTGAAGATTCTAAAGAATGAGAGCGCTAATTAGATGGTCGGGACTACACAGTTGTAGGAGTATGTATATTCTTGTAACAAAAAGAACGAACCTGCGCTCTTAGCTTAATTAAACTTATAATTCGGTAAGCCAAACCATTAATGGTGACGTGTATTTTATAGGTATTCCAGAATATTTTTATGGATTGTAGCTATTGCCTGCATCTTGTAAACTTAATTGACACATTTTTGCGTTAAATTAGTAAATAAGAAAAAGACTTAAAATTAATCCGTACAGATAGTTCCCTTTTCGGTACGAAAAGGCGTAATTTCGTTATAAGAGAAACAGATTTTTTGAAGATGATTAAGTGCATAGCCATAGACGACCAGTTTAGTTCCTTAGCGGGGCTACAAAAATATATTGAGGATACTCCAAACATGCGGCTCGTCCAGCAGTATACTGATCCAATTACGGCTTTAAGAGAGCTGGCCAACTCAGAAACGGTTGATGTAATTTTTATGGATGTGGAAATGCCCCAGATTTCTGGCCTGGAACTGGCCAAGGCCATCCGGTTTAGAACCAGAAAGCTCATTTTTACTACTTCGCACCAGGAATACGCTTTTGATGCTTTTGAAGCTGCAGGAGATGCTTATTTGCTTAAACCCTATAGCTATGCCAAATTTGCCACCACCATTACCCGGCTTTTTGGACAGGAAATGACAGGTGGAGCCAACGAAGATTATTTTCTGGTTAAAAACAAAGAAGAGGAACACCGTGCGGTGATGGTTAAATATGAAGATATTATTGCTTTTGAGAGTTTTCATAATTACATTAAAATACATACCGTAGAAAAAGTAATTATTGCTTACTTAAGCTTAAAAGATGTTCGGGAGCAGCTGAGTATTAAAAAAGATTTTATACAATTACACCGCGGTTATATTGTTGCCATTGATAAGATTTTGTATGTAGATGGCAACCGGATTACCCTGAATAACCACATTAGCTTTACCGTAGGCGATATTTATTATAATGAATTTAAAAATTTTATTGCTGAAAAGCTAATCATCAGTAGCCGTAAAAAATAACGGCTACTGATGAAACATTCAACAATTTTAAATGATACCTGTATTTGTAACAAATGTCGTAGTGGTAGGTTCGGAGGTGGTGGTGGTTTCACCTAACTTTCCACTATATTTTTTTTTAAATACAAAAAGTGTTCTTTTGGCTAATTTTTGAGTTTTCATAATCGTTTTTTTTCGAAAACTAGCGGCGACAACACCTTATAACTTTAACTGTTACACAAATAGTAAATAAGTCTTTATGAATAGGTTAAAATGGAGCAACAGTATGTTGCAAAACTGGTTGTATACATACCGGATACACATAATTGCATGGTCGGTATTTATCATCTGGGAAACCGTTATGGTTGTTTATTTTATTGGTATGTTAGGCACATTTGGAAACTATGCTATTCATTATACCATTAATATTACCTTATTTTACACCTATGCTTTACTGATGGAAAAAGCAACAACATTTCCTAATGAAGCAGTATGGAAAGTCCCCTTAGTGGTTATGCTCACCATCCTGACTTATTTGGGTATAGTTACCGGTGTTGATATTCTGCTAAATACTTATACTAACATTTTACCTGGAAAATTACCAAGTCTTAAGATCAGGGTAACCAAGGTACTTTACAGAGGTTCGTTCTTTCTTCTTTTTTCTACAGGTTATTATTTCTTAAAGCGGTTCATTAAAGAAAAAGCAGAGAAATCCCGTATTGAAAAACAGCGTTTTCAAATGCTTATTGATAAGGAAAAAATGGATAAGGAGCTGGCCATGTCTAAGAATGCTTTTATGAAAGCACAGATTAATCCCCATCTGCTTTTTAATACATTTGAGTTTGTACACCAGAAACTAAGCACCTACTCGCCTGAAGATGCCAAAGTGATGCTTTATCTTTCTGATATGATGCGTTTTGCCGCCAACACTCAGCATAATGAGGGCTTCGTATATCTTAGTGAGGAAATTTCGCAATGTGAAAACCTGATTGGTTTGCACCGCATTACCCAGGGTGCCATTTATATTGAACTGGCCAGCGGACCTGATCTTGGTGAAATCAAATTAATTCCACTTGTTTTGCTTACGATTTTGGAAAATATGTTTAAACATGGAAACCTTAATGATATAGAAAATAAGGCCACAATAGATGTTTATACCTTTGATGGCAAACTACATATCGAAAGCCGCAATTTACCCCGCTTAGTAAAAAGTAAGGTAGGCTTTGGCTCTGGAATGGATAATATCCGTAACCGGCTAAAATATGCTTACCATCAAAATGCCGAAATGACCGCTGGCATTGACGAAGAAGGTTTTTATACTTTAAGCATCAGTATTTCATTAAATGCGTTAACAATAGAATCTGAAGATAAAAAAACCGAACAAACGATCCATGTTTAACATTTAAATTTAGCTGAAATAAGAAAAACTTCCCTTAAACACATCTTCAACTCCGACGAAAAATATTATCGCTTTCTTTTATTTAATGTAACAGAATTATTACTATATTAAACCATCTTAATTGACGTTTTGATATTTAGATAATTCTTCGTTAATGAATTAAGTATAAATCTTAACCAAACAGATTAAAAAATGAGAAAGGGTACGATATGCTATGTAAATCAAAATAGTGGACATGGTATTATTAAAGATGAAAATGAGCAGAAAATTCAATTCTTTCTAATGGAACTTCAGGAAGAAATCAGGATCAATGATGAGATTTCTTTTGAAATCGAGCTTACCGCACGGGGACTTGCTGCAACAAAAATACATTTACTGAGTACGGTAGAATTAACGTCCTAAAATGTAGCAAACAGGGTGATCAGGAATTTATCTGTGATATTTTAAATACCGGATATTTAACATGATTTAAAATCCTCATTCAAGATTACCATTTCTCAATAGGTTGATAACCGGTTTTATCTTCCTTCCGGCTAAGTTTCTTTGTAAAATCCTCACCAAAATCGTGGTTATAAACTTTAAAGCTGATTTCCCATTCATCCTTTATCATTGGAGGTACAAATTTTTCAAACAGTTTTTCAAATGATCTGAAATTGACAAATGGTTTGCAAATGACCATATATTCAGAATCTGACTTCACTATAATTTCCTCAACAAGCTTTGGCCATCGCAATTTAATCTCATTCGGTAATTTCTGATATTCCTGCTGATCAATAAACAGTCCTATATTTTGGATAAGTGCTTCAGATAAGGAACTGCCTAACAATGGTTTCCATTCCCCACTCTCTTTTGTCATCCTTCCCAATAGCTGATCATGATCAAGCACAGTCCATGGCTCAGCTCTCGAAAGCTGGATAAGCTGAAAATGCATAACATCGCCATTAGGCAGATTAAAGAAAAAGTCGAGTTCGATCATCAATTATGAGGTGATACCGGATAATACTAAATCAAAAGTATTGAACTATTTGTAAAGCGCAAAAAACATAGCGATGAAAGGTTTAATTAGTATTTCTATTCCTCAATTTTAAATTATTGAACCGAACAATTTGATGTGTTCCTTAAGCATTAAATAACTGTTAAATAAAAAATTGATTTTTGTCATCAAAAAAATTCCAAAAACATGTTAAAACCGTAATATTAAACATACAAAAAGTTTAATATTAGCAATTATTAAAATATCTTTGCTGCATGAAAAGTGCCAAATCAACCACGCTATTGTTCCTTTTAATTACTTCATTTTCTTGTTTATCTGTTGGTGTTCTTGCTCAAAACAAACAAACCAAAGAAGCTGATATTTTCGAGAACACAGCCCATCTGAATGGCAACGATATGATTGAGCGATTAGCTGCCCAACGCAGTGCATTTAACAAAAACCGTTCGAAAAATAGCCTTCCAAAGGCTGAATATATCATTAATAGGACCAACCTAACCCTCATCAGCTTTAACGGCTTAGATTATTTCGTAAAAAACAATAGGGTAATAGGCATACAAGGACTAACTCTTTCGGACGAAGTATTAAACCAAATTACAGACAAACTGGTGCTTTTAGACAGCATCCAGTTTAATTACAGTGAGCGGTCGAATACGGAGCATTTTAATCCAAACATTGATTTTCAAAAGATCAGGAATATCGACCGTCAGTTTTTAATTACGCTTAAAATGTTATCGAGCACGGTGAGGGACATTGCTGCACTTGCAAAAAATGAAAATCCATCTTTAACGGTTGAGACCAACATTGCAAAAATGCGCTTACCAAATATTGATCAGGCCGCAGAAAAATCAAGTATGCAAACGCTGGTATCCTTATCAAAATAAAGGCATAATATTTCTTATTTCAGTTGGTACAGGACAATAATTAATCTGTCTTCTTTTCCGCATACACTTCGGCAATCTGGGCAGAAAGATATTTAAAAGCAACTGGCATTTCGGTAGCTGCATTTTTGATGCTTCCTTCTATAAAGATGAACCCTTTGTAATTTATTTTGTGCAGGGCTCTTAAATAGGGTTTAAAATCGTCACCCATCACACCAGGCAATGATCTGTTTTGTTTTTCGGCCACCTCACAAAATGCAACCAATGCGCCAGCTGCAATAATTTCATCTGGCGATTCCCCTTCACGCATCATGTGAAATATATCCGCATTTAGCCTGAAATTTGGATGATCAATCTCCCTTACAATTTCTGCTGCAGACTTTAACGAGGTGATGAAGTTGGTTTCGGTGGTTTCGAGATTCTCTAACGCAATGGTCACCTTATATTTTCCGGCAATTTGCCCCAGTTTTTTGCCCAAACGAATAAAATCTGATTTTGCCTTAACGATATTATAATCTGCCGGAATACTCCTTGCACCCGAGCTACCCAAAACAATAAACTTGATTCCCGCTTGCTGCGCTCTGGAAAGAACCGTTTCGGTATATGCTAAAACCTTTGCTTCATCTTCATCTGGCCCAGCTATTTTTATACTCGCCGGGTAAAAAAGATTGCAGGTTAACACTTTACATTTTGCAGCTTTAATCTTTTTCAAATTGTCACGAAACTGATCATCTGTTAAAACAGGCGAAAGCATCTTTGGAACCGATTCGCCAATCATTTTAAAACCCGAAACGTAAGCTAAACTATCCTGTGTTAAACCAGATACAATACCTAAACGCGGGTAGGACTGTTTATCGGAAATAAAACCACAAAAACCGATGCAGATCAGGCAGGTAAAAAAAGCTAAATAAGTAGTTTTCGTATTTCTCATATTATTCTTCAAATCATTTGGTTAAAAAAATGAAATCTTAAAATTCCCCGCTCCTATAGGTTTAAAGATAATATAAAATCTGGTTATTAGATTTTACATGAACAGAAATAGAAATTTTGAGGAAAACCGAATAAACAGAAGGCCCCTATTGATCGAATACAATAATGACCTCAGCCATTCGGCAGTTTTTAAATCCAGTTCGTCGACAATTAAGCTGTGTTGGTATAATAGCGGCATTTCTGCTGCAACGTTTTTGGGGTACAGGCGTCTTATCTACAAAACAATCACAAAATATTATTTAAAAATATAAACAACAGCATTATGAAAACCTCAATCAAAACCCTGACAAAATCGCTTTTAGCAGCTATCGTTTTAAGTTCTTCTATTTTCTCTACAAGCGTAATGGCCGATGAGAAACAACCAAGTAAAGTTTCTGCGCCTAAAAACGTCAATCAAGTAATTGTAAGCGGAAATGTAGAAGTTACCTTAATTCAAAGAGAGAAAGAAGGCATTAGCTACAATGATGACAATACAGGCAAAGTGAAAGTAACACAAGATGGCTACGCATTAAAAATCAGTTCAGAAGATAAAGAAGTGGCGAAGATTACGCTTTATGTGAATAATATTTATAGGGTTAAGGCATCTGACCACGCGGTGGTAAAAACCCAAGGCAAACTGGATGTTAAATATCTTCAGGTATTTTTAAAAGGAAATGCAGTTGCCGAAATCAATTCAGATACAGAAAGTTTATATACCGTAATCGAAAACAATGCCGATCTAAAATTGAGTGGTGCTACTGATAAACATACTTTGGTGATGGGTAAAACACCAAAACTAAACCTGGATAGATTTGCTGCTCTAACAACGGAAATGAGTAACCCGGATACAAACACCTTGCAAACGGTTGCCCTGGCGAAATAACCGCACAAAAAGACAAAAAAAAAGCGACAGTGATGTCGCTTTTTTTTGCTGGAAGAAATTCCCCCTTTTATTTAAAATCAGGTACAGGGAATACATATCCACCAAATAAAATATACGACCATAACAAGGTCCAGAAGATGTTGAATATTTGCGCGGTAACGAATGTAAATGCGGGCTTACCACCTTGAAGTTTGACCAGTGAGGAAAATTTAGCTTCCATACCAATTGAAATAAATGCGATTGCAAACCACACGGTGCGTAAACCGTTTAAGGTTGGTGCAACACTTTTTGCAGTGGCCGGAGATAACAAAAAAGAAAATACCAAAGATGCCGCCACGAAACCCAATACAAATTTCGGGAATCGTTCCCATACAATTTTCAATCCCGGGCGTTCTGCTTTAATGACTACGCCATCTTCACCCTTAGGTTTTTTATAGGCCCACCAAATTGCAATAAAAAAAGCAGCAACACCAATAAAAACATTTTGCGAAAACTTGGCAATCACACCTGCTTTAACAGCTATTGGTCCAACCAAATCGCCTGCAGCCGTTACCGTTGCCGTTGTGTCTAAGGTTCCTCCCAGCCATGCGCCACCAATTACCTCAGGAATATGAAAATACTTTACTGCCCAGGGTAAAATAATCATCATCGGGATCGCCATGATCAATACCAGCGTGGTTACATAAGACAACTTACGTTTATCACCATTAATAGCGCCAGCGGCAACAATTGCAGCAGAAACGCCACAAATAGACACTGCTGAAGCCAATATCACACCAAATTCATCATCAACTTTTAATTTACGGCTTAACCACATGGAAAAAAACCAGACTACGGTAACGACAATAATTGCCTGTATTATACCCGGTAAACCTGCCTTAATCAAATCGGCTGATAAAATAGTGGTGCCCAATATCACCAAACCTGTTTTAATATAAAACTCCGATCGTACAGCTTCTTTTAACCAGGACGGCAACTTAATCAGGTTACCCAATGCAATACCGATAAGCAATGCAAATACCACATATTCTAATCCGAAATACGATACACTTTTATTACCGCCGATAATAAAGGAAACGATCGCTAAAAAATAAATGAGTGCAAAACCACCAGCAAACCGCGCAACATTGCCCCCTGATAAACCTATCGCTATCGAAGCTAAGGCCATAAAAACGACACCCGTTTCAACAATCAACAATAAGTTAGATGCGGATAATATTTTACCCAAAAGATCCTCACTGTTTGCCCATTTAAATGCAGGCAAACTGATAACAGTACCATTGCTGGTTAAATAAAGTACAGTGGCAATAATAA
This sequence comes from Pedobacter sp. GW460-11-11-14-TSB4, assembly GCF_059423705.1. NCBI lineage: Bacteria > Pseudomonadati > Bacteroidota > Sphingobacteriia > Sphingobacteriales > Sphingobacteriaceae > Pedobacter > Pedobacter sp. GW460-11-11-14-TSB4. The sequence goes on from NZ_JBWKYI010000004.1 coordinate 160,953, forward strand.
TTGTTCCCAATATAACGGCCCACCAATCTTCGGTAAGCGCTTGTAAAAATGTTTTCTTGTCTGGGCTTATCCCAGCATCGGTTAGGGCTCTAGTAGTATCGGCTGCGTTGTTTCGATTCGACATAGTTGATTAATTTATGATGTTAATTTGATTTCAATGCTAAAAATAATGACGGATATAGCTCCATTTTACTGTAAACGATGCCCAATATCGAACTAAAGTAAATATTCAGGAGGATTTTATCCGTAACAAATATTTGACGTGGTGAATGTTTATCCCTTTAGCTAAGTTTATACCTAAAGCGTAGGGCGTATTGTTTTTAATTAAAAAAGTCGCCAAATATATGGCGACCTCAAAAAATAATTCTGTTTATGAATGGTAATTAGATCTGATGTTATACCATTGGGTCAGACTCACGCTCAAGCCCTTTTTGTTTTTTCTTTCCGATACTTTGTACCATTTCACATTGCTGTGGATTTTTTTCGAATGGAGGGCTAACCATAAAAAGTGTCGCCATTAAGGTTGCCAATCCAACAAGTAAACTGTTGGTCGTGTTATTTTGATGATTTTCCATGATATGGTGATTAAAAAATTGCGGATACATTAACTGCAGAAATTAGCCCTGTTGTTTGATGCTGAACCATACCAATTACTTCCCATTGTTCGGCACCGCTACTCTTAGGAATATTCAGCGCTGCAGTTCCTGATTTTGTATTCTTTAGCGATAGGGTTAAGGTTTTCCGTACGATCTGAACATGAGATAATTTAAGTCCTGCATTTTCCCCACGTTGTACGTGAGTACTTCCGTTTTTTTGTACGAGTGCAAAAACAAGGTCGTCGCCAGCCTGGGTACCTTTCGCCTCGTAATTTATTTTCAATACTTCCCCATCTCTTCTGGTACCGAAGGCTAAACTGGCTGTATGTTGTTGATTCAAAAGCTGTTTGTTAATGGCATTTCTCACATCACTTTCATTAGATCCAATAAATTCCTGAGCGCCGTTAATCACCAATTGAGGCGTATAAACCTGTGCATTTAACCAGGCACTATATTTTTTTTGCCTTTTTGTATTTTCAGGACTAGCAAAAACGTCTTTCCAGCCTAGGTTATCAAAATAATCGACATGATATCCAAGCACGTACACCGCTTTTCCTTTCGATTCTTTTTCTATTTGGGCCAGTAAATCTTCTGCTGGCGGGCAGCTTGAGCATCCTTCAGAAGTAAATAACTCCAGAACGGCAAAACCTTTTCCATTAACAGGCTGTTCCGCTTTTTTTTCACGGGCTGATCCTACCCAAATAAATGCACTGAGCGCTATTATCCCTACAATAACCACATTTACGATCGCTATTCTTTTTAGTGTTTTCATAATTTCTATTCTTTTTTTATCAAAAATAAGCGCGTAGCATCGCTGAAATGAGCTGGAAATAGCTGAACCGGACAAATTAATGGAAGAGCTGGACAGGGAACAGATAAACAAGACAAAGGCGCAGCAGCCTGAAATTAAAAAGGCTTGAAAACAGATACCTGCTTCAAGCCTTTTCAACACCGTATCAGGGATATGGTATCCTCACCTATCTTCCATCCACGAAAGAAAAGCAGGTGTTTTTTCCTTGTTAATCAATAATTTATCAGGGGTTTCAATCACCAGTTTTACAAATAACTTTCTTAAGAAATAATGTTCAATTTCTTTAATGGCTTTAAAATTTACCAGATATTGGCGGTTAACCCGGAAGAACTGTTTAGAAGATATCAGTGCTGTAATCTGATCAAGCGATTGACTTAGGGCAAACTCCTGCTTATCGAAACACATAATGGTTGAAGCATCATTTCTGATGTAAAAGAAAGCAATGTTTTCGGTTTGAACAGTGGTATATTTCTGGTTTTTAAACACTAAAAAGCTCTCTTTTCCAGCCGGACTATTCAATTTGGTTAATAAATTGCTTAAATCGGGGATTACCTTCTGCTGAAAAAAATTCTGAAGGCCATCTACTTTTTGAAAGGCTTCCTGAATATCTGTTTTAGAAAATGGTTTTAACACATAATCTACGCCGTTTCGTTTAAAAGCCTCCAGGGAATATTCATCAAAGGCGGTACAGAACACAACGGGACAATTAACTTTAACCTGTTTAAATATTTCAAAACATAATCCATCTGCCAATTGAATATCCATAAATATCAAATCGGGTTGCGGCTGTTCTGTCAATGCTTTTACCGATCCCTCAATACTCTGGTACTGCCCTATTATTTTAACATCGGGCCTCAGGCTCAGGATTATATTTTCGAGTGATTTAGCTGTTTTCAGCTCATCCTCAATGATGATGATGTTCATGAATTAATGGGAGTTTAATTTTAAAAATCTGGCCATCATTACTAATCTCAATTGGTTTTTCGAGAAGATGCTGGTAGCGTAGTGTGATATTTTTTAGCCCCACCCCTAATGAGTTGTTACCGGCTATTTTTAAACGGATAGGATTTTCCAAAACAATTTGCCCATCGATAGCGTACAAACTGATCTGCAAAGGTTTATCCAATGAAACAACATTATGTTTAATACAGTTTTCGATTAACAGCTGCAGCGTAAAAGGAGGAATTAAGGTCTGTAATACTGCTTCATTTAAAGTAGAGGTAAAGATGAAACCACCATCAAACCGTGCTTTTTGTAAAAACAGATAAGCATTCAGTATTTCCATTTCTTCCGACACGTGAATCAGGTCTAATTTACGGCTCTCGAGGGTATAGCGATAAAAATTAGACAGTTTGAGGATAAAATCAACCGCCTCTTCATCGCCAATTTCTACCATGGCTTTTAGGGTATTGAGGCTATTAAAAAGAAAGTGTGGATTAACCTGCTGCTTTAGCAATTCATACTGCGCACCCAAACTGTCACTTTTAATTTTCTCCAGTTCCATGTTCACCTGCTGATTTTCGTAATTTTGCTGTAACAGATGGAGGAACATATAAAAAATTAAATTGATCAATATCCCCCTTACCTCCACCATCAACATCACCGGACCGAAATTAATGTGCGAAAGAATCAATTGCTGAATCCATGCCAGGCAAAGCATCACCCCAATACCAATTAAAAGACTTTTAAATAACCTGGAGTAGGAAATGCCTTGTTTGCCCGGCCGGCTGCGCTTTCGCGACAGCATATAAATATTCAAATACCACATCAACAAGGCAAATACCGAAGTAATGCCCGCATTTACCGCAGCTTCGGCGGCATTAAAATGATGCTCTGCTATTTGAGGAACAGAAGATAAAAGTCCAAGAAAAATGGAACTTACCCAGATAATAACAGGCGAAATCTTTAAAGGGCTTTTAGTCATGTTCGTTTTTAGCCAGGCCAATTAAGGTGGGTTGGGATAATCAAAAATAATAATTTATTACACTTAAATTTAAAGAATATGACGACTTCGTTTTAAGCTAAGCCACATCATTCTCTTCATTTTTCACCTAAAGTAACCACCCCAATCTTATAGTTAAACCATTTCGAACCTGAACCAGACAGATTCGGTATTGAAATAGACAATATCAGGTTTAGATTAACAGAAAAGCTATTTTTTTATTTTAACAATTTTGTTAAACAAAAATATTAAAATATTTATATTTGCAAACGAATTGTTTAGCATTCAATAATAAAAGACATGAGTTTAATCATCAGATCGCTTAGTTATACCCATCCTGATGGAGAAAAGCTTTTCCACGAATTAAATTTAACGCTTGGCAAAGGTGAAAAGGCAGCCCTGGTTGGGCTTAATGGCATGGGAAAATCGACCTTGCTACAGCTTATGGCAGGCACCATTTTGCCTACGTCCGGAGAAATTATGCTTTCTGAAAGTTGCTGGTACGTGCCTCAACATCTTGGACAATACGATCATCTATCTATTGCTGAGGCTTTAAAAATAGATGTAAAGTTAAATGCAATGCAAGCCATCCTTAACGGAAGTATCGATCCGGTTTACTTTACTGATCTGGATGATGACTGGGAAATTGAAGAAAAAGCAGAAATGGCCCTGACGAAATGGGGCCTTGGACATTTTAGTGCTCATCAATTCATGGGAAGTTTAAGCGGTGGCCAAAAAACAAAAGTATTTCTTGCCGGTATTGAAATTCATCAACCCAGGATTATTCTTCTTGATGAACCCACTAACCACCTGGATACAAACAGCCGCAAGATGTTATATGATTTGGTTACACAACATCAGGCAACAATTTTGACCGTTAGCCATGACATAACGCTATTAAATCTCCTTCACAAAACTTTCGCCCTTAGCCAAACAGGAATAGAGGTTTTTGGTGGCAATTTCGACTTTTATCTGGAGCAAAGACAAGAAAAAGTTAATGCTCTGCAAGCCAAACTCGAAGAACAAACCAAAACGTTGAAACAGAGCCAGCAAAAGGCCCGCGATATGGCTGAGCAACGTCAAAAAAAGGAGGCAAAAGGCAAAAGTGCGGGACAAAGCAATTCGTTACCCCGTATTGTTGCGGGCAGACTTAAAAGTAAAGCAGAGCAAAGTACAGCTAAGGTATTGGATGCTCATCACGAGAAAATATCTGGCCTCGCTGAGCATATCAGGGAAACCCGATCGCAAATACAGCAATACCAGGCACTGCACATTAATATAGCGGCTTCTCATCTTCATCATGGTAAGATTCTGATTGATGCGAATAACGTTAACTATGGTTATCATGGCAACACTTTATGGGAAGCGCTAAGCTTTCAGGTAAGATCCGGAGACCGTTTGCATATTGAGGGCGATAATGGTGCAGGAAAAACCACCTTGCTTAAGATGATTACAGGAGCCATAGAACCTACAGAAGGTCAATACATGAGCCCGGATTTTTCATATCTTTATCTCGATCAGGATTATACCATGATAAAGCCCGACCTCAGTCTTTACGAACAGGTGCAAAAATATAATCATGATGGATTACAGGAACATGAACTAAAATCGTTGCTTATTTATTCACAATTTAGTCAGGAGATGTTTGATAGAAAATGCATAGGATTAAGTGGCGGTGAAAAAATGAAACTGGCTTTATGTTGCCTGGCAATAAGTAAACAAGCGCCTGATATGCTTATCCTCGATGAACCCACTAACAACCTCGATGTTCAGAGTTTGGAGATCTTAACTTCAGCCGTAAAAAACTTTACAGGTACGTTATTGGTTATTTCGCATGATCAGCATTTTATAAAAGAAATTGGCGTAACCAGCCAGATCAGTCTCACTAAAAACAGCCTTCATCTATAAAAAATGCCACTTAAAAATACAGGTACAGAACAACTGATAAAAGACACTGCTAAAAAGATTTTGTTTGCCGAAGGCAAGCTTCATGCGACCACGCAGGAAATAGCTGATGCCGCTGGTGTAAACAGAACGGCGCTTCACTATTATTTTCGTTCCCGAGACCTGTTAATTGCAGCTGTATTTCAGGAAACCATGCAGGGACTAAGCAAACGCCTTAACGAAAGTATGGAATCTGAAAAACCTTTTAAGCAGAAAGTTGAACACCTGATAACGGTTTTTTTAGAAGACATGATCGCTTTCCCCTATCAGGAAACATTTTTGGTAACTGAAATTAATACTTTGGGTAAAGAACTTATGGGCAATATCCAAACAAATCCGGTTAAGCAATTTTTAAAAGAAGTACAGCAGGAAATGGAAAAGGGTACGATCGTAAAAACCGATCCTGCACATTTTTTAATGAATCTTTTTTCGCTCCTTTCCTATCCATTGATGATGGCCCCATTATACCAGCAATTGTTCCAAATTACCGTTCAGGATTTTAATGCATTAATGTTAGCGCGCAAGAAAGTAATTATGCAGCTGATTTTTGGTTTATAATATTGACTGAGCGATTTTAAGTAGATGATAGCGCTCAGAATATCGTTATGTCCAACTCGATTGGGAATCACTTAGTGTTCAATAATCATCATACAATACGCTTTAAGATTCCAGCATGCGCGGGAAAGACGACCGCCTTATTGGAATCTTTCAATGATAGCCTGTCGAAGGACAATGTTTTCACGCCCATACTTAACCTTTAACTTCATAACCTTAGCTGAGCCGATTACTCCTGTCCTGCTCAGGCTCAACAATGTATAAGTCAAAACCTAATTTGTCTATTTCATCCCGAAACGGCTAATCACCTCCTGCTAATCGCATTAATTTTGACATACCAAAGCAGGTAAAACCTTAATTGTCAACAAATTTTAGCACGATGGAAAATCAAAATAATTACAGCCGCAGGCGCTTTTTAAGTGTAGCCGCACTAACTGTTGCCGTTGCAGAACTTGGAGGATTAAACCTTTTAAATGCGCAGGAAAATGTAAAGAAGACATCCGGCAACCCTACATCGCACAGCAATGCATCTTTCGATGCCATAAAGCAGATTCAGGCCGGCGTATTAAACATGGCTTATGCAGAAAGCGGACCAGCAGATGGTGAACCCGTTATACTGTTACACGGATGGCCTTATACCATTCATAGTTATGCAGATGTAGCAGCTTTGCTTTCTGCTAAAGGCTACCGGGTAATTGTTCCACACCTTCGCGGCCATGGCAATACACAGTTTCTTTCGGCTAAAACGCCAAGAAATGGACAACAATCGGCCATTGCAGCAGATATTATTGCCTTCATGGATGCCCTAAAAATAGATAAAGCCATAATTGGTGGCTTTGATTGGGGCGCAAGAACGGCCAATATTATGGCTGCATTATGGCCTGAGCGTTGTAAAGCAATGGTTTCGGTAAGCGGATACCTTATTGGAAGCCAGGAGGTAAACCAAAAACCATTGTCGCCCAAAGCAGAATTATCATGGTGGTATCAATTCTATTTTGCAACCGAACGCGGCCGTTTAGGCTATGAAGCTAACCGAAAAGATTTCGCCAAACTGATCTGGCAAAGCGCTTCTCCGGAATGGAAATTTACCGATGCCATTTTCGAAAAATCAGCAGTTGAACTCGATAATCCAGATCATGTTGCCATTGTCATCCATAATTACCGGTGGAGATTGGGGCTTGCAGAAGGGGAAGCACAATATGATAAATACGAAAAAATACTAGCCACATTTCCAGTTATAACCGTTCCGACCATTACGCTCGAAGGTGATGCCAATGGTGCCCCACATGGTAATCCTGCTAATTATGCAGCTAAGTTTACGGGCAAATATGCACACCACAATCTCGATGGCGGCATTGGACATAATCTTCCTCAGGAAGCACCCCAGGCATTCGCAGACGCCATTATACAGGCAGCTATGATGGCCTGATAAAAACTAATCATCTTAAAAATTCAAATATTCACAATAAAATTTCAAAAAAATGGAAAATCAAAATGCAATTGAATCGACAAATACTTTAAATGTAGTTATCAACAAAGTACTTTATACCGGAAAAGTTCATGTAAGCGGTGGCCGTGAGGGCTTTGCCAAAAGTAGCGATGGTTTGCTTGATACCGCATTGTCATCTCCTGGCAGTGCAGGAAAAGGAACAAATCCTGAGCAGTTATTTGCTGCAGGCTGGGCTGCATGTTTTATTGGCGCAATGAAACATAATGCACCTCAACTTAAAATTGCCCTTCCAGCAGATGCGGCAATTGATGCAGAAGTTGATCTGGCTTTGGCCGACAGCGGCTTTAGCCTTCAGGCAAGATTAAATGTAATTTTACCCGGACTTACTTACGAAGAAGCCAAAACAGTAGTTGAAGCTGCGCACCAAACCTGTCCATACTCTAAAGCTACCCGTGGCAATATCAATGTACAGATCAATGTAGCGATATAACCTACAAAATAAAGCAGAAAAGCACCATGGATTTAAATCCACGGTGCTTTTTTAATTTATAAATTTAATGCTCTTGCTATACAGGTAAAGCGGTTTCGCGTTTTGCCTGCGTAATTACAAGCGAGCTGTTAAGTGTACCTATATTATCCAAACGACCAAACTTATTAATTAAAAAATCGTTATAAGCGATCATATTTCTTGCCACAACCTTTAGCATAAAATCAAACCCTCCTGTAGTATGGTAACATTCCAGTACTTCATCGAGTTTACTTACCTCCTGCTGAAATAACCTGAAGGTATTAACAGAATGGTTGGTAAGCTGAACCTGCAAATAGGATATCATGCAGTTCTCAAATTTATTCGGATCGATTAATGCCACTACCGAAGAAATGAATCCTAAACGTTCTAAGCGTTTTACACGTTCCTGAATGGGCGATTTTGACAAATGCAGCATCGCAGCCAGTTCCTTATAGGTTAGCCTTGCATCTTTTTGTAATAGTGTTAAAATATCTCTGTCTGTTTGGTCAGGGGTGTATAATTCCATTATAGTGGTTAGTCTATTTATCTCTTTTCTAGGCTTAGTTTATAATGAATATCCAAATATATAAATACTCTCTGTTAAACCCTTAAGCGGAGCACAAAAAAAGAACAAAATTTTGGCAAAAAGTATAATTAAAACTACCAACAGAATTAAATTCCGCAAAAAGTTATTCAACAGGACATTTTCCGTATTTACCAGCCACCTTCGTTTTAATTGTCAATGCGACAGATATTTGTTTAACGAATGAAACAACTGCGAGAAGCAGTGCGTTGATTTAGTTTAGTTAATGATACCAAGAGCGCCAGCGCGATGCCGGCGCTTTTGCTTTTTAGATATACTACCATTATCCGGTGAAATCTGTGATAAAAACCTCCCAAATCGAATAATCTTTAAGCGCTGGTCTTCCATTTCCAATCTTCTTACAGCAAGATAAAATTCATCATGCTGAAAAATCCGCATCATTTTTTTTGGAATATTCAATTTTTAGTATTTACTTTGAAATACAAAGCACTTTACAAAACATAGAAATATGAAGCAATTTATTCATAAGGCTTATCATAACTTGCAAATCACCATTATAAATCAGAAATGATGAATACCGAACAGCAAAAATTAAGGTTACATTCAAAAACATACGTCAGCATCATCATTATTGGACTGGCCATCAGCGGATTAACTGCATTTCCGTTAGAAACCGAAATGGCTTATCTGGTTAAGTATATTGAAATTTTACCGGTGAGTCTTCAAACCTGGCTTGGAGCCGTTTATCAAGCCCTTAAAGCGACCAATCTGCAGTATCCTTTTTTAAGTTATGGCACCGATTGGCTGGCATTTGCCCATATCATGCTGGCCATACTTTTTATCGGGCCATTAAAAGATCCTGTAAAAAACAAATGGGTAATCGACTTTGGTATGATCTGCTGTATCGCGATTATTCCATTGGCATTAATTGCCGGAAACATCCGTCAGATCCCTCTATTTTGGCAATTGATAGACTGTTCTTTTGGTATTTTCGGAATTGTCCCGTTAATATTATGCCGCATTAATATTAAAAAAATTGAAATATTAGCAGAACATTACGGATTATGGACTTTGTAGACAAACATTCTATCGTAAGGAAAATATGGGGTAATACAGATGTTATTCTTTTTATTTTCGCCGGTGCTGCAGCAGAATTTAGCCTGAATAAAGCTGTTGATTGGTTGTATTTTACGGGAAAACTGCCTAAAGATCCGTTGGGAAGATTATTTTCGACAGTAGCCTATGCTCAAAAAATCGTATTTTCTTCTGTAACCGAAGCAACTGCTGCAATAGATCAGATTACCAAAATCCATCAGCATGTTGAAGCCGGAAGAAACGCTAAAATTCCGGATTGGGCCTATAGAGATGTTCTTTTTATGCTGATTAGCTATTCCATCAGCGCTTTTGAAGTGCTGGAAAGAAAACTCACCTTAATAGAAAAAGAAGAAATATTTTCTACTTTCTATAAAGTTGGGCACCGCATGGAAATAAACGGACTTCCGAGTAATTTTGCAGCGTGGCAAATGATGCATGAGCAACAGCTACAGGAGAATTTAATTCACAGTTGCTTTTCGCATGATCTTTATGATCAGTATAAAAAACACCTTGGTTTTCTAAGATATTCATTAATGCGAAAAATACAAGCACTGATCGTTCCATTAAAAGTGAATGAATTACTTAAGCTCGGAAATGGAAAAGCAATTACACCAGTGCTTACTTTATACAAAATAAGCCGGAAACTGAAGGTAAATAAACCTTTAAGAAACCTGATTCTACCAGCAGCATACAAGGCACAGATTTTGGGCCTTGAAGCTGTTGAATAGCAAAAAGAAGTTGTATACGTCAATATAATTTTGTCATCCTGAGCCTGTCGAAGGACCTGTTATTACGCTTTGAGGGGTTTCGACAGGCTCAACATGACAGCATTTGAGGTGAAATCGTCATTATGATACAACTTCTTATTTATTTTCTATTTCCAGTCAAATGGGAGTACCCAATTGGCCGGATCCATTAATTTCTGTCTGGTAAGGCTGGCATTAGGATTACCTGCTTTTAAGAGTTTTTGATAAATGCGATCTGCTAAAAAAGCCGGGTTGTTCTGCCTGCGGGCAATCCGAACCAGATCTGGCCAGCGGTTACCTTCAAAAGCGAGTTCCAGTGCAGCCTCATCGATTAATTTACCTTCCAAGCCAACCATATCCGTCTGGTAACTGACATCAATTGCGGTTACTACTGCCCTGCCCCTAATGCCACAGTTACGGTACCAGGTACCTGAAACATCGTTATTTTTTCTGGCATCGAAATAATAAGGCGAGCTTTGCGGATAAGGCGTAATCATGGTATTTAACTCCGCTACCGAAACAGGTGCCTGTGCCCCAGCGGTAAATGTACCTACATAATAAGTATTTCTGATTCCTGTGTTTAACAATGCCCAGCCTAATTTGGTTTGTCCGTCTCTGTTGGCCGCCTCCGAAAAACGAAGATGCAACAAAGGTGCCCTGTAAATGCCCCATTTCCCGCCGTTATCAGTAAGTTTGGTAATTTCATCACCCATGGCAGAAGCATTGAACGATAATTTGCTTCTTGGATCGAAGGGAACACCACCGTAGGTCATCTGGCTATTCCAAAGGTCTTTTATGGCTTGTGATGGCTTAATCTGATAGCTTTTAAGCGGCGAACATAAGTCAATCATCGGATTTACAGGTTTAAATGCCGTATTGTAAGGCATAGACCAAAACCATTCTGAACTCCACGCACTTGATGTGGTTGGTAAGCCAAAAATAGCCCTCCAGCCTGCATCTAAACTATTGATTAAACTGGTCGGATCTTGTCCGCTTCTGCTAAATAAGATGGCTAAATTGGCATAAGCCGGATCTCCGGAGTTATTGATCTTATAAAAATTAAACCTAAAGTTATCATTCCCGTTATTGTTTTCGGCATTCATCAGCTTCGCATAATTTTCTGCTGCCTTGATGTAATTTCCTTTCCACAAATAAAGATCACCTAATAAAAAGGCTTTTGAAGCAAATAACTTTTGAGTACTGTTAGCATCAATGGTAACCAGCAGCGATGTTCCTGTTGGGTAAGCATAAGCTTCCTTATAAGGCAGGCTTTCGTTAAAGGCAATTAATTTATCCAATAGCTGGTCGAATGGTGTTTTCGGGTAATTGGCCAGGTTTTTTAAATCATCTACCGTTTCGATCGCATCGGTAATATAAGGTATGCTACCGTACTGGATACCTAAATGCAGATAAATCCAGCTTCTTAATGTAGCAATATCAGAGTAACGTTTGTTGTAATCGTCCACACTCATCCGACGATCATCAACCATCATTTTAAAGTTTTTGAGCACATCGTTACAATTCACAATTACCTGATAATATGGTCTTGGGTCAACATATTGATTGTTTTTTGTTTCGGTATGTGCTGATAGCTCCTGCAGATCGGTACTTGATTTCGAAGTAACATCCATTAAATCACCCCGGAGCTCGTTCTGAAGGATGTAGAGTTTTTCCAGTCCCAAAAACTGGCCATAAATACCTATAACCGCAGCATCTGCATCAGATACCGTTTTAAATGCATTTACACTATCCAGTTTATCTTCTGTTGGTACATCGAGCATTTTTTTGCAAGACCAGGAACCTGCCGATAAAATACCCAATAACAAAAGGGATGCAATTTTTTTATTTAAGTTCATTTTCATGAGTATATCTTTCTTAATTATAATCCAACTCTAACACCTAGCTGAAAAGACCTGAACTGTGGCTCAAGCGTGGTATCTACGCCCTGACTAAATAAACTTCCGGAGTTGCTAAATTCTGGATCATAGCCTAAATAATTGGTTACGGTAAACAAGTTATTAGCCGTAGCATAAATTTTTGCGTACTTAATGGCTTTCAGTTTTAAAGGCACATTATAGGTTACATTAACCGTTCTCAAACGTAAATAAGAACCATCTTCTATCCAGCGATCAGAAAAACGGGCATTCCCAACCGGATCGCCATAAGTCGCTTTGGGTATTGTTGTAATTTGTCCATCACCTTTCCACCTGTTGTTGATATTTGGAGTCTGGTTGTAATAAGTACTTCCGGATTCTAACTGTGACCTGGTATAATTATAAACATCATTACCACTAACAAAAGTGATCAAGGCATCTAAACTCCAGTTTTTGTAAGTGAAGGTATTATTCAAACTTCCGAACAAACCTGGATTTGGGTTACCAATAACGGCGCGGTCGGCATCATCAATGATCTTATCGCCATTACTATCGACAAACCTAACATCGCCACCGGTAAAAGGCACCAGCGCTCCTGAACTGTTGCGGCTAGATAAACCCGAGGCCGCAGCCTCTGCATTGGTTGCATATACGCCATTGGTTTTGTAACCATAAAACTGATTGGCCGACTGACCAACCTGACTGATATAAGCACCACCTGCATAACTGGTTATAACTGAATTTCCATCCGGCAAACTGGTCATTTTATTGCTCGATGTACCAATGGTTAAACCCGCATCCCATTTTAATTTTTCATTCAGAATCCGGCCGTTCAGGGCTAAGTCTAAACCATTTGTTTGCATGCCGCCATTATTGCTGATAAACGAAGCTGTACCGGTAACCACACTCAGCAATTGATAGCTTAACATATTTTTGGTGCTGTTTCGCCAATAATCTAAACTGATGTTTAAGCGTTCACTAAAAAAGGAACCATCTATACCCGCATTAAACTTGCGTACGGTTTCCCATTGCAGGTTCGGATTGGCGAAATTGCCGGTTACAATCCCCCTAATGCCCAATACATTCTGAGAAGTATAATATTTTCTGGCGGTATAATTCCCCACATCATCATTTCCAACTAAACCGTAACTCATTCTTAATTTCAAAAGGTCAACACGGTGTAAATTGCGCATAAATTGCTCCGAAGAGATCACCCAGGCAGCACCAATGGCGGGCAAAACAGCATAACGGCTTCCATTAATCCGAAAACCATCGTCGAAGTTTAAGAAACCCTGACCGGCCTTTGCGCCAAAACGTGAAGAACCATCAACAGCCATCGAAAAGTTAACCAGGTATTTATCAGCGTAACTATAATTGGCAGACAGGTAATTGTTCAGCGTACGCCATTTCCCAATATCACCACCAAATGTTCTAAAAGCGGCATTACTGTTCCCAATGCTAATTAATTCGTCTGTTGCAGAGTTAAAACCTAAAGCATAATCCTGCTCACTTTCGCTCTGTGAGTAACGCGTACCTACAATTGCATGTAACTTGCTGTATAAACCGAAAGACTGATCGTAAGTTAAACGTAGATCGTTAAACACATTAAAAAACCTTCCTACCTGTGTACCTAAACGGCTATCGCCCACATAATTGGAAAGTGTATCGTTGGTTACCCCTTTTCTTGGAATAAACAGTGTTTCCTGTGTTTTATCGTAAGTTACCCCACTTAGGTTAGATAATTTAAAGTTTTTGTTGAAAGTAAAATCGAAATTAATGTTACCATAAAACCGATAAGCCTTTTTCAAATTTTGTCCTTTTTCGATCAAGGCTCTTGGATTACTCACTTGTAAAGTATCGTAATCGGCTAAATTAGGTGAAACGGCTCCGGCCGAATTTACTTCATTTCTGGCCATAAAAGGCGATTTAACCAAAGCTAAAAACAGCGGATTGGTTACCGGAGCAATGCCCTGGTCTTTTAAACGCTGCTCGGTATAAGTAAATGATAAACTGGTGCTTCCCTGCAATTTTTTAGTCAGGTTTAAATCGCTGTTAAAGCGCGTGCTGTATTTTAAGTTATCGGTACTATCAATCACGCCCCTGTCTCTGGCATAAGCAGCAGAAAGTGCGTACTTGGCAATATTATCACCCCCGGTAACCTTTAAAAAATAATTCTGATCGAAACTGCTTTTTAATACTTCATTCTGCCAATTGGTTTCGTTGTGGTATTTAAAATAATCGGTATTCGCCGGGCTATCGTTCATATATGGTTTTGCGGCGATAGCACTATTGCTCAATCCCTGACTTTTTAAGATATCTGAAAGGTATAACCTATAATCAGCAGCCCCCATTACAGGCAGGTTTTTAGGTTTGAAATTAAAACCAGCATATCCGGAGAAATCGATATTCGTGGCCAGATCGTGAGCACGGTTGGTGGTTATTAATACCACTCCATTTGCCGCTTTCACCCCATAAGTTGCTGCCGAAGCTGCATCTTTAATTATACTGATGTTTTCAATATCCCTAACATCGATAAACTGGAGCGGGTTATTAACATGACCTTTAATTAGCGAAGTACCATAGTTATTGGCGTCGAAAATCATTCCATCCACCACATATAAAGGCTGATTGGTGGCGTACAAAGAGTTAAACCCTCTGATGAGCACATCGGCACCTACCCCAGGTGTTCCTGAACGCCTGGTCACTTTAACACCTGCTGCCCTGCCCTGAATGTAACTCATTACACTTTCAGAATTGCTGGCCCAGTTGCCTTGCAAACTCACATTACTGATGGCAGGGATTGCCCTTGCCTGAGAAACCGTACCTAATGGGGTTAGCACCTCGTTGTAAACAGAGGTAAATGACAAAGGGTAAAGTTTGGTTCTAATTTCTTTGTCTTTGTAAACGGGTAGCACCTTGGTTTGGAAACCATTACCTGAAATAATAATACTGGCTTTATAATCGGGTACAACTACAGTAAACCTGCCTTTTTCATCAGTAATGGCGGCATTAAAACCAGTAACGGTAATATTGATACCCACTAAAGGTTTATTGGTATTTCCATCGAGCACAACTCCCCTTATTTTTTCGCCCTTAACGGCGCGGGCTTTTATTTTTACGGTAGTGGTATCTGTTTCGGTTTTCATCGAATCTACTTCCTGTGCCTGTGCCGCTAAGCCAAACACCAGTAAGCAAAGTAACATGCCCCAAACTTTTTTTATCGTTGTAAAATTATACATAGTATTTTTTTTGAAAGCAAGATTCATAATTAAGGTAAAACTGGTTCGAAGCGGAGATAATCCAGTATGAGTGTACTTACATTTACATTCGTACTGTTTGCAGCGGTTAACCTCACCTGAAAATTACCAAAGTCTGCAGGCGTATATTCTCCTAAATAGGTTTCGCCATAGGTTAAGGGATTTACCAAATGCGTATAAAATAAAGTATAACTTAAGGTGGTTGGATTATAAAAAAAGTAACGCTGCGTAAATGCCGCCACCTGCGGATCGCCGGGTAAACCAGAAATGGCCCTGGCATACACTTTATATTTGACCACCGGCAAATTGGCTTTGGTATAAAACACCCCAAATTCGGCATACTTATGGTCGTAAACCTCAATATCGTTAAAGGTTTTCCCTAAATTATCGAGTTTAGTACGGTATAAAATCGTTCGTGCAGCACTAACAGACAGCGGTTTTTCCCCTTCGATTTTAAATTCCTGTACTTTATCCTTCAAACGGAAAGGCAGTGCATTAACCACATGCACGATTCCATTGCTGGCACGGTAAGAACGGACAATATTGGCCTTATTGATTGGCACTTTTACCCCTTTTAATGAGATAAGCGTATCTGGCAATTTTTCAATTGGGTACACGCCTTTTATGGTTAAATCTTTAACCAGAAAGAAAGAAGCATTTAAATTCGGATTGATACTTGGATAATAGCTAGAAAGTTTTGCTGATTCGGCTGTAAAGGCGGCATCCTGTAATATGAAATAAGTGTACTGCTGACTTTCGTCTCTCAGATCGGCCACATTGACCCAGTACGTATTTCTAGATACCATGGGCGGATTTGGTGCAAAAATTGGATTACCCAATACATTATAACCAATTACAGTAGCGTTTGCGGTATCGATAACGGTAACGGATAGATTATTGATGTAATTTTTTTGCAAAGCACCATCCGTGCTAGAGAGCATATAATCCCAAATATTCTGTTTGGCCGGAACTGCCTGATCTACGGTATACAATACCCCATTTTTCACAAACTGGCCAGCGCCGGCAACAGTACCTTCTTCAAATTTCGTGCTGGTAAAAACACCAAACTTATTATTCAGTAATTTTAACCTGGTGGTATCGCCTATTTTATTTAACGGATAAGTAGATAATGCAATGTGGTTGGCTACAAAATCTTTCAATTTTGCGGGATCAGAAACAATTGCAGCATCTAAATTGGCTAAAGCCTGATTGGTTGGGGCCCAAACCGTATAATTTTGCGCACTGGCAAGCACTTTATCATAACCGGTTGTTTTAACATAACCGTTAAAAATGCTTACGTTGGCCTGAGCATCAAGCTTTTGCGCAAGATCTAAGCTGTTATCTACATTGGTAAGCTTGTTATGCAGTTCCAGGTTATCTTTACAGGAATATAAAACTGTAGTGATGCTGAGCAGGGCAACGTATATGATATATTTTCTAGTCATTATTTATATTTTTAGTTCTATGGCTCAATTCGTTAAGGGCGTTTGTAAATCAGGCCCGACGGACTAAATCTTGGATAGTTCTGGTCATCATCAATTGGAATAAAGTGAATCATATCCATATTCATAATTCCGCTTCCATTACCGCGCAGTGTTGTAAACCTTACCCAGTGTTTATCAGTTGTTTTAATATCAACCACACCAGCCAGTTTCCCGACCATAACCGACCATAAGTTATTTTGTGAGATGGGCTGTAAACCATTTACGCCATTGCTTACTTCAGCAGTTGTAGCCATATAGCGTTTAAAGCCATTGGTTAACATTAATCCATCTGCAGAAGGCAAAGCCGCATTGGCGGTAGGCACCCCGGAACTGGTTAATGTTTGTGCGAAATCGACCAGATTGGGTAGTAACTGCTCTTGAGGTGTACCCACATCTACCCCAACCTGTGTAAGTGGTCCAGAGCCATTGTAGGTATAACAGATCCAAACTTTGTATTTGCCTTTTACCAGCATAGGGGTTCTGATTTCCATCCAGATGGAACGTGCCGTATTACTGGTGGTTGGGTTAAATTGAATAACATCTCTATTGGCATAACTCCGCCCATCAGATGCACCTATCGGGGTTGACGACACGGCATAAACAGGGCCGATTGTGCCCGACCGGTAAGCATCTAGCCTGATGCCCGCGGTAATTAATTTTCCATTTTGCAAGAGCTGGATGGTTTGTCCGGGTGCACGCCAGGCTGCCAGTAATTTTAATTCCGGCTGATCGCCAATATCGAAGAAAACGCCTGTAGGTACCCTTGGTTTAATTTTGTAAAAACCTTTCGATTCGTGTAAAACCCCATTTGAGGTAGTCACATTACTAAACGTTCTGTTAACTTCTACTCCTGGTTCAATCACCCCATTAAATTCATCATCATTTAATAAAACTTTCGTTCCCAGTAATTTGGTGGTTATGATTTCACTCGGCACCAATGTTGCCAATGAAGGCGACGAAACAATATCAGGGGTATAACTTGCGCCTGTTGAAATATGATAAGCCACATACATCCACAAACTATCGGCATGGCTTTTCGGATTACCTGTTTTAGAAAGTTTGGCTTTTAAAGCGGCATAATTGTTAAAACCTGCGGCTTGTAATGCCGAATCGGATTCGAGAATTACGGTCTGAAAACGGCGTGTAGTATCAGGAATTACAGCTTGTACATAGTTTAACGAGTCGTAAAAACCGGTTTCTTTTAAGGCCTGGGTAAAAATGCTGTATCTGTTATTACCTTCAATGGTAGCAGCCAGTGTTTTAGTTGAAGGGATTAACACATGATCGATAACATGGATAATGCCATTCCCAACCCGAACGTTCGACTGGGTAATCAGGGCCTGTTTGTTGATAATAAAGCTACTTATACCATCTTTAAAAGTAACGCCCGTTTGCAGGTACTGACCATAAAGGGTAATCTGCGTTAACTTACCATCGGTAAATTTACCTGTGGCCACGGTATCTGGCAAAACGTGGAAACGAACAACATCTTTCAGTTCTGCAGCTGTTAATTGATCGACTGCCGTTTTATTCAAACTTTTTAACCAATTGTTCACTGCATTATTATCGGGGGTAAACATGGTGTATTTACCATATGCCGCCAAATAACCCTTTGTACCAGATCTTTCTAAGATTTGGGTAAACAAAGAAAATTTATCAGGATTTTTCTCCAGAAACCCGGTAATATTAACATCATCGGTGGTGGTTAATGTTAAACTTTCTCTTTTACAGGCATTAATCACAAAGATTACAAATGCACTGAGTATAACCAAATAGGTAATTTTGCGGAGGTCTAATTTCACTTTCATATCACTTATTCTATTTAGTGTAAAATGGATTTTGTACAAGATTAGGATCGGTAAATAACTCGCTCTGATAAATCGGCAGGTAATGGCTATTGGGATCTCTAAATTTGGTAATGGCCGATTGCTGAAGCGTAGGCGATACGGTTTTTGCAGCAATATCTAACAGGATATCAATGCGGCTGTAGTTATTGCGTTTGGCATGGCGTAAAAGATCGAACCATCTTTTACCTTCAAAAGCAAATTCTCTGGCACGTTCGGCCAAAATATAATCGCACAAAGCTTCAGGTTCTGAAGGATCTACAGTAGCCTTTGTGGCATTAACGGCATTCCGTCTTAACCTCAGTTCATCAACCAGCGCCAAAGCTTCTGCACCACCCCCGGTTAAAGCCAAAGCTTCGGCTTTAATCATCATAATATCCGAATAACGGTAAGCCTGCCATTTTACATAAGATGGATTTTCGGTACCATATTTTTGGATGGTAAAAGCCGAATTGTAGTAAGAAGCCGCTCTGATATCATAGTTATTATCCGGATCAACATCATCTGCAATAAAGATTTCGGTGCTCAAAAACGGAGAGCCGATAAAACGTCGTCGGGTATTTACCAATAAATTATAAAACGGATTTTCAATCGCCTGATCAAATTCAAATATGGTTTCGATGGATGAACCTTTAAAAAACACATTATTGTACCAGCCAGCTGCACCAACCAGGGCAAACCGTTGCGAGCTGATGATTTTATTACACTCGGTAATACAATTTGGATAATCTTCCATCCACAGGTACACATCGGCTAACAAAGCATTTACGGTAAATTTGGTTACCCTGCCCTTATCTAACCTTGTGCTGCCATAAGTGGTAACCGCGCCTTGTTCTGCTTTTTTTAAGTCGGCAACAATTTGTTTTAAAATATCAGCCTGTTTGGTTTTTGGCAGATCCTGTAAATCGGTATCTTTTACGGTAGCGGTTAATTTTAATGGTACATCCCTAAAAGTACGCAACAGGTAAAAATACATTAAGCTTCTTAAGGTAAGTGCTTCTGCCACGTAACCGTTTAATGCTGCATCGGTAAAAGTGGGGTCGGTACCTTTAACACCAGGAGCAAAATCTAGTACAGTATTGCAATAATTAATGGTACGGTAAAATGCTGCCCATTTTGCAGTGGTATTATCCTGGGTAATATTTACATTGATAATATCCGTTTCTTCGGTTGTAATGCTGGGCCCGCCCGCAATCATATCTGCTCTAAGCTCACCATACATAAACATGTATTCCAATAAAGATTTATCAGAAATACCCGGAGGCGGCGCCAGCAAAGAGGCATAACAGCCAGAAACTGCTGCTAATACATCTTCTTTCGTTTTCCAGAACTCCTGTCTGGTAATCCCATCTCTAGGTTGAAGATCGAGCCATTTGTTACAGGAGCTGCTCATCACCAGCATCAATAATAAACAAGTGCTATATATAATATTTTTCATCAGTTTTGAATTAAAAGTTAGCAGTTAAACCGAAAGTGATTGTCTTAATTGGCGGTGTGGTAGAATTATCGATCACCGTGTTCGACCCATTTAACTTAATTGGCACCTCAGGATCCTGCCCCGTATACTTGGTAAATGTTAAAATATTCTGCACGGTAAGGTTGGTGGTAAGTGATTTCATCCCCAATCTCTTCATAAAGGTTTTGGCAAAATCGTATCTTAATACTACCGAGCTCAACCTTAAAAATGAGCCATCTTCAATGTACCGGTCAGAACCTAAAAAGTTATAACCCGTAGCATACATGGCCCTTGGCATGTCGGTAACATCTCCCTCTTTTTTCCACCGGCGCAATACGGCTGTACTTTGGTTATTAAAGCCGTACATATTGGTGGTATTAATTTTAGTACCGTTAATAATGTCGTAACCGGTGCGGAAAGTGAAGTTAAAACCTAAACGAAGGTTTCCGTTGATGGTGAGGTTAGATCCAAATCCTCCTGTTAGTTTCGGGTTACCATTACCCAGGTACACAATATCTTTATAATCGATATTCCCGTCGTGGTTAATGTCTTCATACATGGCATCACCCGGCTGGAAAACATAATCGATAGATGGATAAGCAAAACGCATGTAAATTTTATCGCCATTCGGTCCAACAATCTGGTTTCCATTTTCATCCAATGCAACTGTTGCGTTTTTATCAGGATATACCCCTTTAAACTTGAAACCATAAAACGAACCGAAAGGATTATTTTCCTGCACAAATACCTTGTACACGTTGTTACTGGTTACTTTAGCCTTATTCTCTCTTGGGTATAAAGGCGAAACCTCGCGGATGACGTTTTCGTTATGTGCAATATTGAAAGAGAGATCTAATCTTATTTTTTTCTTTTTGATCACCGTAGCATTCAGGTTTACTTCCCAGCCCTGGTTATCCATGGTACCCACGTTCATATCAACACCGCCATAACCGTTATAACTCGCTACCTGTAAACCCGGATAAAACAGATCGGTAGTGCGTTTACGGTATAAATCGAAATCGATATTTAAGTTTTTAAAGAGATTTAAGGTAATACCCAGATTGGATTGGGTAACGGTTTCCCACCTTAAATCGGTTAATTCCATATTGGTAGAATACACCCCGGCGTTATCCAGGTAACTGAAACCGTAATTCTGATAAATATTAAAGTAAGAATAATCGTTACGCGGAACGTTTCCACTTTTACCATAACTGGCCCTTAAACTAAAATCGTCGACATATTTATTCGCCTTTTTCATAAAAGGTTCGCCGGATATCCGCCAGCGACCAGAAACTGAAGGGAAAAGACCATATCGGTTAGCCGCACCGAACCTGGAATTACCATCGCCCCTGATACTCCCATTGATGATATAACGGTCTAAAAATTTGTATTGAACGTTAGCCAATAAACCTACCGACCGGGTTTGACCTAAAGATGAGGTTGCAGAACCGGTATAATTGGTACGGCTATCAACCGAAGGATCGGTTAAATAAGATGATGCCGTATTGGTTGCAAACAGGTACTGGCCTGTACGACGGCTATCTTCACTATCAAAACGTAAAAAGCCAATAATGTCGTGTTTATCGTTCAGTTTGGGCGTGTAAGCCAAAGTCATACTGGTATTCATGGTAAAAGAATCGCCATCAGCATCTGAAGCCGTATTCACCACCGATTCGGTATAAGGACGGCCTGTTGCAATTTGAGGCAGGAAGGTTTTTACCTTGGTATTGTTAATATTCACCATAAAACTTCCGTTCAGGCGTAACACACTTGGCAAAATTTCGTACTGCAAACTAAATTTTGGTGTAATACGCTCGCCCAATTGGTGATTACTACCTGCCGATGCCATGGCCAATGGATTAAAAGTACCGGCATAAGCACCTTGTGCGGTTGCAGCAGGGCTGAAAAAGTTTGAAGTTAAATTGCCATATTCATCGTACTCATAAATACTTTGGTTAGGCATTTTGGTATAAGCAACATCTCGAACGCGGGTATTAAAAAGTCCGTTCTGATCGATATGGGTATAAGAAATATCCGAACTAAACCTGATTTTATTCGACACCATATAATCTAAGTTTACCCTTGCCGAAACACGGTTTAAATCGGTGCCAATGGTTGTACCCGTTTGGTTAAAATAATTTACCGAAGCACGGTACCGGGCTTTTTCACCACCTCCTGAAATAGAAAGGTTATGGTCCTGCAGGTAACCTACCCTGGTAATGGCCGATAGCCAATCGGTATTGTTGCTGTAGTTATAATAATTGTAGGGATCATTCGGATCGTATTGAAATTCTTTTGCATATTCTGAGGTAGAGAACTGGCGGCCTGCGTTATAATATTCTTCCAAAATAAGCGAAGAATACTGGTTACCATCCAACATGGGGATGGGACTTGGCTGTTTAGAATACGAACCTTTAAAGTTATAGGAAATAGCCGGCGGACCAATCGAACCTCTTTTTGTGGTAATGATTAATACACCGTTTGCTGCCCTCGATCCCCAAACGGCTGTAGCCGCAGCATCTTTTAGCACACTAATTTCTTTAATATCAGATGGGGCAATATTTAATAACTGACCATAATTGTTCTCATCGGAGGTGGCAAAGTTAAAATCAGAAGGAATGGTAATATCGTAAGGCATCCCATCCAATACGATTAAGGGATCGGTAGCACCATTGATGGAAGATGTACCACGGATGCGGATCTGCATCGGTGCGCCCGGATCGCCTGTACTGGCGGTAATATCAACACCTGCCATACGACCTTGCAAAGCCTGATCGATTGATGCCGACTGGAGGTCTTCAAGATCTTTGGCATCGATGGTAACCGTAGCCGAAGTCTGGTCGCGTTTATCGATCGTCATTCCACTTCCGTTGCTCGTTTTAGCCCTCGAAACAATCTGAACTTCATCCATTTGATTATCAGATGCTTCCAACTGAAAATTGATCACGGCTTTATCGATATTAACCGGTGCCGAAGACTTATAACCGATGTAAGAAACCGAAATTCTATAGGTCTTATCTGCTACCGGTAAAGTGTAATTTCCATCAATATCTGTCGAAACACCTTTAATTACCCTTTTGTCCTTATCAACAATTACAACAGATGCACCAATAATAGGCTGTTTATCTTTTTTATCAATAACCTTTCCCTTTACATAGTTAATTTGTTGTGCGTAGCTTAGGGATGATACCAACAAACAGCATAGTAAAATAAAAAAACTATAATTATATCTTTTAGTCATCTCGGTTTAGAATTGATATTTTAAATAAGAATTGATTTGGTGGATAACCGTTCTGTTAGATAATACGTTGCTTCTATCGGTTGTACCGAGCAAAACATTCACAGAAGTATTGGTTACATCTCTTAGTGTGAGTGTATTAGTGGTATTGGTGGATACCGTAACCTTGGCTGCATCACCCGAATCGTTTTTAAGCAAACTTTCAAAAGAGCCCGTTTTCTGTCCATCACTGGCTACCGTACCTTTAATAATGTGGTATTGGATAAATTTGGCTACCCGGCTAATGTCTGCGGCATCTGTTGGCGCATAGTTTGGCGTTCCGTTGGCTAATTTCGGTAATAACCCAGCGGTTACCGCAGCTTGTATAGCCGCATTTGTTGGAATAAAAACGGTGTAAGAAGTTCCATCTGTAACCCCCTGGATAGCACCTGTTGCCGCAGTGTAAAGGGTTAGGTTATTTTTAAGATATTGAAAGAAGGAATAATAAGGATCGGTTGTTAAAGTTCCGTATTTTTCGATATGCTTGCTTACCGGAAGTACGGTATACATCAGTACTTTGGCTGCATAAGCATCAGCGCCGTTAACTGCTGTAGCAACCGAATCGATCTTAATACTTTTATCGGCAACCGCTGGCAAATCTTCTGTACCTGCTGAAGAGAAAAAACCATTATTGTACTTAATGTATTCGCCACCCGAAGTTTCTAAAATGCCAGCTGTGGTGGCAAAATTTGGTACGGCACGATCGCCCAGCGGGATAATATGTGTTTGCAACAATCGCCTTAAAACATTCAGATCGCCCCTGATGGGTGATGAAGGATAAAAGGGATCGTATGAGAATCCTAAACTAACCAATGTGGCATCAGGAATGGGGATAACAATATATTTTAAAGAAGCTGTTTTAATCGGAATGGCATAACCCAATACATCAAGCGCCTGTTTCATAATGTAATAGGTAGGATCTAAATTTACTTTTCCGTAAACGGTTGAAAATACGTTGGCATTTTGGGCCGCATTTACGCCGTAAAACAATCCGTTACTTAAAAACTGTTTGTCTACCACATTTGCAGGCGTAAGTTTAGTGGCCTCGCCTAAAAAGCTGTTAACCGTATTAAACTTGCTTGGCCATACGGTCGTTCTGTATAAATGGGAGTTGATAAAATCCCTGATGATGTCTGACCGTAAAGAAAACAGTTCGTTCAGCTGTGCTTTATAATTTCCGGGTTGTAACCTGTTTTTTGCATAATATTTTAACAGCACCTTTGCATAAGCTTCTACCGCCTCATCAGTTGGTGCAAAAATGGTATACATACCTATCTGTGCATCGTTGGCGTCTTCTTTCAGATAATTTTCGTTGTTGGGCGAAAAACCAAGCAGTATGCTATAGTTTTTAGCGTAAACGTTATCGCTTTTTCCGGTTAACACCTGGTAGCGATGGGTAATATCAGTATTTAAATTATAGCTTACGTATTTATCTAAAAGGGATTTGAAAGCACCATATTGTGCCTTAGTGCCGATATACTGATCGATGCTTTGTGGTGGGGTAAGTACCTTATCTACGATATGGATTACGCCATTTTCGGCCACAATATCCTGTTCGATAATTTTCCCAGGGCCAACATTTTTTCCGGTAAAGCTTGTATTGGGATAAAAATAGTTATAGTCTAGCGCACTAATGCCTGCAAAAGTGACGAAGGGTGTTAGAAAAAAGGGCAGGTTTTTATTATTGAAATCGGTTGATAAATAAGTTCCGTTACGGTTTCCCGCAATTACCTTTATCGCTTTACCATCGTTATCTACGCCATCGTAAACAAAATCGTAATAAACGGTACGTCGCCTGAAACCAACATTTTTAACGAAACCTTTTGATGTTAAGTTATCGCTTAAACGTTCTACCTTCTCTCCATCGTAAGTCATCGAATAACGTACAATTGCCGAAGCCAGTGTTGCATTGATTTCGGTTAAGTTATTTTCAGACATGTAGGTGGTAAAAGCCGCATCTGTTGGTGCAAAAACCGTCCACGAACCCGCCGTACTCAAGGTTTCTTTGTAGCCCGATTTATCTATACAATCTAAAAATCTGGTAAAATTTCCTTTGGCCTGGAGTTGTTGATAAATTGGATCGGCTAATGTTTCAGGACGGCCATAGAACTCATCAAATTCTTTTTTCCGGCAAGCGCTGAGAATGAATATAATCGTCAAATTAACGATTAAAAATTTTTGTAAAATTTTACTCATAGCAATTTCATTGGATAAACGGCCATTAAATACTGGGCAATAAAAAGCTATGGATCTAAATCAATTAGAAATTAAAAAATGCAAAAACTGACTTAAAGGGGTGAGTAGATTTTTACTGCATAGAATCGTATTAACGTTCGTTAATTAAATAGTTGGTTAAAAAGTTATTTGGTTAGTGAATTATTTCTTAAATATAAAAAGGTCGATTAAAACTCCCATCCTGTACTATCCTGTCTTTTTACTATAAAATATTATCATAAAAAGATTATATCCACCTACACTACACATAAATCGTTTTAAGTAAGGCTGAGTGCCTTTAAAAAAAAATAAACAACAGTATTAATGGTCAAAAAAAATATGAAGAGTACAAGAAATAAGACAAAATACAAGGTTATTATCCAATGGGCTGTGAAGTATTATCTAATGAAATACTGCTGGGTTTTAAAGCTATTTGGTATTCATCCATGCTTCTGGTATGGCAATCACACAGATATTCATCGATCGGTTGTCTTTCGACAACATCGCAGACTGAATTTCGATTTTTTTACCATCCGGACTCATGGTAGGATGCGGATGATCTGCAGCGCTTTGTTTATGTCCTGCCGAGAGCAATTTCATTTCATGCGTTTTCCTGTTAATGAGATAAATGCTCCTCGAAAAATCGTCGCCAACCGCCCATTTACCGTCTGGCGAACCGCTAACATGCCAAAGCCCGCTACCTGTTGGCGTTTGCCCTTCAATTCTCATTTCCCTTGTCCTTAAATTTACAATCGCCAGCCCGGTGGGTTTTTCTCGGGTACCTGATGGTCCCCAGCCATTTTCCTGCCCCGGATTAGCGCCATTTACCCCGGTTTGCGGAGCAGATACAGCACCCGTTCCAGGTATAGGCCTGTGCCCCATAATGGCCATGGCTACCTCATCGCGCGAAATTACGGCCTCGTGGGTAACCCATTCATAATCAGCCTCCGGATATAGCGGCCGTAATCCCGTTCCATCAGCCATTACCGTCCAGGTTCGTTGCGGCGATTTCCCTCCGGTTTCCCAACAAAAAACAATTTCGCCGGCAAGCCAGGGATTGGTTTGTATATGCCCTACCTGAAAAGGAACGGAAACTACATATTTGATTTCGCCGGTATATATATTCATCCCTGCAATACCCGCAGGACCAGCGCCCATTTTCCGTGGTCCGAAGTTCGGTTCCAGTTTAGTTCCTGCTACAAGATGTTTAGCCGCTTCTTCTTTACCCACCCTGAAATAAGCCCAGTTTTCGTCGCCATCAAGCGCCATATCGCCACCTGCAGCAATTTCTTCGGGCGTAGTTCCACAAATGCGCTCGTAAGTGGATAAGGATTTCATTTTGCCAGATTTACTATCTGCAAATACCTTCGCCAGATCTACCTCTACAATTTTCACTGCGCCGCCTGCGCGTTTATTCGAATCCACATTCCGCATAAAATAGAGCTTCATCGATTTTCTGGCCACATTCAACATTCCGGTATAACCACCTTCGGTCACCTGAACCAGGTCTCCTGTTTGCTCATTTACAGCCATTGCCTCGCCTTTAACCCTGCCCGACCGAAAAATGAGCCATTGCCCGTCAGCAGTCCACTGGTTATGCGTTTGATAAATTTTCGAATCTCCGGCAGGCGTACTGGTTAGAAAAGTCAGTACAACACCTGTAACGGGATCTTTAAGCACTTTTCTTTCCGAAGGAAAACGTTTACCCATCTGTGCGTAACCAGGGGAGTAATTAAATACAAACATGCAGGTAAAAACGGTTAGGAGAAAGGAACAGGAGGTATATTTCATCGTTATTTTGATTAAAAGCGGTCTTTCTTATTTATACATCTGTACTGAACTATCGTTGATGACAAAAGGGTGCTGCTGTAGCAAACGATAAGTTTCTGCTCCTGCCAAAAGCACCGGGCCATAACTATGCGCAGCAAAAACATTTACAGGCCTGTAATAATAAAACGCTGGATCGAAGCCCATGCCCGTGCCCACACAAGTACCTTCTACCTGGCCATTTGCATTTATTTTAGTACTCACCGCATTCCAGGCCAGCAGTGCCATGGGGCCATAAGCCTTAACATCAAGCCAGCCTTTGTTTACCGCACGGGCAATGCAATAGCTATAAATAGCAGTAGCTGAAGTTTCCAAATAAGAATCGTTACGATCTAAAAGCTGATGCCAAAAGCCTGTTCCATTCTGTAAAGCCGCCAAACCTTTTACATGTGCTTTTAACATTTTCAAAAGGTAAGGTCTGTCGGGATGGTTTGCAGGTAAAGCATCCAGCAATTCTATTTTGGTCATAAGTGCCCAGCCATTGGCCCTCCCCCAGTGAAACTGGGGATGAGGATCCATATCCTGAACCCAGCCATGCATATACAATCCTTTTTCGGGGTTAAACATCCGTTCTGCAAACAATCTGTATTGTTTCACCGCCTCATCAAAATATTTAGCTTCACCAGTTAACACGCCCATCTGGGCAATAGCCGGCAGGCTCATGTAGAGATCATCAAGCCATAAGGTATTGGGTTGTGGCCTGTTTCTGGCCAGTGTGCCGTCTTTCAAACGGAACTCTTTGGTCATGATATAATTTAAATAATGATCAATAACCGGACGGAGATCCGCATTTACCTCACCTGTTCGTTGCGCTTTGATCATTGCAGCCGCAATAGAACCTGCATCGTCCAATGCATGCGGATCTATTACCGAACGAACGGGCGTTACAGCCCCTTTATTTGTTTTTAAATACTTTTGATAAGCGGAAACAACGGCTGCCAAAAAATTGACGCGCTCAACCGTATAATCCTTAAATTTCCGATCTCCGGTGGCGGCAGCAGCCTCTAACATACCCGTATAGGTAACGCCCCACTCGTAACTCGTTAAACGGTAGTCTCCAGGCTTAAATATCGAACTGGAATCGGCTTTCTTTAAATCCGAAATCACCTTTCCCGAAACCTTATCGATCAGTTCGAAAGGAGTAGTTTTATCCAGATAGTTATAAACCCGATCAAGCGATACTTTAATATCTGCCATTTTTGTCTCGCCATAAGGTGTAACATAAGCCGGTTTCAGTAAATGTAGCGGCGCGGTAACATCATTACCTTTATGTTCAACATATTGTGCAAAAGCAGGCACAGCAGTGCATACGGCAGTAGCAAGGAATAATATTTTAAATCCTGGAGGTTTAATCAGATGGGTAAAAACAAACATAGTGGATGGCTTAAACTATATCATTATTCCCAAACGGGAACAAAACATATATGGGTTTATAAATGGTTAATCAAGCCAATCTATAATAATTTAAAAAAAGAAGCGACCTGCTCTGTCCTGCTTCTTCCGTAAAGAAATTATTACGTTACGCACAAATGTTGATTTTTTTTCCCGCTCTTTGCCGCGGGGCATGGTACTTTGGAGCGCCAAAGTACCCAAAGCGCTTTGTCAATCCAGCAAGGTGGCTTCTCACTGCCCCAGTCTCATCAAAAAAACAGCGGCACTTCGTTTTGTGTTCAATACCTTTGAAAAGCTGAGGATTATGATTATTGAACACAAAACCACTGCGTTTAAGGTTTGATGGTGCTATTTGTTCTATTCTGCAGCTGTTTTTTTGATTTTTCTGCCACTTGGGATTGACCGCGTGCTTCGGTAAAACCTGTGGTTTATTCAAGTAGCTAGCAAAATGCATAGGAAATCAAAGAAAAAACGTTGTGTCTTAAGGATACGTCTGAAATTAGCAGGGTTTTAGTTACGGATTAAAATAAAAAAGGGTAAACATTCTTCATGCTCACCCTCTCCTTTGTTTAAAGTCATCACAAATTAAACAAATCCTACCTACATGAATGGATAGACAATTAATTCATGCTGCAACAAAAATAATACAATCCCGTTAAATTCGTTCATTGCAAATTATAATCTGTTTGACAATAATCAAGAAACCTATTTGAAAGGGTTATATTTATGCTCCAGGGCATATTAAACAGGCTGAACAGCCACTAACTGCATTTCTTTTTCCTTTCCACGGAGTTTAATTGCACCTAATAGCTGGGTAGTATAATGGTCTGTTAACTGGAGTTCTTCAGCCAGCGCGATGGATACGAGCATTTCCTGGTTAAACTCCTTACACATATTCTGGATTCTTGAAGTGGTATTCAGCACATCGCCCGAATAGGTAATATCACGCTTTATAATTCCAACTTCTCCCGCTATCACTTTGCCACAGTGAATACCGGCTTTAAAAGCTGGCAATAAACCATATTTTTCATGGTATTTATTCCTGAGCAGTAACAGATGCGCTTTAATATCAAAAAAACAATTGATGCATTTATTGTTCCTTAATCCTTCATCATAACGCCAGGCTATTACCACCTCGTCGCCTACATATTGGTATATTTCTCCCCTGTTTTCTAAAATAGGATTGGTAATATCGATGAAGATATCTTTTAGTAATTCATGGTATTTTTTATCGCCGAGACTTTCGGCAATGGAGGTGGATGAGTTTAAGTCGAGAAACATAAAAATCCGTGATTCTTCCTTAGGTGTATTGTACTTTCCCCTGATGATATCCCAGAAAATCCCTTGTCCAAATTTACTGTTTATCTGAAGCAGCAACTGCGTAATGGAAACCACAATGGCCCACACCAATCCGTTTTTCAAAAATCTTTTCGAATCGCCCAATTCATAGAGGCTCAGTAACTCGTTTACAATCAAAATCACGCATAAAAATGATCCGGCTACAATAAGAAGGGTATAACCGTAAGGCTTATCGTTATATTTTACATTTACAAAAAACACAAGCAAACTCCCTCCTAACAGCGCGCCAAAAAGGCCAATAACTGCATTGAGTAAAATAGAAGAAACTAAGGTATAACCTGGAACGGGTCCTAAAGAATTTCGGGTATGCAGCACAAGATCTTCAAAAACCGCAATTACAACCCCAGTCATCATCCAGGCCAGGATAATGATGAATAATTGTTGAAGTTTCTGCTGTGTCTGGCGATTGATTTTTACTGACATCGTGATTTTTATTCAAAACAACTGATTCAATATACCCTAAGGTTCTACTAAAATAATGAATATAATCTGATATGGCTGTGCTTAACGATTGAATAATACCCATAAAAAGATCCCAGCTTCATTCAGGTGCCTGTACATCAAAACTGTTCGCTCCCGCACAAGCACTGTTCGAAAATGAACATGCCGCAATCAGCATTAAATAAAAAAAACGCATTATAGCGCGCTTAAGCAGACATTTTCTTTTTGGCATCCGCTTGGTTAACCCTGAAACTGAAATGCCGGTAAAGCTGATTTTTATTAGCACGCCATCATAAGCTCAACAAATTTTAACATTTAAATAAAAAACACCATGAAAACCTCAATTAAAACGCTAATCGCCATGGCATCTGCCATACTTACCTTAACAGTTAGCTTTCCAAACCACTCAAGGGCTACAGAAAAAACAGAAACAGTGCTCAATAAGATTCAAAACTTCAGGAGGATTGTGATCAAGGGCAATGTAGAAGTGATGCTGGTGCAGCGGCGCGCCATCGGAATATTCTTTGCAGATGATAACGCTGGAAGTGTGAAAGTTATGCAGCAGGGCGAAGTGTTACGCATTACCGGCCTCAATAAAGAAACGTGTAAACTTATTATTTATGTAAATGACATCTACCGCATTGAGGCTGATCAAAACGCTGTAGTGAGAACAGAAGCAAAGCTTAGTACTAAATATCTCCAGATTATTCTTAAGGGAAATGCCTTTGCCGATATCGACAGCAGTAGTGAAGGCTTATATACTGAAATTCTCGACAATAGTACTTTAAAACTCAAAGGCAACACCAATCGCCATACACTCGTGATGGGTAAAGCACCAAATTTAACCATCGATCGTTTTGCTGCCGTCCAAACGGAGGTCACCCAGGTGGGAACCGGGGAAGAAATTGCTGCGTTGGTTCTTTAGCTTGATTAAAAAAACTGGATTAATTAATTTAGAAAACAGTTGACGATCACTACTGGAAGGCCTAATGGATTCCAGTAGTGCTATCTGATAACCTAATATTATTATTTCAGATATAGAAAATATTAAAGATGTTCGGAATTTACAACAATCGATACAGTCTGACCAGCATATTGCTTCAGCGGCAGATCTAAGTCAAACGTCTGCGTATCGCCCCCGCTTATCTTAAGGCTAACCTTCATTTTTTCATAAAGATGGGAAGGATCTGCAACATAAAGTTGATATTTTCCTTTCTCTATTTTTTTAAGCATTAAAATTGATGGAATATCTGTTGATAAATTAATTTCATCATCCTTAAAAGACATATTTCCCGCATAAAATACCATCTGCCATATCTTCAATTTATTATGATATACCGCCTGGAGCTTTTCGTTATTGAACTTGATTGTAACATTTTTCCTTTCAAGGTAATGTTTCATTTCAATAGAATTTTTGATAGCCGGCACTAGGATATAGGCGTATTTCTCATTTTCAGGACGAATACCATGCTGTAAGCTTAACTGAAAAACAGATTTCTGCTCTATCTTTTTATTAGCTTCTTCACCAGTCATACTCACCCCTGCCCAATCACTAATCCTGTTTTCAGCAGATAGATGTGCATTGCCCCCTTGAGGAAACACATATCCTACATGATCATGCAATACCCATTCTACCTGATTTTTAAAAGTTAGGTTGATGCCTTTTTGATATCGGGTAACACGACTACCAGCGCATATGGTTAGTCCATTTCCAGAAAGCATTACCTGATTTAAAGTAGTGGCAACCGGATAAGGCAGGGTTGACTTGATACCTGCTCCTAAGCATACAATTTCATCATCAAACATAAACCAGGATTTTTTTGCTGAGGTATATAGATCATTATCCATTACATAAGCGGTAGCTCCGTAGCTTGAATCAGACACTCCTCCTGAAAAGGAATGTGTTCCTCTCCTATCTCCTACACCTGGCGCCTTATCTTTAATGGTAGGCAAAGTATCTGGCAGTGTAGTGCCAGGTAGTTTGGTCCAATTCCATAGTGGAAATATATTGTAATATTCATTCCCTTTCAATTGAAGGTTCATGGTTCCTTCTGAACCCCAAAATCCTTTCTGATTCTCCAGATTGCCAATCTCTTGTGAGTACTTTCTGTTTGAAACAGCATGTATCGACATCAAGTATGAAGGCCGGGTGTGCACCGTATAATCAGTATTCCAATAATGACGGTGGAAGGGTTCCACTTTGAAGAAAACAGGTTCTTCACCTTTCATCCTTTTTCTAATAGCACTATATTGTTCCTTTCCCTGTGGATCAATCTGCTCCAACTTTTCGAGATATGAAGAGTAGTCTTTTTGTATTGCACCAATACGCGAAATACCCCTACCCATCACATTCCAATCCATCCACTTCCCACGGATAACGCCAAATATTGATTCCAATATAAATTTTCGAAATAGATCCAGTTTCTCACCTTTCAGCGCATACTTGGTTCCAAAAGTATAAGCAGCAGATTTAACCACACTTGTCATAAACTCCACTCCATATCCACCATTGTACAGATACCCATAGTGCATATCGTAAGAAAGATCATATTGAATTCCTTCTCCAGTGGTGTATTGAATGGGCAAGTAAGCCTCTTTCACCCCCACTTCTAACATTTTTTCATTCGCTAGCAAAGCACTTATAAATATCCAGCCCATCGCAATCTGGGCTTTATTGGCTCCAAAATTAAACCTGTGCATAGGGTTATTCCGTCCGATACTGGTAACGGAAGTATCTTTGCAAATTACAGCCAGCGTATTTTTTTCCAACTCACCATCTAGGGGCGACTCGCCAAACCTCATATTGACAAGGCTTAAAGCTAAAGTTTGTGGACGCGTAATACCCTGCTGATACCAATTATCGCAATAAGGCAAAGGTTTATGATTAATGAAATAACTCAGGCTTTTATGTATGGCTTCAAAAATCTGTTTATTCTTATAATAACTACTTTTAGGAAATGAATAAGCTAATGTCATGGTCCTTATCCTTTCCAATACAGGTAACCAACCTGGCTTGATGCGTTTATAATCTGCATAATTTATAGATTCCCATTTTCCACTCTTTAGATTTAAACCTGCCAGATTATCTTCCACCCGTTTGTCCAGGCTTTTTATATCCTTTACGTCATCAATTTGCTCCTGATGAACCCTTTGTAATATGGTTTGGAATACGGATTGCGCTTTTGTATGGCTAAAAAAAGTTGAGCCGAGTATAAATAAGAAAACTAAAAAAACGGGCTTCTTCATATCGGCAAATATAAATTTTCGCTTGCTAATACCGAATTGGTAAAGGATATGCTAGCCTATGGAATGATGGAGTGTTTGATTTCTTAATTACCACCAGATAAAGTAAGGCAAAACACCATAAAATTAAACTGTTTTATCTTTCCTCTTCTTTCAAAGCGTTGATTGCCTCAACAATCTCATTTTCTCTGCCAATAATTCCAATACAGGCTTTTTGGCCACTAAATTAAAACTCCAGATATCATCGGTGATAAAAATAAAATTGCCCTCAAAACTGTAAATGTAGTCCCCCCCTTCCATTCCGATTATCCAGTCTTCTTTTTTCAGGTCAGGATAGGCCTGTAAAACCCTCATACAATATTCGCGAACCTCATTTTCATCTCTAAAATCTTCCAAAATAGATAAAATGCTATCTTCCGTATTCAGGTTATATTTTGTTAGCATTTCATCTATCTTATTTTCCATAAATCATCTAAATTTCATTACAAGTGATTTGCCAATTCTAATTCAATTGCATTCCTGATCAGTAAAGCCGTTTCTTCTAATATTTTTGGCGATGTTGCGGTCTCATCATCAACTGGGGTATGAAAATAAGGATTAAAATCGGCCCCAACAAAACCGAAATAAGAAGCGTACCCGTATTTTTTGGCTACACTAAGCTCTCCTAAGGCAACATCCTTCAGCTGAGCGATCGGTCTGTTATCAAAGGCTTTATGGATTGTATTCTCCATATTTGAGCTATAATAAACCCTCCTCTTAGGATCAACAGCATCAAGTTTCTTTATTCCGTCAGTTGTTTTTTGATATGCGTTTATGGCAAAACTCGCACCAAAATGCACCCACAGCCTGACATTTTCTGGTTTTGGTGCCCTTTTATCAATAAATACATGAGTTCCCCTATGATCTTCCAGTTCGTGAGATGAATTTGCGATAAAAACAAAGGTATACGGTGGTTTGGTAACGCTTACCCATTCGGCGATGGCATTAAAAATTGCAATTCCAGGTCCGCGCTCTCCACCGCAGGTAAACCAGCCGCTAATTGGAGTAGAAACAATGACTTCTTTTTTGCCAGATCCAATTTTGGCGATTACGTTACGTGCCTGTACATCTTTTAAACTGCCTTTAATCTGAAGGGAAGCTGTGGCACCGCTGATTAACTGTGCGGTATCTTTTGGTGCAATCTGACCACAGGAATTTTCCACGATGCATTTGGTTGGGTATTTAAAGCAGCTATTTGGCCTGCTTCATTATCCACAATCAAAATTATAGCACTGGCATGCCGGGCAATCAAATCATTAAAGCGATCGAGTTTTTCTAAACGGTCAATGTATTGACGGTCTTCTTTTTTTAATCTGATGATGGCAATTTTTCCCGAAACTGACTGTTTGTTCTTATCTGCATCAACTAAAACCGCATTTAAAGACACATTGGCCTGGGCAACAGGCCAAAGCGGAAATACATTTAATACTTTATTTTTTACTTGTAGTGAAGCGCTTTCCAAAAAATACTGCTTCACCGGAAAATAAAGGTATTCGGTTTTATACCCTAATTTATCCAGTTTATTTTTCAGCCATGCCGATGTTTGGTTATCGCCATCTGTCGCAGTTCTGTGAATCCCAAAGTCAACGTATTGCTTTACATCGGCGAACAATTTATTGCCATTAAAAATAGGATCACCGGCTTTATCTTGTGCCCATGTGCTTTTTGCCAAAACAGCGAGCATAAAAATTCTGAGTATTATTTTCATTTGATATCGATTTGAGAAATTGTAGTAAAACAAAACAGGCTACCAAAAGATGGCAGCCTGTTATTTATCGTCTTATTTATATTCAATAGTGATGTTGTTTAACTTTCCCGTAAAGTTAAAGGGTGCTTTGTAACGATCGGTTACAGTCGAATTTCTGTCTGCACCTACGTCGATCCCATCTTTATATATTGCAATTCTACCTTCTGCAGCAACAACATTGCGCTCGCCTACCTTTTTATCATTGATATAAATCGCCTCAGTACCTGCAGGTGCATTTTTATCTTTACTTTCGTGAGCCGGCGCAGTGAAATTAAATTCGAACTTCAGTTTTGATTTGCCAACTGAAACCGGAACATTCGATTCCAGATACTTAACAATGCTGCCTGTGTTATGTGCCACTACAAATTTGCCATCTTTAATAAATAAACTTAAACCTTCAAATTCAGAGCCGGTAGCAAATAAAACTCCTTGTGCTCCTGCCGATTTGATATCAACATCTGCAGTAATTGAAAATGCATCGTTCTGGAACTGTGGTCCGCTAAGGGTTAAAAACTGCTCAATACCCGGGTAAAGCACCACCTTTTTATCAAGACCAAAAGGACTGCGGGCTCTTCCGCCGACGCTGTGGCCGAGTGCATTATCATTTAATGGAAATACATTATACTTAATGGCCTCCTGCTCAAAAAGTGCCTGTAAATCTTTTACTTTTTCAGGGTATTTTGCAGCTAGGTTAATACGTTCGTTAAAATCGTCATTCAGGTTATAAAGCTCCCATACATCTTGATTAAAATCACTTCCGGATTTATGAAAAACAGAAGCTTTCCAGCCGTCCTTCACAATGGCCCGCTTTCCAAATAACTCATAGTACTGAATTTTGTGCCTGTTTTCGGCATTGGCATCTTTAAATGAATAAACCAAACTTGTCCCTTCAATCGGTTTCTGTACACTTCCTTTAATAACTTCAGGAACCTTTGCTCCTGTTAACTCATATATGGTTGGTGCAATATCAATTACATGCCCGTATTGACCGCGGATATCGCCCTTTTTTAACTGGCCATTCGGATAATACACAATAAGCGGCTGGTGCGTACCGCCCTCACTGTTCGGGTCTGCTTTCCATAACCTGAACGGTGTATTGGTTGCCTGGGTCCAGCCTGAGGGTGCATCTTCAAAAGAGTGTTCTGTACCCAGTTTATCAATGTTTTTATATAACGCTGCAACTTGTTTATCTTCATCCAGTGAGCTGATATAACCATTTAAACTACCATGCTCCGGGCTGTGACTTGATCCGTTATCGCCAATACTCACCAGGATCACCGTATTGTCTGCCTGTCCGATTTCTTTTACATAGTTAACAATGCGGCCAAACTCGTAATCCGCATGCGTTAAGAAACCCGCATAAATTTCCATAAAACGGGCATATACTTTCTTTTGCTCTGGCGATAAGCTATTCCAGGCTTTAACCGTAGGATCGCGATCGGGCAGCACCGCATTGGCAGGGATTACTCCCAGTTTTTTCTGACGGGCAAAAACTTCTTCTCTGTACCAATCCCAGCCTTTATCAAATTTGCCTTTATACAAATCGCTCCATTTTTTATCTACCTGATGCGGAGAATGAATTGCACCGGTTGCAAAATAGAGGAAGAAAGGTTTATCATGTGCAATGGATTTTTGATTAGAAATATAGTTGATCGCTTTGTCAGCTAATAGCGTGGTCAGGTGTTTCCCATTTGGTTCCGGATCAACAACTTTAGTGTCTTCGTAAAGATTTGGATGATACTGATCGGTATGCCCCAGCTGAAATCCATAAAAGTGATCGAAACCCCGGCCAACAGCCCATCTATCGTAGGGGCCAATTGCTGTAATTTCATTGATCGGCGCAACATGATATTTTCCTACAGCAAAGGTGCTATAGTTATTTTCGTGCAGCACTTCGGCAATTGTTCCCTTATCGGCTGGCATAATTGCATCATAACCCGGGAAACCACTCGAACTGTAATTTAAGGTACCCATATGTACCGAATGGTGGTTACGGCCAGTGAGCAGCGCAGCACGTGTTGGGGAACAAACTCCTGTAGAGTGGAAATTAGTATAACGTAACCCATTATTGGCCAAACTATCCAACACCGGTGTTTGCATTAAACCTCCAAAAGCACTCGATGTGCCATAACCGGCATCATCAATTAAAAATACAATTACATTTGGTGCACCAGCAGGTGCTTTTTTCTTTTCGGGAAAATATTCCTGAGATTCGGCTGCTGTTCTGCCAATTTTGCCTTTAAAACCCTGATCGGATGTTAATGGGTTTGATGTTTGTGCAGATGCCGCTTGAAATATCGATGATATTAAAATAGCTGCTCCCGCAATCTTATAATGTATCCTTTTCATAATACGTATCATTTAAAGTTTATGGTTTTCTAAAAATTTGTTTCTTACCAGCCTGGGTTTTGGGTAAGTTTTGGGTTTCTATCAATTTCACCCTGTGGGATGGCATATAAATAATGTCGCGCAGCTACATTCGTTTTTCCAACCAGCTTCAGGTTTTTAAGTAAAATCCCTTTCCCTTCAGGACCAACGCCTGTAACTTCGGTTCCCGTTTGACGGATCAGATCGAAATACCTGTGGCATTCGCCTACCAGTTCGAGGCGGCGATCCAGATAAACCGAATCCCTGAACTGATCTTTGGTTAATCCTGTTGTTAAATCGGCCAGGCCAGCCCTTTTCCTGATTTTGTTAATTGAAGTATAAGCTTTGCTTGTTGGCCCGTTAAGTTCATTTTCAGCTTCAGCGTCTATCAAAATCACTTCTGCAAAACGTAAGATGTTCATATTGGCATCAGAGTTTCCGGTGCTGGCATAATTAGGGTCCCAGTTTTTATTGATGAAAGGAACAGAATCCCCTGGTGCATTGATCGTGGCATACTTTTTACCATCTGTCGGACTGGTATAATAAGTGACAAATGATACACGCTTTCTTTTATCCTTTCCCGAATAAAGTTTGTACAGACTGAAAAAATTATCGCTTCCAACGGTATAAAAAGCCAATTGATTTCCGTAGGATCCTTTTAATCCGGGAACACCGGAGCGGATATCACTTGAGGTAATTAAATGACCGGTGCTGATTGTACTTCCTTTTATCTGTGCAGAAAAAATGTGCTCTTTTCCATTTTTATATGCCGGAAGAAAAACCTGTGCATAATCATCAAATAATGCGTAACCATAACTGCCTGTAATTACGGCTTCGGCATATTTCACGGCATTGGCCCAATCTCTTCTGGTTAAATACACTTTGGATAACAAGGCCACCGCAGCACCTTCGGTAGCACGACCTGCTTCACCGCCTGAGCCCGCTTTGAATAAAGAGGCCGCGGTTTCCAGATCATTGATAATCTGCAGATAAACCTGTTCTTTCGGTGTTCGTGGTACCTGCAGTTCAGCAATGCTCAACTGTGTCTGGTCTTTTAACAGCAATGGAACATCGCCATAAAGCCTGACTAAATTGAAATAATAAAAGGCCCTCAAAAATTTGGCTTCACCAAGTAAGCGGTTTTTAAGTTTGCCATCCATTTCTATCGCAGGAATTCTTTCCAGGGCAATATTAGCTTTATTAATGCCCTCGTAATGTTCCGTCCAGATTTGTTGGATGCGTAAATTTGTAGAAGCATGGGTTAACTTGGCCAGTGCCCTTACTTCTGCATTGGGAGAGCCCGGACCAGCATCCAGATCATCCGTCAGGAAATCCAATCCTGTATAAAACAGCCGGTTATATATCGGCTGAGCACCTGTGCTATTGTCAACCATTGGATAATATATGGCATTAACAGCAGAAACAGCATCGCCAGCTGTTTTGTAAAATTGCTCTGGCGAGATGAATGATTTTGGGTTTTCATCCAGTTTTACGCAGGCTGAAAGACTGGCAACAGCAATTGCCAGCAGTAAATATTTTATTTTCATCGTAATAAAAATTAGATTTTGAAAAAATTAAAGCGTTAGGCTGATGCCACCCTGAATTGATTTTGCATTCGGATAAGCTGCCCTATCCATCCCCGTGCTTATCGAGTTCTGTCCATTGGTGCTTACCTCCGGATCGTAGCCAGTATACTTCGTCCACGTGTAAAGGTTAGAACCTGAGACATACACCCTTAGTGCACTTAATTTCAATTTGGAGAGTAAGCGGCCTGGAATGCTATAACCAATAGAAACATTTTTAAGTCTGATGAAAGCGCCATCCTCCACAAAGCGGTCAGAAATAGTTACTGCCGGGTTTTCGATGGCTTTGTGTACATCAGTATTCCGGTTGGTCGGTGTCCAGCGGTCAAGTAATGTCGCTACAGCACCGGTATAACCAGTTCCTAACTCCAGGTTGGCGCGCGTCCAGTTGAAGATTTTGTTCCCATACGAGGCATTGAAAAAAACCGACAAATCGAAATTTTTGCACCTAAAAGTATTGGTTATGCTTGCCAAAAATTTTGGTTGAGAACTACCCACAATCTTGCGATCGGCATCCTGCGTTATCGCACCATCACCATTCAGGTCTTTGTACTTTTGTAAGCCCGTAGCAGGATTTACACCATCAGTTTCGTACATGTAAAATGCACCGACCGATTCGCCAACTTTAATAATCTGGGTTGGTAAAGTGGTGGGACTGGCCGGATCTGTAACAAAGAAATAAGGCGCGCCACCAAGCGTAATAATTTTATTTCTGTTTGCAGAAAATATCAGGTTGGTTGTCCAGTTAAAATCGCCCTGGAAGTTTATGGTTTTCAGTCCTAACTCTACCCCTTTGTTCCTGACTACACCTAAATTCTGAAATGCACTGGTCAAACTTGAAGAATAGGGCACCGGAACTTCAAGCAATAAATCTGAAGTTCTTTTATAATACACATCAGTTGTTAACTGGATTCTGCCCGAAAACAGTTCCAGGTCGATACCAAAGTTATATTGAGCTGTTTTTTCCCATGTTAAATCAGGGTTTGCAAAACTGGCTATGGCTAAACCATTAACCAGGGTATTGGCAAAAGTGTATTGATAACTCGACAAGCGCGAAAGTGATCGGTATGGATCGATCTCCTGGTTACCGGTTACACCCGCACTAAAACGGAATTTCAACGAACTAATGGCTTTTATGCCTTGAAGAAATCCCTCATTCGAGGCATTCCAGGCAATTGCTGCCGAAGGGAAAGTTCCCCATTTGTTATTGATACCGAACCTTGAAGATCCATCGGCGCGGGCCGTTAAGGTTAAAAGGTATTTATTATCGTAGGCATAATTGATACGGGCAAGGAAGGATTGCAGTGCCCACTCTGTTTTTAATGATGTTGGGGTTGCCAGCACCGTTCCGGAAGCCAGATTATTGTATTTAAATGCATCGCTAACAAAATTTGAAGTACCTGCGGTAAAAACCTCGGTAACCGATTTTTGTTGTGTATTACCTAAAAGGATATCGAAGCTATGTTTTCCATTAACTGTTTTTTTGTAGTTAATTGTATTTTCATTTAGCCAGTTTAATGTTGATAAAGCGCCTATTGATGCATTTCCACCTGGCAGACTTTCGTAAAGTGCAGATGGCAGGTATCTGTTCTGTTTGTTATTGATGATATCTGCACCTAAAGAAACCCTGGCTGTTAATCCATCGATAATGGTATATTCTCCAAAACTGTTGGCCAAAAACCTGGTGGTTTTTGTTTCGTTGGTCTGCAAGCTTAAAGTAGCTATCGGGTTTGCAACCGTTGCCCCAAAACTACTGTTTGCCGTAAAATTCCCATTAGCATCTTTTACCGGAACAACGGGTACCATAGAAAGAATATTGGCCACAATCCCGCTTGGTGCCACATCGGCATGGGTTATACTTCCGTTCAGATAAGCCCCCAATTTGAATTTAGCGTTTACTTCATGATCAATATTTAGCTTTGCCGAATACCGGTCAAAACCTGTATTTAAAATTACCCCTTCTTGTTTGAAGTAATTTCCAGAAAGTAATAAACGTGTTTTTTCATTGCCCGACGAAATCGAAAGGCTGTGATTCTGCACGGGTGCTGTTCTGAAAGCCTCGCTTTGCCAGTCGGTTCCTTCTCCAAGCTGGTCTAACTGCGCCTGGGTATAAAAGGGCGCTTTACCCGCATCGGTAAGGGCATCGTTTTTTAGCGCTCCCCATTCCCTGGCATTCAATACACCTATATTCTTACTCACTTTTTGTGTACCGTAATAACCGCTGTAGTTAATGGAAAAACTGTTTTTGCTGCCTCTTTTAGTGGTAATCAGAATTACACCATTTGCACCACGAGAGCCGTAAATTGCAGTTGCAGAAGCATCCTTAAGTACATCTATCGATTCGATATCGGCTGGATTAATTGCAGAAAGTGGATTGATGGCCGGTCCGTTGGTGATACCGGCATCAACTGATGCATCGCCATTGTAAACCGGGAAACCATCAATTACATAAAGGGGTTCGTTCCCCGCATTAATAGATGTTCCACCACGCACCCGGATCGAAACGCCACCACCAGGCTGTCCGCTGGATTGGGTAACCTGGGCACCAGAAATTGCACCCTGGATAAGCCGGTCTGGTGAGGCCACCGGAACGCCTTTCAGTTCAGTGGGAACGGAGGAAAGTGAACCTGTAAAGTCGCTTTTTTTCTGCGTTCCGTAACCCACTACCACTACATTGTTCAGTGTATTTACCTGTTCCTCAAGTTTTACTTCAAGCGGCGAGCCGTTGGCTACTACCTGCAATGTTTTATAGCCTACAAAACTAATGGTAAGCGTATAGGGGAATTTTTGTCCAGTTACGAAACGAAAAATACCATTATTATCTGTTAGTGCCGTATGGGTAGTGCCATTTATGCCCACATTTACGCCTGGTAAGGTTTCACCCGTTCTGGCATCTCTAACCGTTCCGGTTAAAGTTGAATTAATAAGCGGAGTGGTTTGCGCATGCCCATTTTTTGAAAGTACAAGCAGCAAGAATAAAATCAGGAAGCTGAAGGTTATTTTTTTTCTTCCGATGAAAGAAACAGAGAATAGCTTCCTAAAGTATTGTGTAGGAAATTTTGAAGTAAGCGTGCGCCGGGCACGTACTTCATAGAAATTTTGCATAATTTTGTTTAGAATTAAGTTACCATTTGAATCAGGGCCAACGCCAATTGAGAACCTGGTTCGAAGATTTATTTAGTTTGGAGGGAGAAATGAAAATTTTTCCCTTTTTTTATTTTCTGCAGTTCATTTTCATTTGTTTTGGTTTATAGTTAAGAATCTGGTTATTTATCTTTTACACATCTGAAGCCAAGGTGCTCCAGACTGCTGTCTTCTGATGTTTTCATTCGCCTTGCAACCCGATATCCGGAGCAATAGCTGGCATTACATAAAAAGGAACCACCTCTGATCAATCTTTTTATGGCAAAAGTATCGTCAGGATCAAAAGATTTAGCCGGACCTCTGGGGTTATCGAAAACTTTGGCACTTGCATAATACCGGCTATCGTAATAATCTGAGCACCACTCCCATACATTACCCGCCATATCGTACAGCCCATAGTTATTGGGCTGATAAGACTTTACCGGTGCGGCATAATAGTAGCCATCTTTCTTCGCGTTTTGATTAGGAAATTCTCCTTCCCAGGTGTTTGCTTTCACTTTGCCTGCGTTGAGGGCTTCATTACCCCAGGGATAGATTTTATTTTCGAGTCCACCCCTCGCTGCCCACTCCCATTCCGCTTCGGTTGGTAAACGTTTTCCCGCCCATTTAC
Organism: Pedobacter sp. GW460-11-11-14-TSB4; assembly: GCF_059423705.1. Lineage (NCBI taxonomy): Bacteria > Pseudomonadati > Bacteroidota > Sphingobacteriia > Sphingobacteriales > Sphingobacteriaceae > Pedobacter > Pedobacter sp. GW460-11-11-14-TSB4. The sequence continues at coordinate 204,302 of NZ_JBWKYI010000004.1, forward strand.
AATAAGCTATTGCATCTTCAAAAGAGATGTGGACCACAGGGTAATTATCTTTATTTTTAATATCGCTCTTTGGCCCATGGGGATGTTTCCAATCCGCATTTTTGGTCCATACCCACCATTGAGAATAATCATTTAAATCGACCTTATTGACACTTGGCTTAAAAACCAGCGAAGCTTTTACGAGTAAACTGGGGTCAGGTTTAGGCGTATTAGGCGGAAGCTGTTTTTTGATCACCTCCCAGTCGGGCGTGCGCTCAGCAGTAGTTTTATAATGTGTTGCATCGACGAACTTTTTAAACTGGGCATTGGTTACTTCGGTCACATCAATATAAAAACCTTTAACACTTACCCGGTGCTTCGGATATTCATCGGCCTGTGCCTGCTTATCGTCGCCCCCCATTAAATAACTTCCGCCCTTTATCCAAACCATTCCACTGATGGTCTTTACCGCAACACCGGGTGTATTTTCTTTAGACTGGTTTAATGTTGTAAACTTCACTCCATACCTGTTTGGAAGCTTAGCTGAACAGCAAGATAAAACAGCATCAGCCACCGGATGAGATTTAACCACCGGGTATGCCTGCCTGAAGTTCAAAAAAGGGCATGCCAGAAAAATAACCAAAGAGCTGATTACCAGTTTCCTGAAAAGGAGATTCATAAAAGGGATAATAAGGATATACTAAATAATGTTTGTGACGAGCGCTTGGTTGTTAGCTGCACATACAACAATCTGCATCTATTCTACAACAGGTTTCAGCATGGCTTAAAACAACATTCAACTTAAAATCAGGTCGAGTAGATTTGTTAATGTAAAGATGGTTCATATCGTTATGTGTAACATTGACAGTGCAAATATATAAATATATCTATATTATCTATGGATATAGTAGATTTATTATAAATATTAAATAATCAGCATGATACATTAAGGATTTTGCAAAAAGAATGGCCTAAAAAAATACAGAATTGCCAATACTATAATGAAAAAGCTGGTGAGTTGACCTGGTAATCTGGTATATACTGACAAACTCAAAAATCCGCTTCAAACAAAAAAGCAGTCCTTTTCAGAACTGCTTTCAAAATTTTTATTGGAAATCTGATTTAGCTTTGCTCAATTTCCTTCAGGCTATTCATTTTTTTATAGGCTAAGAAACCTTTGATATCTTCAAAATGTTCACGAACACGTTTATTGCCAAATTCAAATACTTTTTGTACCAATCCATCTAAGAAATCGCGGTCGTGTGATACCAAAATCAAAGTACCATCAAAATCTTTCAACGCATCTTTAATAATGTCTTTGGTTTTCATATCCAAATGGTTGGTTGGCTCATCGAGGATTAATACATTTACGGGTTCTAACAACAGCTTGATCATGGCCAAACGGGTTTTCTCTCCACCTGAAAGTACCTTCACCTTTTTGGTGGTATCATCGCCACTGAACATAAAAGCGCCTAAAAGGTCTTTGATTTTTATTGAGCCATCGCTTAACGGAATCTGATCAATGGTTTCGAATACCGTTAGGTTCTCATCAAGTAAAGCCGCCTGATTTTGAGCAAAATAGCCAATTTTAGCATTGTGCCCTACCTTTAAACCACCTTCAAAATCAATCTCGTTCATAATGGCTTTAATCATGGTCGATTTTCCTTCACCATTTTTACCCACAAAAGCCACTTTTTCTCCCCGCTCGATCACCATTGATGCTTTTTCGAAAACTACATGATCGCCGTAAGTTTTGGTCAGCTCTTCTACCATTACCGGATACTGACCTGAACGTGGTGAGGGAGGAAACTTCAATCTTAATGCCGAGGTATCCACTTCATCAATTTCAATGACTTCAAGTTTCTCCAGCATTTTTACACGCGATTGCACCTGTAAAGTTTTAGAATAGGTTCCCCTAAAACGATCGATAAATTCCTGGTTATCGGCAATAAAACGTTGCTGTTCTTCGTAAGCTTTTAATTGGTGTACACGACGCTCGGCGCGCAATTGCAGGTAATGGGTGTATTTGGCTTTGTAATCGTATATCCTACCCATGGTTACCTCGATGGTACGATTGGTAATGTTATCTACAAAGGTACGGTCGTGTGAGATGACCATCACCGCCTTTGCCGAATTGATCAGGAAATCTTCCAGCCATTGAATACTTTCGATATCCATGTGGTTGGTCGGCTCATCCAGTAAAATCAGATCCGGTTTCTTTAATAAAATTTTGGCTAACTCAATACGCATGCGCCATCCACCCGAAAACTCAGCGGTTTGGCGGGTAAAGTCCTTACGTTCGAAACCCAGGCCTTTTAATACTTTCTCTACCTCTGCATCGTAATTGGTTTCTTCAATCGAATAAAATTTCTCGCTCAGTTCTGATACCCGTTCGATCAGCTTCATATAATCGTCGCTTTCGTAATCGGTACGAATTGTAAGCTGCTCGTTCAGCTCATCAAGCTCTTTTTGCATTTGATTCACCTCTGCAAAAGCTTTCATGGTTTCCTCAAAAACAGTAACGTTATCATGCGTAAGCAAGTGCTGTGGCAAATAGGCAATTACGGCTTCTTTCGGACCAGTTACACTGCCAGAAGTAGGTTTAGCTACATCAGCAATAATTTTTAGAATGGTCGACTTGCCTGCACCATTTTTACCCATTAGGGCGATTTTATCATTTTCATTTATCGAAAAGGTTACGTCGCTAAAAAGGGTGGTTCCGCCAAATGAAACGGAGATGTTATTTACATTAATCACGATTGGGAATATTAAATTCGCGGCAAAGATAAAGGAAAGCGGTTAAATTTTTGCCAGAATCTAATACATAAAAAAGGATCTCTTGAACGATTATTCAAAAGATCCTTTTTTATGATTAGTCCGTACCGGAATTTTAAGGAAGTTTGACTATTTCAGTTCAACTTCGGCCAATACCGGAAAATGATCTGAAGGAAATTTACCAAAATAGGTATCCGTCAAAATGCCCCACCTGGTTGCTGTAAATTGTTTGCTTATAAAGATATGATCAATTACGGTTTGCCCACGTGGCGTGCGGAACCCATTTGAAGATGAATTATTGGCATACGGAAACTTAACTTTTGTATGTGTATCTGATAAAACACCTGAAGTTGCGATTCTTTGATACCATTCGCTGTCTCTGCCCCCATTTAAATCGCCGGTTAACAAGGCTGGTGCATCACCGGCAATTTCAGCTATCTTTTTTAAGATTAGTTTACTGCTTTCTTTACGGGCAACAACCCCCTGATGATCATAGTGTACATTAAAGGCATAAAACTTCTTTTTGCTTTGCACATCTTCAAGGAAAACCCATGAGCAAATTCTATTGCAGCAGGTGGCGTCCCATCCTTTCCCTGGCTGATCAGGGCTTTCAGATAACCAGAAGTCACCACTTTTAAGCAGTTTAAAACGATCTTTACGATAAAAAACAGCAGAATGTTCCCCTCCATCTTTACCGTCATCTCTTCCCTTGCCATACCGCGCGTATTCTGGCAGGGCATTAGAAATATCATCCAACTGGTTTTTTAAACCTTCCTGAATTCCAAGTACATCGAACTTATGAAAGCGGATAAGGTTAGCAACAACAGGCGCCCTGTTTATCCATAAATTACCTGAATCAGCAGGGTTATCATAACGGATATTAAAGGTACCAATGGTAATCTGCTGCGCCTTCACCACCAATGTAGTTAAGGATAATAATAGTGCAGTCAACAATAATTTTATTTTCATTTTTATTTATCTGTTAAATCAGTAATTATTCCCAGCCTGGGTTTTGTTTCAGGTTAGGATTTCGTTGAAGATCGCTTAAAGGAATTGGATAATAATAATTTCGCTCATTCCATTTTCGTGGAATTTCTTTCATCCAGGTAAGTTCGCCAGAACTACCGTTCTTCAACAATTGTGAATTGGCCGCACCACCAATGGTTGCAGAAACATCCACATAAGTTACACCTGCTACTCCAGGTGTTGGGCGTGTTCCCTGATAAAATGCAACATCCAGAATACCATCCTCATTTAAATCCATAGGAGTATTTAAAGCTGGCACGTAGAAACCGTTCCATTCTTGCTCCATCAAAGGGCCTCTTTTCCATCTCAATAAATCAGCATAACGCAGTCCTTCCAGGCTCAGCTCAATACCACGTTCTCTCCTGATCTCCAGTAAGGTGGCATCAGTAATTCCTGGAAAGTAATTGGTAGTTAAATAAGGATCAGCAAAGGTTGGCTTGATACTTAAGCCTCCGGTAATTCCAGCCCTCGATCGTAGTGCACCGATGGTCAAAGCCCACTCCGCGTCAGTTAAAGTACCCAGTTCGGCTTTTGCCTCAGCATAATTCAGCAATACTTCTGCATAGCGAAATAAGGCTATTGCATTGGTATTCAGGGCACCTGCATCAAAGTAAGTATCATCAAGTGTGTATTTGATCGGCTGGTAACCTGTAAAGGTATAAGAGAAAACTGGCGGCGCAGGCACTTGCTGCCCACTGCTTATTCTTTTATAGTCGCCTAAACGGATGGTTTGCTTCAATCTTAAATCACGATTTTTCACCTCATCTTTAAAAAGCATTGTACTATAAGCCGGATCGTTGGTATATGGTGTACCATCCAGTTTCAGGAAAGTATTAATAAAGGTGCGGGTAAAACTTGCTTTAGCACCGTAGGTACCACTGGTCCACCACCAATTGGCCTCATTTAATACGCCAAGGTTAACATCAGCAACAGCTGCCTGAAGCACTTCATTTGCCAACGGTGTATTGCTTGTAAATACCTGACGATAAGATACCCCCGCACCTCCAGCTGTATTAAGTGAATAACCACCCTTTTTGATAATCTCGTCGGCAGCTGAGGCAGCATCTTCCAGCCATTTGTTTGCCGTTGCACCCAAACTTAACTCGGTATGATATTTCCTGTACGTGCCTTCAAAAAGACAGATCCGGGATTTGTAGGCATAGGCTACCCATTTGGTAATTGTGGTTCTGCTGGCATCGTTGGTGGCCAGAATATTGGCGCAGGCAAAATTGATATCGGCCAGTACTGAATCCATAACCAGTTCTCTTTTATTTCTGCCTGCATTTAATGCCGGGTCGTCAATATCTAAAGGCTTGTTAATCCAGGGTACATCGCCAAAACGCTTTACCTTTTCCATATAAAAATAAGCACGGAAATAACGTGCTATACCCAGGTAGTTATTGCGAACTGTAGCTGACACGGCGGGATCGTTACAGTTTTCGATAAAATAATTAATGTTCCTTAAATCTCTCCAGGTCCAGCCAGAGCTGTTATTGGCGGCAAAACCACCCTCGCGGATAAAATCAGGAACGGACTTCACGGCCAGATAATCGGACATTGCATCCTGGCTGGTAGAATTCTTGGGAAGAAAATCCATGCCATAAAAGGAGTTGGTATATAATTTTAGTCCGTTCTCTGTACCGAAAACAGCTTTTTTAGAGGCTGTTGATTCTGGTTGCTGATCTAACTTTTTGCAGGCGGCCAAACTCAGGCAGGCCAAAAGAATCCAGATATATTGTTTTTTCATCATTTCTATTATTTAGTAATCCACAGCTTAAAAACCAATGTTTAATCCAAAGGAGTAAGATTTCATTAAAGGATAGTTATAACCATCACCATTTGTACTGTTTGGATTCAGGTCCTGATCTGAAGGCACGGCATTTTCTACATCGATGGTATGTTTTACAATTTTGTACATCGGCGAGTAGGTAAATAGGTTTTCACCCGAGAAAAACACCTTCGCACTGCGTGCACCAATCTTGTTTATCCATTTGGCTGGCAGGTTATATCCCACCTGAAGGTTTTTCATTCTCAGGTAAGCCACATTTTGCAGGTATTTTGTTTGCGCCACGCCAAGTGTACGGTTGGTATTACTCGATGCCGCCCTCGACATTGTTCTTGGGAAGTAGGCATCGGTGTTCTGTGGTGTCCACATATTGCCCAAATGAAAAGTTGGGATATTGTTATATGGCCTGTTATACTGCCCCCAGAACATTTCTGTTTCGGTGCTTGGGTACCATTGTTGTTTGCCTACCCCCTGGAAGAATACAGAAAATGAGATATTATGCCAGTCTGCACCCAGATTAATACCATAAAGATATCTTGGTGCCGAATTACCGATGATTTTTCTATCTCCGGATTTGCCCACTTTATTCTCGCCTACGTTGATAAAACCATCTCCATTCAGGTCTTTAAGTTTGATATCGCCAGGGAACCATTTACCTGTTGGAGATGCCCTCATCTGTGGATCCTGTTTGGCATGAGCTGCTATATCGGCATCATCAATAAAGAAACCTTCGGTTTCATAGCCCCAAATTTCTCCCAAAGTTTGTCCTTCGTAATAATCGCTCAATAACTTATCCGGATTATTGTATTTATCGATCTTGGTTTTGTTATCAGAAAGGGTTAGCCTCACATTATACCTGAAGGGCTTATCCGATCTTCCGATCCGGTCATTCCAGCCTACCGAAACTTCCCAGCCACGGGTTGTTAAGTCTGCATAGTTCCCTTTGGGAACATCGGCCCCAAACACTGCGGGTGGCGTAAGCCCGAAAGTAAACATATCAGTAGTTTTACGGACATAAGCATCTCCTGTGAATGTCAAACGGCCTGAAAGCATGGTCAGATCTAAACCAAAGTTGGTCGTGGTAGAGGTTTCCCAGGTTAAGCCATCTGGCAATACTGCCGGAATTTTGGTTGTTTGTGGTTTAACACCATTCAGAATAACATTGGATTGGCTGATATTGAAGATCTCCTGAAATGCGTAGGAAGCAATATTACCGTTTCCAAGAGATCCGTAAGAAGCCCTTAATTTTAAATCGGAAATAAATTTATCAGATACTTTCCAGAAAGGCTCTTTATTGATCCTCCATCCTGCTGAAACTGAAGGAAAAAATCCATAACGCTGATTTGAAGGGAATTTTGATGATCCATCATAACGTGCATTTACCTCTACCAGATAACGATCTTTAAAAGCGTAGTTTAACCTGGAGAAACCACCCAAAATAGCCCACTGCTCATATCCTCCACCTGTGTTGATTGATTGGCCCAAAGCGAGGTTGAGGTCTGTGGCGTCTTCAAAAATAATTCCATTTCGCTGAATGGCAACGCGGTTATAAGTAGATTGCTCATAATTGTAACCTGCCATTACTTTTAAATAATGATCAGCCCCGAAACGGTTTTCGAACTCGGCATAAATATTAGTGGCCAGGTAATTCGTTTCCCGTTTATCAAACAACAGATCGTTAGTGGTTGTCCCTACGTAGGCCGTTACGCCGCGTACATTGCTATAAGGCACCTGCACCCTTTTCTGGTCGATATCGTTATTGGTATTGCGAAAGGTAAAATCAGCATTTACCCTTAATTTATTGTTTAAAAAACTGCTTCGTAAGCCTGTAATATTCCTAAAAACCTGACGTCGGGTATCAATCCCGTTTTTGCCGTAGATAAAATCGCCAACGGTATATGCAGAGGCGAAAGTTAATGATCCATCAGGATTAAACAAAGGCATTGTTGGCTTTCCTTCGTCGGCAATGTTCCGCCATATACCGCCACCTTCACCAACGTTAATTGGATTGTGATAATTCATCACGGAGTAATCGGCATTGTTTTCGATACTCAGCCATGGAAAAACCTGAACAGCACCTCTTGCACGGATATTTTTCATATCATAATCATCGCTGTTGTATCTAAACAAACCGCCCTGATTTAAGAAACGTCCTGAAACCAGAAATGAAGCTTTATCACCACCACCACTTACCGACAGGTTATTTTCAAAGGCAGCAGTATTCTTTTTATACAGCTCGGCATAATAATCGGTGCTGCCATAATAAGTATATTCTCCTGTAGTTGGATTAACCTCGATCTGATTGTAAGGCTGACCAGATTCTGCTCTTTTCTTAAACTCATCAAGATATGCCTGCGAGAATTTCTGGGTTTTGTTCGCATTTTGAGGAAAAGCACCATCGCCATTTACAAAAGCTTCAGCAAACATTTTTGCCCAGGTGTAACCATCAGTTACATAATCTGGAACCTGCAATGGGCTTTTTATTGAGTAATTGGATGAATATGCAACACTTGTGCGCCCTTTTTCAGCTTTTTTAGTGGTGATCAGCACAACACCAAAAACACCCCGTGCACCATAAATGGCTGCAGAGGCAGCATCCTTTAAGATGGAGACACTCTCAACATCGTTGGGATTAAGCAGACTCGGGTCTCCCTCAAAACCATCGATCAGGATCAGCGCACTCCCACCCTGACCGATGGAAGTTGTACCCCTGATATTATAGCTGGGTGACTGGGTGGGCTTACCATCCATCATTTTCAGATTTAGATTTGGAAGAAGTCCCTGAAGCCCTTGTGTAAGGTTGGTAATCGGTCTGTTCTCAATGCTCTTAGAGGTAATCTGATCAACCGCCCCGGTTGCATTTTCTCTCTTCTGGGTGCCATATCCTACAACAATCACCTCGTTTAAACTTCCGGTCTCTCCTTTAAGGGTTACATTTAGGGTGATTGTTTCGTTGCTTTTCGCTACAACTTTATTTAAGGTTACAGCCGTGTAAGAGATGAAACTTACCTGAATATTGTAGGTTCCGTCCGGAACATTTATGCTAAAGCTACCATCAGGTTTGCTTTGTACAACTTTGTTTAATTCCTTGATCAGTATGCTTGCACCCGGAAGTGGGTCGCCCTTTTCATCAACGATCTTACCACTGATGGTTCCTGTGCCTTGCTTTTTTATAGCATGTACTGCATGATCCCAATAAATCGCAGCGTTTGCAGGTACTGAGATTACACCGGATAATAGACTTGCCAATGATACGCATAGCAAAAACTTCCGCTTAAGCAGTAAAGGTTTTTTCATGTTAATTAAAAATTAGTAATCGGTTCTAAACCGTTTTAGTTTATATTCTGGGTCCCTTAGAATGCTGGCAAAGCTACTCGACCTATGTAAACACTATATTAACTTACTTTAATTTTTAAAGCCGAAATGAATGAGGTGAGGAATGGGGAGATTGATTTTTTTATTTTAGGATTTAGCGGAGAGCGTTAGGGGTTTAGCGATAAACTACACTAACCGCCAAATGCTAAAGGTTTAACAAAAAAGATTGTGAGCTAAAAAAAGAAAGTGCCATAGGAGTTTCCTAAGGCACTTTCTGATTAAGGGTGAAATTCCTTGCTTTTGTCAGCGCGGATAAATTGGATATTCTTTGATATTTATTTTATTACGATTATCCTTTGTAAAATACCAAATTCAACGAAATATGGATCATGTCAGAAATCAGTTCATCCTTTAAATCGGAAAAGAAATTACCTGATTTGTAGGTAATGCCCCATTTTGTTCGGTCAATATCCATTTCAGCCTCAGCTTTTAAACCACTTCCATTAGGGCTAATTGTAGCCACAAATACCAGCGGTTTGGTCACCCCTTTTATGGTCAGGTCACCAGTTACCTGATATTGATTTACCTTACCCGTTGCTACAATAGACTTCACATTGATGTTAGCTGTAGGATATTGGGTAGTTGCAAAGAAATTACCCGCCTTGACTACCTGTTCAGATTCCCTGTTTTCGCGTGGCAGCAACTTGTCCACCGCAGTGATGGAAGTCATATTCATCACAAAATTGCCATTACGAAATTTCCCTTTTGCATCGGCATATAATACGCCCGAATTGAACAAAAGAAAGCCATTATGTCCACCATTAACCTTAGTAGCCTTCCAAAAGAGCTTGCTCATGTTCAAATCTAATTTGTAAACAATCGGCTTGCCAGCTGGCTGCTGCCTCGCCATAGTTGTATTGATCAGGCAGAACAGTATCGCCAAAACCACTACATATTTATTTTTTATGGGCTGGTTAATCAGCGCAATTTTAGGCCACCCGGCAACAGGCTTGCCTACCGAACTTTCCTTTTGCCGGGCAAAACCCGATAGGGGAAACATCATCGCCCGAAATAATAAAATAGTTTTTGTTTTCATAGGAACACAATTAGTCTGACAAATCTAATTTGGCCAGCGCATTCCATCACCAGTAATATTGTAAAAAGAATTGTAAAGAATGTAAATTCAATTTAAATGAGTAATGCTAGCCTTATAAAAGCTAGTGGATGATGAAATGAATGGCGGAGATATGATTGCTGATTGAATTATCCAATCATCACATTGCGGTGCTGGTACCTTGCCCATAAGTGATCAGCGATAGTGCGTAATTCGAACCACTTTGCGGACGAATTGATTGAATTAGGCGGTTATTCAAAAATTCTGGAGGAATAATAAGAAATGTATTAATCTCTTTTAGGACCATTAATTTCACTCGGCGTGATGCCAAATTCCTTTTTAAACACAAAATAAAAATGGGTTATATCTTCAAAGCCTAAATCAAGATAAATGTCGGTCGGTTTTTGCTTTTTTTCTTCAATGAGAAAACGGGCTTCTTCCAAACGTCTTTTTAACAGCCAACGATTGGGTGTTTCCTCGAATATAGTTTTAAAATCTCTTTTAAATGCAGATAAACTACGTCCCGTTAGAAATGCAAACCTTTCCATACTCACATTGAACTTGTAATTTTGTTGCATAAATTTTTCCAGGTCCAATCTTCCAGGAACGCCAAAATCAAAAAGAATGTCTGCCAACTCTGGATGTAATTGCAATAGAATGAGCAATAATTCTTCTCTTTTAATGGCTGAGAAAGTTGGGCTGATATTTCCCGAATTGTTATAGTACGGTTCTAACGACAACAAGAAGCTATTGATTAAATCATTTTTTTTCAGTTTAACAAATGCATCCTTTGAAATAAACTTTTTGAATACAATGGAGTGTTTTTTTTGAAATGCTTTTAAAAACACTTCATCAAAAAAAATGATCACTTTCTCGAACTCGTTATTGTCCCGTACTTTATTGTATCTGGCCAAATGATTTTTCCGGACAAGGCAACTTTCGCCCGGCTTCAACACATAATGTTTGTTGCCATCATAGCCATTCATCTTTCCTTTTGCCAGAAATACAAAGAAATGCTCGGCGATGAATTGTTCTGCCGAAAGTGCCGGACCTACGATGCAGGATTTTATTTCGGTTATTTTCATTTCGACAATTTAAAAATATCGTCTGCTTCCAAAATTTGTGTTGGATAACCTTTTGACACCGCATTAATCATCGCTTTCCCTACTTCAGAAAGTTTCAATGTTTTTGCCGGAAAAAATGGCGAGATCAGCGGGCCCAAAATTTTATAAATTGTCTTTACATTTTTCTGTCCTTTGCTTCCTGTCATTATTGCCGGACGAAAATTATACTGCCCCTTGAACGGCAGTTTCATCAATGCATTTTCGGTCCTTCCTTTTACCCTTGCCCACATTACTTTTCCTTTTTCTGTACTATCAGTGCGGTTCCCCGATACATAAATAAAAGTCATTCCAGGATTAATATCTGAAATTGTTGCGGCAAATGGAACTACAAAATCATAGGTCTTTTTAGTAAAGCTTTCCTCATTCTCGCCAACAGAACTTACGCCCGCGCAAAAGAAACATCCGTCGTAAGTTTTCAATAAATCCGAATGATTATTGATTTCCGAAAAATCTTTTAAAATCAATTCTTTCAGTTTTGGATGGCTTTTATCATAGTGTTTTCTTCCAATGATAAGCACTTCGCTTACCACAGGATGATCTAAGCATTCGAAAAGTACGCCTTCGCCCACCATTCCGGTGGCACCTGTTATGATTACTTTCATACGTTTACAATTTTTAAATCGATGAGACTATTTGCAGTAGCTAATATAGCTTCTTCATTGCTTTTTGGCTTCCATCCCAACAATGTTTTTGCCTTTTCGTTGCTGGCTTCTTTTATTAGCCCTAAATGGGGCACTATCATTTTAAGTTTTGGAATGAAAACCGACAATAACTTTACCAACCAATTAGGCCATTCTTTGGTTGGTACTTTACTTGCCATATCGCCTAAGTTTTTTCTAAGAATTTTAGCGATGTCCAATACTGAAATGCTTTCTCCGGCTACGGCAATAAAACGCTGACCAAGAGCCTGTGGCATCGTCATTGCCTTAAAATGCAGTCAGCTACATCGCGTACATCTACATAACCAAAACTCATTTTAGGGCATCCGCTTACTTCGCCATTGAGCATCTGTTTAATGGTTTGGATGGAATGGGAATAATCATCAGCCAGCACAGGCCCCAGAACACCAGTCGGGTTGACCACGGAAAGTTCCATGCCCGCTCCTTCATTTTTGATGAAATCCCAGGCCGCTTGCTCCGAAATGGTCTTAGAACGCTGGTAAGGTGCAACAGTCTCGTTGATGACCGTCCAATCTTCCTCGGTGTAAGGTGTTGTTTTTGTTGTTCCCATACCTACAGCACCGAAAGCAGATGTAAGTACCACTCTTTTTACACCTGCTTTTTTAGCAGCACGTAGTACAAACAGCACACCATTTTTTGCAGGAACCACAAAATCATCTTCTGTTTTTGCATCGGTATTTGGTGTGGGTGAAGCCACGTGGATAACATACTGGCATCCTTCGACGGCTTTCTTCCAACTGCGCTCATTTTGCAAATCGGCTTCCACAAAAGCTAAGTTTTCAAAAGAGTTGATACCCCCTTCTTTCAGCATTTGTTTGACCAACTCTGATTTGTGAAGGGAACGCAGCGTTGCTCTTACCTTGAAACCATTCTTCAATAAGGTAATCATGCAATAAGAAGCTATAAAACCCGATCCACCTGTAACTAAAACTGTTTCTTTATTTTCCATTTTTGAAGTTTTGATAAGACAAAGTTCAACGATAAAAAAGTCAAAAAGCTTGTTATAAGGTCCAAATTTACTTGCTGTAAAGGTCAGCATTTGATAGCTGATCACAATCCGAATAGAACCTAGTATTGCAATAATGAGAAATTATGGGTTTCCTTTTCTAAAGGATATAGATGACCAGCATCGAATCAAGAAATAGATTAATAAGAAACTATTTTTGCATCCTAAGTGCCAATATGGAGCTCGAAACCCAAACGGGTCTCCATCGCTTTTATTCAATGGTTTGAAAATAGTCTAAAAACAGAAAGTACTTTAAGATCTATTAAAGGCCCAACGGAGCAAAAGTTCAAATCAGCAATAAATTCATTGCTGATTTGCTGAAAGTCATCAAGGCGAAACATCAATATCTCATTAAAATTTTTGTTGCCTATGCCAACCGCTGGTTTATAATTTTTTTCTAATGTATGAAAAGCCATAGCACCCCATCACTAAAAGGGCTATCAGCCCAAGGCTATCCAGGCACGACATGATATATTGATACTCAGACCTGGGTGCACGGCCTGGGCTTACGGCTCTTTCTCTGAAAGCAGCAGAGAAGGAAGTAAATATGACTTGAGCACATTGGGTAGAGATTTGAGATCAGGAGGCGATATACGATTATTAGTCCGACACAAAAGAGTGAAATTTTTCTTAAATGGTAAACAGCTGTTTACCACCGCCTATAAAAACACAATTGGAAAAGTTTCTGGATTGAATTTTACATTCGGAGGCATTGGAGAATTAAGAGACATCTCGCTAAGGGATCTGAACACTGGTGAAACTTTTTAATTACCGGTATTTATAGCCAAAAAAGGATTGACCAGTTTCATTGAAATATCAAAATTACGATCCAGATTCAAAAAATGTTAAGTGGAAAATCCAGGATAAAAAATGATATAGCATTTAGCCGTGTTTAAGTAAGCCACAGTTAATATGCTGTTTATATAAGGTAAAATCGAGCCAACCAGTTGTTTAGCAACTATTAATTTTGTTTAAAGCTGAAACCAGTACAGCTTTTACCATTAAAACATATGTAGGGGAAGATATCAATAATGACTACAATGGCGCAATTTTATCCGGAAATGAACATGGCTAAGGCCTTTAATGATAGAAATAGTTAATCGCCAGATTTTCTGGCTCAGCGTCATTACCGCTTCTCTATCATCAGAATAATGTTAATCAATAAAACCAACAGGCATTAGAGAATAACGACACATTAATGCAGATGATTAAGTAGAAAAAATTAAGATGAAAAGAAAATGGTTAACTGTTATATTAATCTTGTTAGCGACTAATGTTGTTTTTGCGCAAGCAAAGTTGTCTGTACAGGGTATCTATCAAGTATCCGATCTTAATTTTTCGATTGCGGGAACACCAGCAGGTAGTGGCCCTAATGTTTTTTCTGAGTTAAAATGGCAGAATGTAGTTCAAAAAGGATATGGATTTAATCTGCAAACAATATTTTTTAAAAAAAATATCGCTGATTTTCAGTTTAATAGTCTTTTTATAAAATCAGGTACCTTATCCGATATCGATTATGCATCTGACAACCGCACGGATATATTTTCTAGCTATTATGGCGTTACAGCAGGTTTCAACCGAAACATCACCGCAAGTTTAGGTTATCAAATTTTCAAGGGCGAAACTTTTAGCATAACAGCAAAGGCTGGCTACCTGGGCCAGTTCCAGAAAAATTATATTTTGAATGCTAAGGAGACTGGACTAACATCAGACCCTTCGGTATATATAGAAAACCTGAACTCCTATTACAGAACCAATTGGAATGGCTTCGGGCCAACAATATCTTTTAAGTTAATCCCCTTTAAAGCATTTGAGGTTAGTTACAATTTAGCCGGCTATTACGTCAAAAACAAAGGATATGGCAACTGGAACCTCAGGGAAAACCTGGCAAAACCAAAAAGTTATCTACACCAGGCAAAGGGATATATTCTCAACACAGATGTGGAAATGAAATACATTTACAATGAGAAGTGGGATATTGGGATTGGAACAAGTTACCGCTATGGTATTGCCAAAAAAGGCACAGATGTATTGTTGTTCAACAATAATACCAGCAGTACAACCCGTCTTAATGAAGTAGAGTTTGAAGCCCTCTCTGTAGCGGCATCTATCGGTTATAGGTTTTAGCTATTTCATCCACCCTATAATAAAACCAATTACATCAGAAGCCATTTTCAATGCTCATTGAAGTTGTATAATTGTCAATTTGTGGTAATTACATGTTAATATTCAGCCAGTTATAAGTTTAGTATTTATTAACTTCGTTTAGTAAAAATAGAAAGCTGAGGCTATTTTGTGTTTTCATTAAGGTGAAAAAAGGGGAAATGGATTTAAACAGCAGACAACCTTAGTCAATAAGAAACTTCTATAGGTTGTCAAATGAAAAGTGGATTGGGATGCTTGCATATCATTAAGCAAAAAAAATTCTATCGCAATTATAAATTAATCTATAAACTAAACCTTAATTAAAAAAGCAATGAAAAAAAACTATTTAAACTTTTTTATGGCAGCACTCTTGTCTGTTTCAGCCCTAAGCTGTAAAAAGCAAAATGCCGTGACTAACGAAGTGGTTGATGCAAACAGATCTGCAAAAATGCATACCTTTAATTTCGACGGCAATAACATTCAGATCAAAGAAGACAACGGAGTATATTATCTCGCCGATGATATCACACTTAGTAAAGAACAGTTTAATCTAATAAAAATTAACAGCAACAAAAACGTATCTACCTCAGAGCGGGCACTGGTAATAAATGCTTTAGCTAAGCGCTGGCCAGGTGGTATAGTTTATTATAACTTATCGGGTCTGGGTGCCGATACAGCTGCTTCTCTAAAGGCGATGGCATATATTAGCAGGGTTTCTCCGGTAACATTTGTGCAAAGAACTACTCAGGCCAATTACATTAATTTCATGAAGTCCACTGGTAATACTTCGCCAATAGGAATGATCGGTGGGGCACAGACCGTGAATTTGGTAAATTATAATACTATCGGCATCATTATCCACGAAATATTCCATTCATTGGGCGCAAATCATGAAATGTGCCGCCCAGACCGAGATGATTATATCATTGTGAATTATGACAACATTGATCCAAGTGGTGCATACAACTATAATAAGGTTTCGGCAACAAGTTATACAACTATTGGTACTCCATTAGATATCGAATCAATTCTGATGTACGCCGCAGATCCAATCGGAAGTCCCCAAAAGATAACGAAATTAGATGGATCTCGTTATGAGACCTGCTTTCCTTCACCAAACATGAGCCCTGCAGATATTGCAGGCATCAACCACATGTATACCGGTTTTACATATGTTGGCTTACCTGCAAATACTAATTATGAAATTTCTACAGCATTGGATATTACCAAGGTGCTGAACGTATCCGGGAATTACACGGCAGATGGTACGCAGGTCATTTTATGGACAGATGTAAACACCAGTAACGGAAGGTGGAATGTGACCAAAAATGCCAGTGGTTATTATATATTATCGCCGTTAAATGCACCAGGAAAGGTACTTACCGTAGTGGGTGGTGGTATCGCGAATGGTACTAAACTTGAAATTAGAACAAACACAGGTACAACCTCTCAGCAGTTTAATATCTTCCCGGTTGAGGGTGGTTATTATATCATTTCTCCACGCAATGTACCATCCAAAAATATTGATATTCCGGGTAGTGCAACCGCAAACGGAACCCTGCCTGGCCTTTGGGGTTATGGTGGTGCCAACAATCAAAAATTCAAATTTAGTACATTTTAAAAAAGATTAAATAAGGTAAAGCCCGATTCGTAATAAGAATCGGGCTTTTATAATCAATTTTTGCTAAAGAAAAGTTAACAATAAAACGTTGCCACATCAATATGTAACCAATGCTTCTTTCATGGAGCCACATATCGGGAGTAACGAGGAGTGAAACTACGCCATGATAAGCCGAAAGATGCATTTCAGTTATATTAATTGCCTTCTGATCACCAGGAGCGAAACAATCTGATAAAAACATAAAGCCAAAGCCCATACCTTAAAACATTCGCTTTTAAAGACCTGCAAATACAATTTAGACAACGGGAACTATCTGGATCCCATCAAAAATAAAATCTTAATATTTTGCATAGGTCTAACTGTGAAATTTGATCAACAAAAACTACGGCATTAAATAATTCATAAAAACAATAATTACAATTTCAAAATAAATGATGTTACGAAAGTTTTTTTCCTTAATTATATTCCTTTGTACAGTTACAGTTTCCCTTGCACAACAGAAAAAAAATGTATTGGTTATTATTACTGACGACCAGACCTATCAAACTATCCATGCTCTTGGAAATAAAGAAATTGTGACACCTACTATGGATAAATTGGTAAAAAATGGAACTTCCTTTACCAACGCACACATCATGGGTGCACTTAATGGAGCGGTATGCCAACCGAGCCGGGCCATGATCCTATGCGGTAAAACACTTTTTCATATCCGAAAAGACGGCGCTTATATTCCTGAATCGGACATTACTTTTCCGCAATTGTTTAAAGAAAATGGGTACCTCACTTTTCAAACAGGTAAATGGCATCAGGATACAAAATCATTAAACCGTTCTTTTGCCGCAGGCGAAAATATTCACATAGGCGGCATGAACCCTCCTGATAATGGTGGGCAATACCGGCCGGAATTATTTCATTACGATACGACCGGCAAATATGACAAGCCTTTTTGGGGCGATAATTATTCCTCCATCCATTTTGCGGATGCTGCAATTGATTTTATTGACAAACAGAAAACCTCTACCCAGCCGTTTTTAATGTACCTGGCATTTACCTCTCCCCACGACCCACGTACGCCACCAACCTGGTATGGACATAGCTATTCAGCCAAAGATGTATCTCTACCTGCCAATTATCTCCCTGAGCATCCTTTCGATAATGGAGAACTTCGGATCAGGGATGAAACACTTTTGCCCTTTCCCCGGACTAAAGAAGCTGTAAAAACAGAAATTGCCAAATATTATGCAATGGTGAGCGAGGTAGATTATCAGATCGGCCGTGTTATGGATGCCTTGAAAATTGCAGGTAAAGATAAAAACACCATTATTGTACTGGCCGGGGATAATGGATTATCAGTCGGTCAACAGGGATTGTTGGGAAAACAGAACCCTTATGAATCATCGATAAGGGTACCATTGATATTTAGCGGTCCTGGCATTCCAGCAAACAAAAGAGAAAATGCTATTGTGTATTTGAATGATATTTACCCAACGCTTTGCGAACTCACCAATATCGATATCCCTAAAACTGTGGGAGGTCAGTCTTTGGCTAAAGCCTTTAGTGATACTGGTTTTCAGGGTCACGATTTTGCTTTTTTTGCTTATCGTAACCTCCAACGTGCCTATGTAAAAAACAATTTTAAACTTATTCTTTACAATGTAAAAGGCCAGCATCCGGTGCAGCTTTTTAATTTAAAAACAGACCCATTAGAAATGCAAAATCTGGCGGAAAACGCAGGATATAAACAGAGAGTAGTTGAAATGACCGCAGCGCTTAGTTTGACCATGAAACAACTAAATGACTTCTGCGATTTAGATAAGCCAGATTGGGGCGCACCTAAAAAGTGGACTGGCGTAGATATAAACAACCTTAACCCGTAATTTGACTTTTACAAAAAGGGGATCGAAAATCAAACTGGTTAAAAAGGTACCGAATTATTAACGGTGCCTAATGCCAGTGGCTTCACCATAGCCCGAGAAGAAAGAAACGCCTTTGGTAACCCCTCCTTTTTCGAGCATTTTTACAATGATGCTTCCGCCCATGATCGAGCCTTCCAATACATACAAGGCGCTCAGTGCCTGCACTGCATTTTCGATTTGTGGTACAATATTTAGCCACCTAAAAAAGAATTTGTAGCAGGGCTTTTTACACATCAAGGAAAATGCATTGACAAGGCCAAAAATCAATTAATCGGAGGTTTAGATCCCACTTGTCATAATACAAGTCAATTCACAAAAAAAAAGTGCTTCAATCCTGAAAGCGCTATTTTAGATAAAAGTGCAGACCAGTAGGTTTGCAGCGCAAAACTAAAAAATCCAAAGTGAATCTACATGATTAATTACCTAACAATGTAAAAGGGAGAAAAATATGACGGCCTTAATTCTGGGAATATTTCCCTCTCAGAGAAAGAAGCGACATGCTTTTGGAAAATAAAATACCACGGGTTGCGAAACTCTTCAAGGGACAACAGCATACTAACGATCAAGACATCACGTTTCTCTGTGTTGTTATTACTTCAATCGAAAATGCGTGAGTGGGTGCAGCGACATCCTCCCGCAGGAAGATACAGCGAAAGACGCGACTCGCTATAGGCATGCCAAAAAAACATCCAGCGTTCACTAGCTGATTACACTCCTTTTAAGGATCTAACCAAATTACGCTTCCTGAGTCGATGCGATATCCCTTGCCTGAATTCGTTCTTACAGTATTTTGGCATAAAATATCTGCATCTACCCATCCATCATTATTTTTTTGTTGCCACTCTGGCCCCCAGGAATTGTGTAATTTAAACACATCTTTTTTAGTATTTCCATTTTTAACCTGCTTAAAGCCAGAGACAACTAGCGAATGTGACATACTGCATCCTTCGCCTTTATCCTGTGAAATACATAGTGATGGGAAAAGGACTGGTTTTCCAAGTTTTAATCCTTTTAAGATCTGCTTTTTGACATCATCGGGTGAGACATTCATTGAATCTAAAGGAAATGCAGCAGCACTAAAACCCGGTGGAAATAATTCTCTTTTACAATCGCTAAAAAATAATGTAAATAAAAAATGGTCAAAATCTTTTTTAGTCAGAGCTGTTTTAAGCGTTTTTTGATTAAAATTCAAATTTACGTAAGCATTAAGTTTTTCAACTTCATCGCTACAGTCTTTTATTTTTACCAGGTCGCCATCTTTTAACTTCCCAAAAATATTTTTCAGATAATTAAAGAATTCATCTCTTTTGATTAGTCCGTTCCTACCATTTAAGCTAAATTCTTTTGTCAGGTTTTCAAAAGGATTACAACTCTCCAATATTAAACTATTGTAGTACTTCACGCCCAGATCATTGATAACATCATTCATCCCTCTTCCGCTTTTTTGATTGGGCTGAAAGGTATAATCCTCATCTGCGGCCTGATTTGTATAAGCCATCAACCCAAAATAGGATATGGCCATATCAGCAGGAGGATTTTTACAATCAGGGATATCACTTTTCCATTTTTGGCAAGTGTAGTGCTGCAATATTGCAGCTAAACTAAAAGCCTTACAATCTCCAATATCATCCTGAGTTTTGTAAGCAGGCATGTTGGCTATTTCTATTTTTGTACCTGCCACCTCCTGGTAAATAATTGCTGGCTTTAAGATTGCGTAACTCAGGTTATCCCCCTCACAATAAATTGGTGCAAACGGATTTGTATAGCCATCAAATCTAACATTTTCAGGTTCTGTAGTTATTGAATTTAAATAGATCGGTGCCGGATTTTCTTTTTCATAAACTTCTTTTTCTTTGGTGACGATGTTTTGCTCCCAACTGCGTTTTAAGGCCATCAATTGATAAAAACCATCTTTACGTATTTCAAAATCATGACCGAACTGCTGAGAAAGCTGTCCCTGCCCTAACTGCTGTAACTGCTGCCGGTAGAGTACGGCAATTTCGTCCGGATACATCGGCATAACCTTGTGATTTATCCATTGCCCATTTTCGCTGTGCATACGCATCAGGTGAAATGTTTCCATATCATAGTGGTACAATGTCGGGCCACCTAGGTATTCCTTGCCCCAAAAAGCATAATAACCCTGATTCTCGTGTGAAAATATCATGGTTTCTTCGCACAATCCATTTTCACAGACCTTTATGATAAAACCATTGTATTTTTTATCTCTATAGAGTTCGGGGATAAAAACCAGATTTTCCTTGTTCCAGGTCTCCAGCAAAGCAGGCGTACAGATTCCTGCCGTGTTTTCTGAAATGAAATATTTCCTGTGTAGCTTTAAGAAGGTTTTAGGTTTAGAAATATTCAATTCTGTTTCGAAAAACCTTAACCCATTCTCCGCACGTTTAAATCTTCTTAAATTAGCTATGGACACAAATTTATTCGCATCTGCAGCGCTGCCCGCGGAGTTCTTGTCAAAAGCCCAAACTGCATTGGGAAGTAAAACTGCCCCCGCGGCTAAAAAACTATTTTTAATAAAGTCTTTTCTGTCCATAGTTCAAGTTATTTTTTGATATTGTTCCTGGAGTGTGCCAGCAAAAACAGTTGCCATGTAGCCTTTTTTTTATCTTCCTTTCATCGCCTGATCATATTTAACCTCACCTTTCCTTCCTCCCACCCAGCGTAAAAATAGCATACACACTATGTCTGATCACATAAAGGTAACGAATGGTCTGCATTTCCTTTAAACAAAAATCTTCGGCCAATCTCCAGTCCGGCCTACGGTATTTCCCACGTTACAACTTAAAACGACTATCGTTCTTACCAAGAGATCCTGTATATTCCAAACTAATATTTTACCCATCTAAATAACAAAAGTTAGCATATTTTAATCCAAATGACCCGCTTTTTAACAAGTTGGTCTTCACTGGCAAGAGAAACCGATGTTTTATCATATTTTCGACTATTAATTCTATAGATTTTATATACTTAATAAAGATGATTATTCCTTCACGCCTTTGTTACCTCAGCAAATTAAATTATTCATGCTGATTGATCTCCTACTCCCACCTCGTAAACATCATTTAGTCAAATACTGATTAAATAAATAACCAGTACAGTTAACGATAAACTTTATCAGGGAAAATTTCCCTTTCCACTCATTATGCAAAAAAAATACCCAATAATTATTATCAACGACCTGAGACATCATTTTTTCAGTCCAGGTAAAACCATCACAACCTTAATCTTTTTAGTGTGCCTCAGTCTTTTTGCCAATGCACAGCGAAAGATTTTAAACGGCCAGGTTTTAGACGAAAAACAGTTACCCTTAATCGGCGCCGTAATCAAAATCAAAGGGACTAACAAGGCTACAAGTACAGATACACAAGGAAAATTTAGCCTGCAGGCCAATGCTCAGGATAGCATAAGTATCGCATTTGTGGGCTATAAAACCCTTAGCCGGTTGGTTGGTGATATTTCTAACCTAAACATTAGCCTGCAACCAGATAATGCAACACTCAATGATGTGGTTGTTGTTGGTTATGGTACCCAAAGTAATGCAAAAGTAACAGGTGCTATTGCCACAGTAAAGATGGATGATGTTTTACGCGACAGGCCGGTGAGCAGTACAACCCAATTGCTGCAGGGAACAGTGCCTGGACTGCAGGTGAGTGTAGGCAGCGGCAAACCGGGTACAGTTGGTTCCATCAATTTGCGTGGCGCTACCAGTTTGAATACGAGCGGAAACAGCATTAATCTTTCCGGGCCATTGGTATTAGTAGACAATGTACCGCTTAATGGCGATTTAAGTCAGCTCGATCCTCAGGACATCGAAAGCGTAACAGTATTAAAAGATGCAGGATCTGCTGCCATTTACGGAGGCCGCTCGGCATTCGGGGTAATATTGGTGACCACAAAAAAGGGGAAAATTAATCAAAAACCCCAGTTTAATTATAGCAACAACATTATTTTGGCTAGTCCAACCAACCTCCCAGATCAGGCTACGCCAGAGCAGTTCTTACAATCTTTAAAAGACATGGGAACCGTGGGCTACTGGTCGTTACAAAACGTTGATACCTGGATACAGGTTTACAACGAAGCGAAAGCCAACCCCGATAAATATCCAAACGGACTCGCAAACGTGGGTACAACAGTTTATCCCGTTCGGGCGGGAAGCCTAATTGATGGCTACCTGGCTAAAAACGTACCCCAATTTCAGCATAATTTTTCAGTAACCGGCGGAACTGATAAAATTACTTATCGTTTGGCTTACGGCAGTGCAAATGAAAAGGGAGTTGTGGTTCCAGAAGCAAAACAGGATTACTATAAACGTTATAATATTAAATCGTTCATTAATGCCGATATAAACAAATGGTTAAGTACCCAGTTAGATGCGCAATATTTTAATTCGATTACCTCTACCCCATCGAATATGCCCTTTGGCATCTCTTTACCATTAATATCGCCAGATGCAACCATACCAGCCTCTAACGGTGTAGTCGGCATAAACGGCATACCCAGATATATTGTATTAAATGGTTCACCCAACCTCAATAAAAGTGATGATATCAGACTTACTGGCCGTGCGATCCTCAAACCCATCAGCGGACTTACGATTACTGGCGAGTACACTTACGATAAGCTGAACAATAATGTGACCAATTACAATAAAGCCTTTCAAACAGTGAGTCCGTATAATTTTCAGGAACAAACCAGTGGAAACGGCACTTATCAGTTATTTAATGGAGGAACCATATATAATGCATTAAATATTTTTGGTAACTACACAAAATCATTTGGTCATCACAATTTTTCGCTGCTAGCTGGCTTTAATAAAGAAGAAAGCATTTATCAGGCTACAGATGTATCAAGAAATGGCATGATTTCGAGCGAATTTCCATCGCTGGTAAACGCAACTGGCCCAATAAATACCTCAAATAGCTATTCAGCATTCTCCTTAACAGGTCTTTTCTGGAGATTAAACTACGATTACAAAAACAAATATCTGCTTCAATTAAATCAACGGTATGATGGTTCTTCAAAATTTCCAGAAAATCATCGCTTTGGTATTTTCCCCTCCGCTTCAATCGGTTGGGTAGTATCTGAAGAAGATTTTTTAAAGCAACATGCTAAATGGCTGTCTAACTTCAAATTAAGAGCTTCGCTTGGTGAGGTGGGGAATCAGAATATTGGCGCATATAAATTTATCCCAACATTTACCTCCTCTCAGCCTCATTGGTTAAATGGAGCAGGGTCATATTTAACCTCCTTAGGCGAACTTAATTTAATCAGCTCTGATTTTACCTGGGAAACTGTACGCACCCTAAACCTCGGTATAGATTTTGGCTTTTTAAACAACAGGTTAAGCGGAAGTTTTGACTGGTTCACCAGAGATACCAAAAATATCCTTGCCGAAGGTGCCATTTCTTTACCTGCTGTGCTGGGCACGGGTGCGCCGCTACAAAATACCGCAAGTCTACGCTCAAAAGGTTATGAAGTTAATGTTTCATGGCAGGATAAAATCGGTAAAGATTTGAGCTATTACATTGGTGCTAACCTCTACGATTTTACCTCGAAGATTACCAAATTTGGCGGAAACGACAATAATTTCCTTAGCTACTATTACGTTGGCCAGCAATTAGGCGAAATCTGGGGCTATACAACCGACAGGCTTTACACCGTTGATGATTTTGTACCTGGAAGCTTAAAAGCAGATCTAACTGGCGGCGCCTTAAAACCCGGTGTCCCTACCTATCAGGGGATCTTGCCAAATCCAGGCGACGTACTTTTAAAAGACCTGAATGGTGATGGTAAAGTTTTTGAAGGCTTAAGAACGACCAGCGATCCGGGTGACCGTACCATCATTGGCAATAATACCTTACGCTACCAGTTTGGCATAAACGGTGGATTAAGCTATAAAAATTTCGATTTCAGCTTCGTACTACGTGGCGTGGGCAAACGTCAATACTTTATGGCCACTACGCTTACCGCACCAAATTATGGTGGTTTTTCTACTGTTGTGGCCAATACGCTCGATTATTGGACGCCCAATAACCTTAATGCTCATTACGCCAGACTTTACGATAAAGCCACTGGTAACCAAAGCTACAATCAAAACACCATACAAAGTCGTTATCTGTTAAATGGCGCTTATTTGCAGATGGCCAATTTAGCATTGGGCTACAACCTGCCAAAATCGTTACTGAGCAAATTGCACATCAATACTTTCAGGTTGTTTTGCAGTGTAGAAAATCCTTTCAACTTTAACCATTTACCCAAGGGTTTAGACCCCTCATTAACTAACCTCGGTTCTGGCATGGGTTATCCTTTTTTAAGAAAAACCTCTTTCGGTATAAATACTACATTTTAATAAAAGATAAAGATTTTAATCATGAAAAATATAAAATACCTATTTTTTGTTGCTCCCTTACTTTTGGCAGCATGCAAAAAGGACTTTTTAAATAAAACTCCTGTTATTGAACTCACCGAGGAAACAGCTTTTATCAACTACGACAATTTCAAAACCTACGCATGGGGAATGTACGATTATTTTGATGGATACGGAGTTAATGGCGATGGTTATCCAGCGGCACTTTTGAGCAGTGATGCCAATTCTGATAACCTGGCCAGAACATTAGCGGGTAGCCAATCAGAGTACGCCTATCAAACCAAAATAATACCCGGCGATGGCGGTCGCACCCGATCGTTAAGCACTTCGGGTTGGAATTTCGATTATGTGCGCCAGGTAAATGTGATGATTGATAATATCGATAAATCTGCAATGAAACAGGCCGATAAGGACCATTGGCGCAGCGTAGGCTACTTCTTCAGGGCTTTACGGTATTACGATTTAATTGCGGCTTACGGCGATGTGCCCTGGATTGAACATAAACTAAGCGACACCTCCACTGTAGAACTTTTTGGCAAAAGGACCCCTCGCGATGTGGTGGCCAAAAACATACTGGATAATCTTAACTTCGCTGAAACACACATTAAAGCAGACGGTGATGGAGATAATACAATCAATATACATTGTGTAAGGTACTTAATATCGCGTTTTGGCCTTTTTGAAGGAACCTGGCGCAAATACCATGCATTAGGCAATGCCGATGTGTACTTGCAAGCCAGCAAAACGGCTTCAGAAAAGTTGATGAATAACTTTAGCACCTGCATGGCCAACTATGATGATCTTTATAACCTGGAAGATTTAAGTAAAAAACCAGGGATTATCCTTTTTAAGCAATACGCGGCAAACCTTACCACCCACTTTTCGGGAGTAAGGTTGCAAGGAAGTGCCAACAGTTATATTGATGTGGCAAAGGATGCAGTAGAAAGTTATTTATGTACCGATGGACGACCAATTGGAAGCAGTGCGGTATATGCAGGCGACAAGACGATGTACAACGAATTTCGTAACCGCGATAGACGATTGCTGTATACGGTTGTTCCGCCCTATAAGGTTGTAATCGGCAATCCTAACTATACCTGGAAAAAAAATGCTAATGCTGCTGATGCAGAATACATTGATCTGTTTACCACATTTCAATCAGAGAATACAATTAAAAAATCGCTGCCTATTGCCCAATGGAGTCAAACCATGCAAACGGGAACCATCATCAGCGAATCGCCACATTTCAGAAAATCAAATTCTGGGCAACCTCAAGTGGTGGGTGAGCTAGGCTATTATTACTGGAAAAGCTACAACCGATTGCCTCTTGATGCAAAAAGCAGTTATGCCACAACCGATTGCCCTCTTTTTCGCATCGAAGAGATCTGGTTAAATTATGCAGAAGTTATGGCAGAACTGGGCTTATTTACGCAGGCAGTAGCCGATCAGACCATAAATAAATTAAGGCCCCGCGCTGGTCTGCCAAAAATGACCGTTGCTGATATCAATGCATCTTTCGATCCCAAGCGTGATCCTGATGTAACACCCCTATTGTGGGAAATTAGGAGAGAGCGACGTGTTGAACTTTTTGGAGACGGTTTTAGGTTTAACGACCTGAAACGCTGGAAAAAGGGAACTTACGTAAATAAACAGCAACTGGGTGTTTGGGTCAATAATGCTGACTATGGTAATAAATTAAGTATTTCTGGTGGTGGAGCTTCTGGATATGTCGAATTTTTCGGTACGCCACCAGGCTGGCTTAATAAATTTTATTACGAACCCGTCCCTACTCAGGAACTGGTGTTAAATAAAAATCTGGCACAATCTCCCGGATGGTAACAATAAAAAAACCGCAAAATTGCGGTTTTTTTATTTCAGCATGCACCTTAAATGAATTATTTACGGTATAAAGGGCATCTTTTTAACAAATATTCGAGCGGACCACTGTAGGATCCATCAGTATTGCTCAGGAAGGCTTTGTGACTTTCATTATAGATACTCGCATTATTGTCCATGTAGATCTGAAGACTCACACTAACATCATATCGCTGTACTGCATTACTATTGGTAGATCCATAACTTGATACCCCTTTTACCTTGTCACCATCACCCCGTTTTATTTTGGTATCATCACTCGATGAGCTAAAACTGGTCTGATATCCCTTATTCTGGGTAACAGTTCCCTGAATAATATATTCAACGCCCAGGATATCGCATAGGTTTTTCATCGTAAACCCGATCAGCTTATCCTGCGTAGCACCTGCCTGGATCAAGGCGGCATTGGTTGAGCGTGGATCCAATATCGTATATCCGGCCGAATGCTGGCTAAG
Organism: Pedobacter sp. GW460-11-11-14-TSB4; assembly: GCF_059423705.1. NCBI lineage: Bacteria > Pseudomonadati > Bacteroidota > Sphingobacteriia > Sphingobacteriales > Sphingobacteriaceae > Pedobacter > Pedobacter sp. GW460-11-11-14-TSB4. The sequence goes on from NZ_JBWKYI010000004.1 coordinate 231,507, forward strand.
CAAAGCAAAAGCGTCCTGCTGGGCCTTCATTCCAATAACATCAGCACCAGGTTGGTTATCCATCAAAAAGGTAAAAGGGATGATTGCAATTTTATTGTGATGGTCAACCGGAGTCGCAGTCATCGCAACCGGATCCTTACCTCTAGTCTCTGAAGGAGATACCTGTTGCGAGATGATCTCTACTCTGCCACTGGAGTGGGTAATCTGGGAGATATCCGATTTTTTAATAATGTATTCAGCGGTTTCTCCGGAATAAACAAAAGAAACCTCAGCATCGGTGACTTTGATAATCTTTCCTTTTAGTTCTTCACCATTACTCTTTTTGATCACATCAACCCGCTGTGAAACAGCGGACTGCGAAAAACTGCTGAGCGCAATTATCATGCATAGCAGCGATAGATAGATTTTTTTCATAATTAGGGTTGATTTGAAAGTAAAAATAAACAAAACACATCAAAAGAATAAATGTTGGAAGGAACATAGCAAAAAATAACTAACGCATACCTGTTGTAAAGGTCAGCATTTGATAGCTAAGAATTGCAGAACTAGTGTAAGCTCATTTCTCTGCAAAAACGGACAGCATTAAGTTTTTGACTATATGCATTAATTATGTATGTTAGTGCATCCCAAACAGAATGCCCTATAAACACCATAATGACCAGGAACTAGCAGACTTACTCAAGTCAGGCGACCAGCTGGCCTACGCTGAAATTTATCACCGCTATCATGCTGCTTTATACATTCACGCATTTAAACGGCTTCAATTAAGAGAAGAATGCAGGGATCTGGTGCATGAACTCTTTACCACCTTATGGATTAAACGTGAGGAAATTACTTTTAAAACGACCCTTTCCGGGTATCTTTATACTTCAGTTAGAAACAAAATATTCGATCTGCTGGCAAAGCAGAAGTTAAAAAAATCATACACTCAGTCCATTCAGGATTTTGCAGAAACCGGTTTCGTCACTACCGATTACCTGGTCAGACAAAACCAGCTAAAAGCCATTATAGATCAGGAAATTGCCAACCTCCCTACGCGAACCCGTCAAATATTTGAACTAAGCAGAAAGAATTTCCTCAGTCATCAGGAAATCGCCAAAGTGCTTAACCTTTCCGAACAAACTGTAAAAACTACAATAAACAATGCATTAAGGGTGTTACGTACCAGGCTTGGATCAATGATGTTCCTGTCGCTCTGATTTTTTTTAAAATTTCTTTACCCCCAAGGCTACTTTGCTTCGTCTTTAACTTCTGAATGCGGAAGGTACGCTCCTTCCCTCGATAAGAATCATGCAAAAAGAGGAAATTAGCAAGCTTTTACAAAAAAAACAGGCTGGTAACTGTACACCTGAAGAAATCGCCTTTTTAGAGAGCTGGTATGCACAATGGAATAAAGATCTTCCCCTGGGTTTAACCGAAGAAGAACTATTTGAAGACCTGCTCATAATCAAGAAGATGACCAGTACGCTACCTGCAGAAAGACATTTCAAAATATCAAGCCGAAGCCTTGCGATTGCAGCATCACTGCTGGTGATTATGAGCATCGGCCTTTATTTTTACCTGCATAACCAGCGCATTGATTATAATTTAGCGCTACACGATATTCAACCTGGTGGTAATAAAGCAACGGTTACCCTGGCAAACGGACAAAGGTTTGATTTAAAGAATTTAGAAGGCGGAGTAGTGGTTGACAAATCCGGACTGGAATATAACGACGGAACAGCTATCAGCGAAATCGGCTCAGCCAAAGGAGCAGCACAGCAACTGGTATTATCTACCCCTAAGGGCGGCCAGTACCAAATCACACTCTCTGATGGAACCAAAGTATGGTTAAATGCGGCCTCATCATTAAAATTCCTTTCCAGCTTCGCCGGGCAGAAAGAGCGTCGGGTAGAATTAACCGGAGAAGCTTATTTCCAGGTAAATCATGATGCGAAGCAGCCGTTCCGTGTAATGAGTGCTGGCCAGCTCGCCGAAGACCTTGGAACTTCCTTTAACATTAATAACTATGCCGATGAACCACTCAGCAAGACTACACTGGTAGAAGGAAGTATGCAAGTTCGAAGTTTAAAAAATGCTCAGGATAAAAACCCCATTCTGTTAAAACCTAGTCAGCAAGCTTCTATTGATGCTGTAGGAGCAATTAGCTTACGAATGGTAAATACTGCAGAAACATTAGGCTGGAAAAATGACAACTTCATCTTCGATGGAGAGGATTTGAATTCGGCCATGCGGAAAATCGCCAGATGGTACAATATTGATGTCGTTTATGAACCTGATGTAAAAGCTAATTCAACACCTATTCTGGATGGATTAGTGTCGAGAAAAAGTAAGTTGTCGGAAGTACTGAAATGGATAGAAACTGTTGGTGAAGTCCGTTTCAAAATAGAAGGAAGGAGGGTAACCGTGATGAAATAAGTACTTCTCCACTATGCCAAATCACCAGGGGTGCTGGAAACACCCCCGATAATTACTGGCATCCAGTTAATAAAAATTATCAACCGAAACCTGCAGTTGCCAACAAATTGACCTGATCGGCCACTGCACAACCAAATATAACAAAATGTATAGATTTTATGCCAGCAAATCGGGTATAACGAACCGTTATGTCCGTAAAATATGGATGATTATGCGCCTAACCACCATCATACTTCTTTTAACGCTAATGCAGGTAAGTGCGGCAAGCTTCGGGCAACGCATTACCCTTAATGAACGTCGGATATCATTAAAAAATGCATTAGAAAAGATCCATAATCAAAGTGGATATAATTTTCTGTTCGATAGAAAAGTCATCAACGGGATCACCCCCATTACCATTTCTATCGAAAATGAAGAATTGGAAACTGCAGTAAAAAAAATTCTGGGTAACCTCCCCTTAACCTACGTAATTGATGGAAATACCATTCTGATCAAAGCAAAAGAAACTTCACTTCTGGACAAGGCTGTTGACAAACTGAGCAGCATGTTCAGTAGTCAGGAAATACGGGGTAAAGTAACCGATTTAAAAGGAAATCCTATTCCGGGGGCAACGGTGTCCGTCAAAGGCACTAAAAAAGCAACTTCTACAGATGCTTATGGAAACTTTAAAATCCAGGCAGATAAAAATGAAACACTGGTGATTCAGATCGTGGGTTTCATCACCAAAGAAATACTTCTGGGCGAACAGACTGAAATCAGCATCAACCTGACAGAAGAAGACAAATCCCTTGAGGATGTAGTCGTTGTAGGTTATGGAAAACAAAAGAAGGTGACCATTACCGGTGCCGTTAGCACCATCAATATGTCGGATATGCAGACTCCTAACCGTTCTCTTTCAAATTCGTTGGCCGGTAAAGTAGCTGGTATTATCTCCATGCAAAGAAGTGGTGAACCAGGATACGACAATGCCTCCTTTACCATCAGGGGCATAGGAACTTTTACCGGCAATACAGAACCACTGATTATTATTGACGGTGTACAACGGGATGATGTAAACAGCTCTTTCGGAGGCTCTTACAACAACATCGACCCGGAAGACATACAAAGCATTTCCTTACTTAAAGATGCGTCAGCCACTGCCGTATATGGCGCCAGAGGTGCCAATGGTGTTTTAATCATCAACACCAAACGGGGTACTGCCGGTAAACCGCTCATTTCAATAAAAACTGAAGCCTCCATGTCTGGCCTTACTAAAACACCAAATATGCTGGATGGTGTTTCGTGGATGAGACTCTATAATGAAGCCAATATTAACGATGGCAATCAACCCGTATATTCAGAAGAAATTATCCAGAAAACTGCAAGTGGCTTGGATCCTTATCTCTATCCTAATGTAAACTGGATCAAATCAACCTATAAGGACTGGGCTCCTGGTTTCAACACCAATTTAAATGTAAGCGGTGGTTCTCCAAGCGTGAGGTACTATGTTTCTGCCTCTTTTTATAATCAGGATGGCAGTTATAAAGTGACCGAACAAAATGGTTATAACCCAAATTTAAATTTTAAAAGATATGATTTCAGGACCAATCTCGACATCGACCTCAGCCCGACAACGCTTTTGTCAATGAATCTGGACGCCATGCTGGTGAGCAGCAGGTACCCAGGTTTATCAGCTGGCAGAATCTGGTATAACGCCTATTTAACCCCGCCTATTGCTTTCCCGATCCAGTACCCGGACGGCTCATGGGCCGGGCCGTTTAACAATGGAGGCAGTAATCCGCTCAATGAAATCCAAAATTCGGGTTACGCAACAGAGTTTCGTCCCACCATACAATCCATTTTCTCCATCAATCAGAAATTAGACCGTTTTATACCCGGCTTGAGCGCAATGGCCAGGTTCTCCTTTGATTCTTACAGTGAAAACGACAACAGGCGAACTGGAAGGAACAACCTTTTCCTGGCCAGTGCAAGAGATGCGGATGGTAACCTGATCCTTAACCAATCGCGGATTGGAGAACAGTTTTTGGGTTATTCACAATCATCAAGTGCGGAGAAAAAGATGTACCTGGAAACCAATGTCACTTACGACCGCAGGTTTGGCAATCATCATTTTGGTGGTTTATTTTTATACAATATGCGCACCAGGGTGGTTAGCTCCGCAGGAGATGTGATTTCTTCAATCCCCTACAAAAACCAAGGCATGGCGGTAAGGGCTACTTACGATTATGCAGACCGTTATTTGCTTGAATTTGACGCAGGTTATACCGGTTCGGAAAACTTTGAACCCGGTAAAAGATTTGGATTTTTCCCTTCTGTTTCGGCGGGCTGGGTGATTTCAAAAGAACCCTTTTTCAAAAATCTATCGGCTGCTGTGAACCTGCTAAAAATTAGAGGATCGCATGGAATTGTAGGAAATGATCAGATTGGAATTTATAATGGATTGAAGAGGTTTCCTTATCTGAGTCAATATGGCCCAGGTCGCTCTATAGGTTTAGGTTTTAATGGCGCTATCGTAAATGGTGTTACAGAAAGTGTGTTCGGTGTAGAAAACCTAACCTGGGAAAAAGCGATCAAAGACAATATCGGTACAGAAATTGGTTTATTCAATAAACTGAATATCACAGTAGACCTGTATAAAGAAAGAAGAAAAAATATCCTCATTGCCCGCAGCTCACTCTCGGGAATCCTGGGGGTAACCGGAACCGTATTCGCCAATTTAGGAGAGATGAATAATCAAGGGGTAGATGCCAACTTGGAATACAACGAGCAGATTGGAAAGGTATCGCTTCGCCTTTATGGTAATTTCACCTATAACAACAATAAGATCGTCGAAAGGGATGAACCCAGGCAGCTATATGCCTATCAGCAGGCAACCGGGCAGAAATTAGGAGACAACCTGATGTACATTGCTGAGGGATTATTCACTTCTGCCGAACAGATTGCCGCAAGTCCGACCCAGTTTGGTACAAATTTAAAACCAGGAGACATCAAGTACAAAGACATGAACGGTGATGGGGTGATCAACAGTTTCGACAGGGTGTATACCGGAAAATCAGACGTTCCAACCAAACTTTATGGAGCAGGATTTACTGTAGGCTATAAAGGTGTAGACCTTTCTCTTTTCTTCCAGGGTATTTCTGATGTATCATTTATGGCCAATGGTGCTGCAGTAACTGGTGATGGAGCAAGTGGAGCAGGTATAGTGCCTTTTACAGGCATGGGTCAGTACCCTTCTGGTATGCTGGCTATTCTGGAAAACAGGTGGACTGTTGAAAATCCAAGGCAAGATGCCTATTATCCCAGACTGGGGATTTCGAATCAGAACAGCAATAATTATCAGCCTAGCACCTGGTGGTCTAAAGATGGCAGCTTCGTACGCTTAAAACAAGCCACTTTAGGTTATAAATTTTCGGATGCTTTTCTAACCAGGATATCAATCAAGTCAGTGTATCTATATCTCTCGGGTCAGAACCTACTCACTTTCTCAAAATTTAAATTATGGGATCCGGAACTTGGCGCCAACGCGGCAGGCTATCCGCCTTTGAGAACATTTGCGCTGGGACTGAAAGCATCCCTTTAAAAGACATATTGATCAATTATAAGCATTAAAAAATATTCTGATGAAAAGTAAATATTTAATCATGATAGCAGCAGGGACATTGTTTTTAACAAGTATCCTATCGGCCTGTAAACACCTGGACGAAAAGCCAGATAACCTTCTTACTTCAGATATCCTTTGGAGCAACCGGGCAAATGCAGAATCCTACCTCTATAACATTTATGGTGCCGTGCTCGAAATCGACTTTGCACATATCGGCATTAGCGATGAAGCATCTGTTTCTATCCCGGGTACAAATATCAGGCAAATGGTTGCCGGGAACTGGAGCCCTGTAAACGCCTATTATGACCATTGGGACCTTTATTACACCGGCATCCGGTCAACTTTTATTTTTGAAGCCAATGTAGGAAGAGTACCTGAGTCGCAGCTGAGTTCAGCTTTAAAAACGCAATACAAAGCAGAATCAAAATTCTTAAGGGGCTGGTTTTACTGGCAATTGATCAAACAATACGGACCGGTGGTAAAATTAACGGGTTCCCTTGCCCTTGATGAGGATTTCAACAAATATCCCAGGAATACTTTTGATGAATGCAAAGACTACGTAAATCAATTAATGGATGAAGCAGCCGTTGATCTGCCGGTAAACTGGGCTTCTTCCAGTAACTATGGCCGACCTTCAAAGGGAACCTGCCTGGCAGTAAAATCACAACTTGCACTTTGGGCAGCCAGTCCACTATGGAACGGAAACCCGGCATTCAGCTCGCTAAAAAATCAGGATGGAAAGGCACTTGCTCCCACATCATTTGATCCAAATAAATGGAAAATTGCCGCAGATGCTGCGAAAGCCGTGATAAACCTCAATGCTTTTAAATTATTCACCAATCTGGATAACGGTGGTACCAGGTTTGATCCTTATTTTTCAGTAAGGGATCTTTTCCTCACCAATTGGAACAGCGAGATCCTGTTCTCCAGAAATTCATGGAACTATTGGGGATACACCAAAGCATCTTCACCTAATCCGGGGGGAATCAATCTGTACAATGCCACTCAAAATGTAGTGGATGCCTTTTACATGAACAATGGACGCGCTATTGATGATCCTTTATCGCAATATACCGAAACCGGCTTTGCAGAAAACAACAGCGATCAGAGCTGGGGGCATAAAAAAGGACAGTGGAATATGTATGCCAACAGGGAAGCCCGTTTTTATGCATATATCCAATACAATGGCCGTCCGGTATTGCCTGCGCCTACTGTTGATGACAAAAATTATTATTCTTCAGCCGGCAATGTAGATGGTACCGGTCGCGTAGAATTTTATTATTCGGGTAAAGCTGGCGCCAAAGCCACCGGAATTACCAATAACATCACGGGTTATAATTTTCTAAAAAACATCAGCCCGGCTGATAACATCAGGCAGGATGCTACCAACTACAGGCCCTTCATCATTATGCGCTATGCGGAGATTCTGCTCAATTATGCCGAAGCTTTAAATGAGTATGATCCTTCGAATCCTGAGATTGTGCAAACGCTAAACCTGGTTAGAACCAGGGCTGGCCTCCCGGGAATTGAAACTGTATATCCTAATGCTGTTGGAAATAAGGAACTCATGAGAAAGTACATTCTTAAAGAAAGACAGGTAGAATTATGCTTCGAAGGCGACAGGTATTATACGCTGATCAGAAGACTACAATTGGGTGCTCCCGAAAATCAAAATATCTATACCATGAATGTGAATGAAGATGACGGGGGACTGGGATTTGGTTTTACCGGTTTTTACAAGCGCACGTTATTCCAAAAAAGAGCCTGGGAGAACAAGATGTACCTCTTCCCTATTTCTCAATACCAGCTCGACCGTGACAGGGCGCTGGTACAAAACCCAGGTTGGTAATTAAAGCATCATAATGTATTTAAATCAGAATTACATGAAAAGATTCATCAATATAACGGCAGAGCGTTCGCGCTTGTTAAGCTATACGATCTGCTTCCTGCTCCTTATTGCAGGCTGCAAAAAAGATAAAACCGACGGTTATAATCCGTCTTCTCCAATCGCTATTTCAGATTTTATTCCCAAAAAAGGTGGCGGTGGCACAGAGGTACTCATTACCGGAACTAACTTCACTTCTGATCTCTCCAAAATCGCTGTGACTTTAAATGACCTGTCGCTTAAAGTAATTGGGGCCAGCGCGACGCAGATCATGGTAGTGGTGCCGAAAAAATCGAAATCAGGTCCGATAAAAGTGAAGATAGAAAATAAAGAAACTTCAAGTGTGGCCATTTTTAATTATGAATATACACGAACAGTTACAACCCTTGCAGGTTCTGGTAACGCAGGATTTGCCAATGGCAAAGGAACAGATGCCTCTTTCAACTTTTCAGGGCAAAATTGGTACAGAAGTTCCGGCATTGTGGTAGACGATCAACTCAATATCTATGTAGCAGATCCAGGTAACCATTGTATCCGTAAAATCGATCCCGAAGGAAACGTGAGTACCCTGGCAGGTAATCCTGCAGTTGCTGGTTATGCAGATGGTAAAGGCACTGCTGCAAATTTTTCTTTGCCTTATGACCTTGCGATTGATGGCAGTGGCAACCTATATTGTGTAGACCCTGGCAACTGGGACATCAGAATGATCACCCCTGATGGACAGGCCAAGACATGGGGTTTTGGCAGTCAGGCACCATGGAGCGTTGCTTTTGACAAAAGCAGTGGCAAAGTCTACTATGCGAGCTGTTCGAGCCCGGGAAGCGTTTATCAGATCGATGCCCAGGGTAGCACCAAGGAAACCATTTCGGGCCTTAATTATCCTGCCGGAATTAAATTTGACCATGCAGGTAATTTATTCGTATCTGCGCATGGCGATCAGGTGATTAGAAAATTTAATGCCGGTAGCTGGCAGGGAAGCATTGTTGCGGGGCAGCAAGACAAAGTAGGTTATTTAAACGGCGATGGCAAATCGGCGCAATTTGCTTACCCATGGGGCATTGCCATAGATAGCAACGATAATATTTATGTGGCAGGTAACGGAACCGGTGGTGGAAGCACCAGCAATCCTGATCAAAGTATCCGCTTAATCCAGGCAAATACCTACCAGGTGAGCACATTTGCAGGAAGCAACGTGGCAGGCTCCACAGACGGATTTGGACAACAGGCTTCCTTCAGTGCACCTGGCGGAGTTGCTGTAGACAAAAACGGGACGGTCTATGTAATCGACAAAAACAACAACAGGATCAGAAAGATCGTTTCAGAATAATTTAATCAAGTCCTAATTTCAATAATACATGAAATTTTACTGTTTTTTAGACCTATTTTTACTAGCACAGGCCCTGGTCTGTGCTGGTAAAACATTTGCGGCTACATTTCAAATTAAAAATAACGCGCACAAATATTACGTATCCGTTAACGGCTCGGATACGAATGTAGGAAGCATCAGCGCGCCATTTCAAACCATTAATGCAGCACTACGTAAAGCTGAGCCAGGAGATCAGGTAGTGGTGCGGGGTGGAACTTACCATCAGCAGGTAAAATTCCCCAAATCAGGCAAGCCAGGCAAAACCATCAGCCTTCAAAATTACCCGAAAGAAAAACCTGTGATTGATGGCAGCAAAATCGAAGTTACCGGATGGCAGGCGTTAGTTACGCTTAGCAACATGAGCTGGGTAAGCATTGATGGTTTTGACATTTGCAACCTGCATAGTGCTATGGTTAATACAGATCCCCAGGGCATTGCCATTTACGGCAGCGGGCAGCATATTGCTGTTAAAAACTGCAACATTTACAACATTAAAAATACCACTACCCTTGCTCAGGGCAGAAGTGGACATGCCATACTCGTGATTGGGAGCAGTGATACCCCCATTTCAAACCTGTCGATTACCGGTTGCACCGTTCATGATACGCAAACCGGAACCAGCGAAAATGTAACCCTCGCAGGAAATATAGATGGCTTCATTTTCAGGAATAATAAAGTGTATGATACCGAGAACATTGGTGTTATTGTTGCCGGTGGCGACGGCCTCAATCCGAAGGGAGCTATAGCCACCAATTATGCCCGAAACGGGGTCATCAGCGACAATATTTTTCACCACAACAGCATGACTAAAACCCCTGAAACATGGGGAGCTGATCGATATGGTGCCATCTCCATCTATGTTTGCGGAGGCGCCAATACCCTGATTGAAAGGAACATTGTTTACGAAAGTGATAGAGGAATCGGCCTGGTTAGCGAAAGCAATATCTATCCGACAAGGACCACTACCGTAAGGAACAACCTGGTTTACAACTGTTACCGTGCCGGTATTTATCTGGGTGATTATTTAAATTACACCATCTCGGGCACCAAAAACTGCAGCATAATGAACAATTCTCTATTTCAGAACAACCGCGTGTTAGGTGCATTCGGAGAAATAGAAGGAGAAATCAGACTGACAGAACACTGCGATAGTAATGTGATCAAATACAACCGTGTTTATGCAGGACCTGCAGATGTTCTTGTGCATAAGTATACCTCAAGCGGAAGTGATAACCTCATTGACCATAACCGCTATTTTAGCATGGAAAAATCGCAATGGATCTGGAACAGTACCAATGGTAGTCCAATCACAGATTTCCAGGTCTGGAAAAAATCAAGCGGTCAGGATGCCAATTCTACCTTAAAAATCGTCAGTTCAAAGTTTTACGCTAACCTATTAAAAAAATGGAAAAGATCCCTACCATCAAAGATATAGCCAGAAGGCTAAAGATAAATCCTTCAACAGTATCCAGAGCCCTCAGAGGGCATCCAAGCATCGGACTTGTTACTACTATGAGGGTCAATAAAATTGCCGAGGAGTTAAACTATCATCCTAATCAGAATGCCATATTCCTGAAACAGGGAAAAACCTTTACCGTAGGTGTTGTGCTTCCGGATATTGCTGAACCTTTTTACTGTTCTATCCTGAGTAAAATTGAGCGCTTTTCCCATAACAAAAATTACAATGTGATATTTGGTCAGTCATTTAAAAAACCCGAGCAGGAAAGACAAATCCTCGAAAACATGATGAATGTGAGGGTTGACGGTATTCTGATTGCCCTGAGCAAACCCAGAACACCTTTAAAGCAGATTGAACAGTTAAAAAGGTACAATATTCCTGTTGTTATTTTAGACAACAGGAATATCATTAGTGATCAGCCTCATCAGGTTATTGAGCAACTGTTTTCAATTTTAGAACTTCAGCAACTACCTCAGATAGAGGCTTAACCTTCCTCTCTGCTTTGAGTTCCATATTTTGCGTTACCCATGCACGCTCCCAATCAAAAAATTTGGGAGCTTGCATGTTCTTGCCCTGGAGCTCTTGCTGTAAATATTCGATATACATCTTCCACCTAACCAGGTAATAATCCTTCATTAAGCCTCCCCATTCCTTATAGGCATAATCATGCAGGTTATCTTCTGCCGGGTTGTTTTCGCCCCAATAAGTGATCAGCATCATCGCGTTTTGGAGGTTCAGCTTTTTCTCTTCCTTTGTTTTTCCCAAACTTAAAGCCTGGGTTTTGTAAGTATTCAACCGGTAATAAGGGTGTGCAGATAACAGATCGTCGGTTAAACGGATCATGTCAAGAAACTGAGCGGATACTTTGGTAAACTGCTCCGTGTTTTTCTCCTGGTAAGCCTTAATCATCGCCTGAAAAACCTGCTCACCATCATTGGCCAATACCTGTCTTAAAATATTGATCAGATCAATCTGGTAAGTATCAGAATTTTTAAATTCTGGTGCTGCTTTTGCGAATTCCAGCGCCGCCTCTTTAAATTTTATAAGATCATAGGTTCTCACCCGGGTGCCCCAATGAGAAACAGCCTTCGTATCAAGTGCCGGACGGATGCAAAAAACCGATTCACTAGCCCCTTCCTGATAACCCGGAATGCTTTGATAAATGGTTTCGAGAAAACCCTGCCAGGCTTTATCAATATGAGGGTTTGAGTTTCCATAGCGGTATTTAGTATAACTGCTCAACCAGTCTTTAACCTCCACATGGTCATTTCTCCAGCCCAGCTCCAACATCAGGTCGTATACCGGCGGATTATTATTGAGCCCCTCCGGCATAATCCCTACTCCGCTTAAAACATCCTTGTACGGGCCTTTTCTGATCCTGTCTACTTCGTCTGCAAAGCGTTGCAGTTTCCCGTACAGCCCTGGTCTTTCGCCAAAATTGTTTACCACACTCCAAATAAATGGCGTAGCGTCGTAACCCTTCCTTTTCTCCCAGTTGTTGGTGAATTCGCCAAACAGCTCCTGTACCAGCACATGTGACTTATCAAGGCCATCAAGCATTTGCTGTTTGGGATTATCCTGCCAGCCTTGAAGAACCCATATTGATCCGGGAAAACTCTTTTGCATCTCCATTTGAATAGATTTGCCTGCTGCCTTCAAGTCTATGCCCTCGGTGATTCCACCTTCATGAAAAGGATCACCTGCAAAAAAGCGGATGTCTTTTCCATATGCTTTCCGAAGTTCAGCATAATATATACCTGCTATTCTGGTGAAGTCAGCCCGATCAGGAACTAAAATATCTGGTCGTTTAAATGCACCCCAGGTTTTTTGGTCAATAATTTGCGCTTTACCCTTATCTTTCAAAGATGCAGGAACCATTCCATAAAACCCTTGTAATACTGGCGCTATGCCCAGTTCTTTCATCCTGGCCATCATTTTTTGCTGTAAAGCTTTACGACCATCGATCTGACTTTGAGGCATCGGGCCTCCCCACCCCTGAATGTTTCCCATCAGCCACCAGGCGGTATAAGCCGGTCCAACTAAAAAATCGTTAATCTCCTGATCAGAATAGCCGATCTGCTTCAGTGTATTCTGCCATACGGCTTCCATGCCATTTACGGTGAGCATCAGGTTAACGCCATTTAAAGCCATCCAGTCCAGCTCATGCTCCCAATCTTTCCAGTCGTAAAAGCTCATGGTATAGTTATACGTACAATAGTTTAAAGCATAACGGTATTTGGCAGGAGCTTCAACGCGAACTTTCTTCTGTACCTGTGGAATTGGATATACTGCCGAAAGGTTATCACCCATGTGCGACATGGAGCGATTACAATAGTATTTTAGATACCAGTTCAATCCAACTGCGGCAGCATTGGCGCCGGAAGCACTAATCATTAGTTTCTTCCCGATACTCTTCAACTCAAACACATCTTTCTGACCACTTTGCAGCTGTTTAAAAACCACTTGGTTTGTCAACCATGGTGTACGCCGCTTGATCAGCTCCTGTACCGACTTAAACGGCTGCGCCAAAAGATTTAAAGGGACTAAAAATAAAAGTAAACAGGTAAATTTTCGCATAAAATTATTCGGTTTTCAATTTCAAAAAGACCGAAACTAAATAAAATAAATAGTAAAAAGCTAAGCGGAATATGGCCTGGAAGGCCCTAAAAATAGCACAATCGATTGTTCCGTATGCCGCAATCGATTGTGTTATTTTTCCTTATTTTATTTATTCTTTTTTTGATTAGCATTGCCCTAAATGTTTGTGTTTTAACATCATTCCATTATGAAAAAGCAGCTAATTGGTTTATTATTTTACATACTATCTGCAGCCTGCCCGCTATTGGTTTGGGCACAAAAGGGAACGGTTAGCGGCATAAAAGTATGGCCGCGACAGGATATGGAAACGAGCAGAATTAAGGATTTCAGCCCCTATCTGGCCGAAAAATTATTTAATGGGCCATAATGGATAAATGTGATTTCCTGATGAGATTGAGTCCTTTATTCTTACAACGAAAAGAATAAGATCTTCTAACAGGAAAATATTACCCAATGACTCAACAATATTGGCATAACCACAAAACGATATCTAATTCTGTGGTATATTAATAGACCGAATATAGACCTAATCAGATATGAAACCGCAATTACTAAAAGTTTCAACTACACCTACGCAGTCTTTTAGCGTGAGGAGAGACCTGGTTCCTTACATGAACAACAAATGGCATTATCATCCGGAGATTGAACTCATCCATCTAAAAAAAGGCGTAGGTACACAATTTATTGGCGACAATATCAAAAGCTTTAGATCAGGGGATATTGTACTGGTTGGCCCTCATCTTGCCCATTACTGGAGATTTGATGATTGTTATTTCAAAGATCAATCTAACGTACAGGCTGATGTTAGGGTGGCACATTTTAGCGAAAACTTTTGGGGAGATCAATTCCTGAACCTGCCCGAAAACAAGGCCATTAAGTCTTTATTGGAAAACAGCAGAAGGGGCTTGCAAGTGAATGGTAAAATCAAGGTAAAAGTAGCCGGCCTGCTTGAAAGGATGCTGGAATCAGACGGGGCTTCCCGCATCATATTATTAATGGAAGCGCTCAACCTGATTGCCAACTGCAATCAAACTGTTAAACTTTCTTCCATCGGTTTTAAGCAGGATTATGATGAAACCTCCAATATAAAAATTAATGCGATATACAATTTCACGCTAGAAAATTTCAGGCGGAAAATACATCTGGAAGAAATTGCAAGTGTAGCCGTCATCAGTCCAAATTCATTTTGCAGGTACTTTAAATCTAAAACGGGCAAAACATATTCACGGTTTTTAACCGAAATAAAGGTTGGCCATGCCTGCCGGCTATTGATAGAGAACAAACTCAATATCAAACAATTGTGTTATGAAAGCGGATTTAACAACATGGCCAGTTTCCATAAATATTTCAAAATTACTACAGGAAAAAGCCCACTAAGCTATCAGCGAGAATTTATTTCACAAGGTACAAATTGACCAATTTGCACTGGCGATAACTGAATGGTTAAAATTAAAAACTATGGTTCTATTAATGCTGCAGCTGTCCATAAAATGGGTGCCTGTCCATGCAGATCACCGGTTACCCTTTTTCTGTCCAGGTAATATTGTTTATCGTTTTTCTTATTAGTACCCTCACATACTTCTTTCACATTGGCATTTTCATCGAGATAAGATACCAGCCCTATCCAGGCTTTTCTTGCCGCCGGAGCATATTTTTCTTTAGCCAACCAACCTTTTTTCACTCCTACCACCATGGCATAGGCAAACATACCTGTTGATGAACTTTCCTCCCAGGATAGGGGTTCATCTATCAATTGCCGCCACAAACCAGAAGGTGCCTGGTATTTTAACAAAGAAGCCATCATTATTTGATAACCTTTCAAAATCCGTGATCGATCGGGGTTGTTAGCGGGCAGGGAGGTTAATATTTCGGCCATGCCGGCTGCCATCCATCCATTGCCTCTTGCCCAAAAGAAAGGAACATCTGGTGCATGATAAAACAGGCCGTTTGGCCGCTGAAGTGAATCCAGGTACAATACCATTTCCTTTGCTGCCCTATTGATATATTTGTCATCTTTGGTCACCCTATAGGCCTGGGCCTGTAAAGCGGTTATCATAAACATATCGTCTATCCACATCCGTGTATGCCATGTATAGCCACTTTTAAAAGCGGCCAGCTGGTCCGGGTTAACCTTCACACCTGAATCTGGTGCTGCCCATTGTTTATCGGCAATAGCTTGCCCCATTTCCTGATATTTTTTATCACCTGTTTGTATAAAGAGCTGAAGGGGCACAGCTCCAAAAACGGCATAATCTACATTTGTTACCGGGGGAATCATACTGGCTTCCTGAGCGAACATGGGTTCAAATCTTTTGATCAGCTCATTTTTCAGGCTACTGTTTGCCGATGCTTTGGCAAATTTTAGTGCACCGTACCAGGCACAGCTTTCTGCGTAAGTAATTACCCTGGGTGGGGTTGGTTTATTAAAATTGGTATGCGGAGTAGCTACAAACCTGACCGCAACTCTACTACCTACTTCTTCTGGTGAAACACCTTTAGGCCATTTTTTTAAATCTGCTGACTGCGGTAAACTGATGGTGGGAAAAGCAAATAATAATCCCAGGATTACGATAATATTTTTTTTCATATGCATGTTCAATTTGATTAGTAAACCAATCTAAACGACTTATAAAGCCTGCCTAATCTATGGCTCCTGTTTTCATTTTCTCCTTGCCAGATCCTTCAAGCCAGGTCTGCATTTTGCCTTTTACTTCTACTTTGATCACACTGGCTACCTGATTGGGTGCACCGGGTGGTAATTTTAGCGTTACCTGATCTGCTTCTTTTTTCCAGGTTACTTTACCTCCATTGTTCAGTAACCGGGCTGATATCAACTCGCGTGATATACCTTTCACCATCAGTTCTCCGTTTGCCGGCCACTCGAAAACAGAAAAATACAAGGTGGTATTTCCGTTAGCCAGATCCTTTCTGGTTACCCTACCCCAGGTTTGCGACTGGATAGGACTGGCTTGTGTAGCATATATTGCCTCACTGTATATCTTCATCCAGGCGCCCAGGTCTTTTAACCGTTCTACACTTGCCTCTGGGAAAGACCCATCTGGTTTTGGCCCGACATTTAATAGATAGTTCCCGCCTTTTGAAGCAATATCTACCAAATTACGAATCAAAGTAGCCGATGATTTCCAGTTGGTATCCGAATTCCTGAATCCCCATGTACCGTTCATGGTCATACAGGTTTCCCAGTCTTTACCGTCCAGCTCGCTTAAATTTGGGATTTTCTGTTCAGGTGTTTTGGTATCTCCCGGGAAGTTTGGTCGTTTTAACCTATCGTTTGTAATGATGTTGGGCTGTAATTTTAACTGCTCCTGTAACTTTAAGGCAGCCTCATCTGTCATGTTGGTTGGGGTATCCCACCACAATACCGCAATATCACCATAATTGGTCATCAGCTCTTTTACCTGAGGCACAGCAACCCGATCGATATATTGCGCAAAAGACGATGTTTCCTGCGCCGGATCCCAGTGTCCTTTATGTTCCTGGGTATAACGGTTAATTTTAGTGCTATCGGGATTCGGCCAGCCTTCGGCCATTAACTTTCTGGCTACCGAACCGCCAGCATTACCCCAGTCTTGTGCCTGAGAGTAATAAAAACCTAATCTGATGCCATATTTTTTACAGGCAGCGGCAAGAGGTTTTAACAAATCCTTTTTGTAGGGTGTGGCATCAACAATGTCCCAATCGCTTGCTTTCGAATCAAACAGCGCAAAGCCATCGTGGTGTTTGGCCGTAATGATCAGATACTTCATTCCAGCATCTTTGGCCATTTTAACCCATAAATCGGCATCGAATTTTACAGGATTAAATTTTTCTGCTATTGCTTTATATTCTGCTACCGGTACTTTCATCCTGTTCATAATCCATTCTGCACCACCTCTGGCCTGTTGGTGTCCGTTATATTCGCCTGCCAGCTGGGCATATACCCCAAAATGGATGAACATACCAAAACGGGCTTCCCGCCACCATTCCATTTTGTCGTTTTGCGATACCTGCTGTTGAGATTTTACAATAGCAACTGAAAAAGTAAATATCAAAAGCAGACAACTAAGTTTCTTCATCATATTATTTTATTAAGAAATTGAAATTATAACCCTTTGTTTTTTAAGCATACGATCACCAAAATTGATTATTATTTAGTTTATTTAACTACCATTGTTTGTATTGGTTTAAACCAATTAGGGCCAATATTTTTTGCCTTTAGTATTGAAAGCTGGTCATGATTTACCCTTGCTCCGGCTTTTTGCTGTTTTATGTTCCAGACACCTTCCTGTTTTTCGAATTTTGCATCGCTAACACTAAAACCTTTATCAAGATTTAGTGGAGTTGAAGTGGCAACCAACACATTTCCGTTAAAAATCACATCAGCATTTTTATCAACCCAGCTTACCGGATGAGTATCTGCTTTTACCAGATTATTGGTAACCACCACTTTCTGTGGAGGCAATATCCGGTCAGCATTTTTGCCTGCACCAAGTGAAAAAGCCTCTTTGCAGTCTACAATTGTATTGGACGTAATATCTGCATATTTCACCTGCCAATGGCTTACCAAAATCGGATTCGGCAGTCCATCCATTACCGATATTGCAGCTCGCAAACCGGTACCGGTTAAACCTTGCAGATAATTATTGTATACTTTGTGATGTTCGCCGATTACGCGGATACCACCAGTATTTTCAATTTTGTTTCCGATGAAAATATTCCCGGACACTTCATTGTAATTGCCATGGCGCAAGGTCAAAGTACCCACGCTTTCGAAAAATAAATTATTAGATATGGTATTCCTGCATGATTTAACAGAAACAATCTCAGTCTCACCATTGCAGTGCGCGAAAATGTTCGCATCAACTTTTGTGAATGAATCATACATAGACCAGGTGCTTGTGCCAATCCGGATGGTTTCGCCCCCATTTCCGCCGATATCTGGTCGTGGACCAAAATAATTATGGTCTATCTGATGGTAGTTAGGCTGGTCTGAAAGCCATACGACTAAGGTGGGCGCCTGATTGGTTTTACCTTCAAAATAACAATGATCTACCCTGTTGTGATCGCCATAGAGTGAGGTAAATGTATATTCCGTAGCCTGATCAGGCGGATTATAACCTATAACCGACGAATTTGTTAAACGGCAATTAGCAGATTTTTCGGAAAATGTGATCACATCTTCACCTTTTGTAAAACCATCCTTAAACGACATTCCATCTGCAATTAACCAGGTTCCCTCAATTCTTAGTGAAGCTGTCCCTGTAAAGACCACGTTTCCGCCCGTCTCTGCTACAAAAGTGATGGGCTTTGAGCGTGTACCATTACCTTTAAATACCAGTTGTTGATTTTTCCATTCGCCATTTTTAAGAATGACGTTATCTCCTGGCAACAGGTTTAAAGCAGTCAACTCAGCTGCAGCGCTTATTTTATAATCTTTTGCAGATCCATAGATCGAACAAACTATCAGGATTCCTGTTAAATAAAAATTCAGTCTCATATATTTGGTTATTTATATGCTGTAAATCAGCGTCCTACTGCTTTTTATAGTTTTTATACCGCAGCAGCGCCTCTAAATAATAATAATCGGCATAACTCAGTGGTACATCAACCTCACTATCTGATGGTTTTGAACCTGTACTATGCAATAAAATAAAGCCTTTAGCAGTTCCTGCTGGCGCAGCATAAGTTGTACTTAAACTTTTCAAAATCTGGTTTGCCTTTTGATAATAATCCGTTTTGTTCTTGCTGTACCTGCTTAATTCATACAAACCGGAAGCAATAACAGCTGCAGCTGATGCGTCTCTTGGTTCATTTGGAATGTGGGGCGCGTCAAAATCCCAATAAGGCACCAGATCTTTTGGCATATTCGGATGAGTGAAGATAAACTTTGCAATATTTTCTGCCTGTTTTAGATAAGCGGGATTTTTAGTGTACCGGTAACATAAGGTATAACCGTACAAGCCCCATGCCTGCCCGCGGGCCCAGGCAGATGAATTACGATAGCCCTGATGAGTAGTTTTCTTAATTACGCCGCCAGTTTTAGGATCATAATCGACCACGTGATAGGAGCTAAAATCTTCACGAAAATGATTTTTCATGGTAGTATTGGCATGGCTTACTGCAATTTTATGGAAGGATGAATCGCCTGTTAATTTAGTGGCTTCGAATAACAGTTCCAGGTTCATCATGTTATCGATAATTACCGGGTTTACCCATTTATCCCGGCTATGGTCCCAGGATAGGATCACCCCTGTTTTATTGTTAAATCGGGTTGACAAGGTCTTTGCCGCTGCAATAATAACCTCTTTATCGTGTGCATTTCCCGTTAAACGGAATGCATTGCCTACGCTACAAAAAACTTTAAAACCCATATCGTGGGTAGTAGCGTTATTCTTTTCGTTTTCTATAGGTGTAGTAAACGCTCTTGCTTGGGTTTTCCATTGATCGGTTTTATAATATTCATCCAGATACCATAATACACCCGGAAAAAACCCGCTTGTCCAATCTCTGCTGGCAACGAGTTTAAGTACCCCATGATCTAATGTTCGTGGAGAAATTAGTTCCGGTTTAGTTGGGTCGTTCGATTTTTTTATTTCCAGCAACATCAATTGGGTTTGGACAGCAGCCTGTTGAAAGGCTTTTTTAACATTTATATCCTGCGCAAAAGCAGCGGTTTGCAGGAACAATAAAATAATTGCTGGAATAAGGTATCTAATTTTGATCATCATCATGGGTTTATAGGGATTAATTGAACTTCCGGGAGTTTCATCAACCCGCTTTTAAAATATGATCCGGAAGCAATGAAAATTTCGATTATCAATTTCATATTACCTGGTCATAAAGGTGAAACTTACTTTACCAATGGTATTTGGCTTTCCTTTCTCTGCCATAGAGATACTTCCTTTTAACTGGCCGTTTTTAAGTCGCTCTACCTTAATTTTCCTCCAGGTAAACGCGCCTCTTTCAAATTCAAAAGTTTCTCCATCATCATCATATAAATGATATTCACTGGCTTTTTGGCCGTAGTGGCGAATTTCGAGATCTACTTTCGCGCCTAATTTGGGTGAGTGGAGTAAGGCCGGCATCAATGGGATTATTCCACCATCTTTGACATAAACAGGTATTTTATCTAAACCTGGGGTTACGGTGATAACCTGTCCATCGCCGACAAAAACACCAGTATAAAAATCATACCACCTGCCTTTTGGTAAAATTACTTTTCGCTCAGTCTGACCTGTAAACATTGGTGCAACAAGTAAATATTCACCTGCCATGTACTGATCCTTAATCTCCCTGGAAGTAGCTTCTGCATAGGGGTTTTCTTCTAAATCAACATTCGCTTTTTTTTCCATTTTTGCTTCCTGTGTAAAACCTTCTTCTAAATTCATTCCCCTAAAAGGCGGTATACCTTCAAAATGGTATTTTGCAGATTCGCTATACCAATAAGGCATCATCCTCATCCTTAATAAAGCATACTCCTTCACCTGTTTTTCTACATCAGGATAAGTCCAGGGTTTGGTACCACTTGCCCAGGCGTTGATCATAGCCATAGGCGAGAAAACATTGGATTGAAACCTCCTCAACCACTCCTCTCCTGTTTTAGAAGCCCTCACCTCCGGTGTCCACAGTACGCCGGCATAACCACTATTAATAATGGCGGTAACAAAGTCTTCATGGTTATAATAATCGTTATAAATTACATAAGGAAAAGAAGTTCCACCGCCGTTAGATGCCCTAACCAAACCATAGGTGCGTTTGTTACTGTTTTTGAAGATATCAGCAGAGTAGCGCTGCATTAGCAGCCCGTAAGTTTGGCGCATTTGCTCAGCACTGATACCCGAAGGAAAAGTGGCAACATCTGGCCATAAATAATAATCATATCCGTCGACCTCATCAATTTTATATCCACTTACTCCAATCGCTACCTGGTCTTTTTGCAATTGACCAAAGAAAAGCTGTCGTGCTTTTGGCAAGTTAAAATCTGGCACAGCACCCAACCAAACGGTATGTGAAGCGGTTAAGGGCCTGATTTCTTTATAAAACGGTGCATCTGGCGAAACGTAAGGGTTAATCCAAAGATTTAACCTGATCCCTTTGTCCAGCATGTTTTTTACAAAACCAGCAGGTTCGGCGAACCTATTTTTATCCCACGAAAAAGTTCCTGGGTAAGCTTTACTTTGCCAGCCAGGTTCAAGGCCTACAAAATCTAATGGATATCCCTTTTCTTCAAAGCTATTGACTTCTTTTTCTACATCCGCAGCAGTTGAACGTGTCATTACCCTTTGTGTAAAACCAAGGCCCCACCGTGGCGGCAAATAACCACCGCCGTTAAATAAATTGTATCTTTTAACGGCATCCAACGGTTTAGGCCCTGCAAAGACGTAAATTTCTACGCCTGCCGCTGGAACTAAAATCTCCACTTCATCTCCATTGTTGCGGGATGACCAGCTTTTGTCAGCATTTCTATCTTTTGGTACCGGAAAATCTTTACTGTCTTTCCTCATACCTGTTCCGGCCCATACTTTAAGGTACCTTGCCGAATTGATAAAGACACCATACCCCTTAGATGAAACATAAAAAGGAACCGGGGCATGTGTTCTGCCATTATCCTTTCCACCGTAATGATCTACGTGCAGTTCCAAAATCTTCCCCCGCTGATGTATGGTTTGAAAATTCAATCCAAAACCATATAACTGCTCAGTTTTATCAAGCGGGATTCTTAAATAGGTTTTGCCATCATTAAGCTGGGCTTTGATTGCCTGCTCAGAGAAAGGAAATGTTGCCTGACCTAATTTGCTTAATGATTCGTGATTGGGTTTAGCGCCCGAAACTTTTAAAAGATCATAAGCTTCCGGAGCACCAAATACGCCTTTCCACACTCCGGGCTCTATTTGCGTCCAAGCTATTTCCTGGGCTTTCAAACCAAAATGCAGGTGAAGAAGAAGCAAGGCAAAAAATGGCAATCTGAATAATTTCATAAGGATTTTGTGGGCAAATACAAATAATTAGAACTCAACTGGGGCTACATTCTTTTAAAGATTAAGGTAAAAATACAACAAACCGGCATAGTTGATATATACCCGGTTTGTTAGATAAAATTACAATGAGGGGGCCAGCGATGCGCCAAAAACGTGGACAATACCATTGGTGGTTACATAACCTGCACTTCGATCATTAGTCCTGTTGTTATGCACAATTGGCGCCTGGTCGCTGTTATTCAATATTTTTAGATAAAAGATCCCGTTTTCGTCAAAGCCCTTACCGTTGTTGGCATAACCCAACATGGATGATTTGGATAATACCGCATTTGCCGGCAGAATTGATTTTACAGGCACATTATTGGCATTGAGATTATCGAAATTATACTTGCCCTGTCCAATCAGGTATAAGAAATAATTTTTGACATCTTCTTTGGGGTAATCACTCCATTTGGTAGCTGGTTTCGTTATTGGCAGGCCTGTAGTAGGATTAATGCCGGTAACAATAGGAAAATCGAACCATAAACCTGCTGTTGGTATGTTACTGGTTGTTACTGTTACGCCATTGGTTACTTTTGTAGGTAATACCCTTACCCCAAGGTTATGCAAGAAAAGGAAGGTACGATCACTTTTTTCATATTCTGCAAGGTCTATGCCTGCATATTCCAGGCCGAGTTTCATATACTTAAAAACGGTATCATTTGCATCGGTTGCCATACCAGTACCAGTTGCCCTGTCTTCCAAAAACTTACGGGCCGATACCCCGATGTTGGGATCAAGCGTTTTCTTCACGTAATCATAATCCTTCTGACGGTCCAAACCAAACATTTTTCCGCAGCCGCTTTGGCTAATCGCCATCAAAATCAATAAGATTGATGGCAATATTCTATTTTTAAAAACTTTCATTTTCATATCATTAAAAGCCTGCAACGTTAGTCAGGCGTAATTTTAAAAAATTAATCATTACTCACCGTAACCAGGGTTCTGCACCAGTTTTTTATTGGAATTCATTACAGCCCTGCTTAATGGCCAGTAAGAACGTCGCACATCTGTAAAACCGACTATGTCAGTATTACCATTTCGAAGCTGACGGTCTTTTAACACGGGATCCATAATTTCTTTCACTTTGTTTGTTCTTACCAGATCAAACCAGCGTTTGCCTTCGCCGATGAGCTCATATTGACGCTCCTCCAAAATTGTATTTTCCATTGCAGCTTTAGCATTTACCTTAACATCGGTTGCCAGATACTGATCTACATTGGCCCTTTTCCGCACAAAATTTAAATATTTAAGTGCATTTGGCAGATCATTGTTTCCGTTAAGTGCTTCTGCGTAGAGCAGATAAATATCAGATAACCTGTACATTGGCAGGTAAACAGCTGTATTCTGATTGTAATACAGGTTTAATTCTGTAGTGGGTATTGCACCAACCGGGTTTGAAGGACTTGGATAGAATTTCAGGAAACGATCACGGTTGTTAAGGCTAGGATTTGCAACTGCATACACATCTAATGTTTGTTTAGGCCTGATATCGTTGGTATGAACAGGCTGGGTTTGAGGCAAAAAGTAACTTGCGTATAAAAGCGGATCAAGTTGCATCTGTCTGTTATTAGGAGAAAAAGATATCTGCATGCAGGCACAACTGTTTGTGGCAAAATCCCAGTGGATAGACCATATGGTTTCTACGCTCGCTGCAGGGGCCGTAAATATACTTTTCCAGCTGGCTGTTGGCTCCAGGTTGGCATCAGATGTACCCGTGTAAAGTGCGCCTTTAGGGTTTCTGGCTTTAAACAGGTTATTGATCCAGAGGATAGCATTGGTATAATCTTTTTTCCACATATACGCATCTGCCAGGGCTGCACAAATAGCACCTTCATTCATATAGTAGACCGATGCATTCTGATTTTTAACGGTGAGATCGTATGCTGTTTTTAAATCCTTGATGATCACTTCGTCTAAAATCTGCGCTGCCTTAGTCCGTTCCCGCTCGGCTGCAACCTGACTATCCTCGTAGGGTTCTAACCAAACTGGCGCATCGCCCCAAACCCTCACCAGGTAAAAATAAGAAATTGCCCTAATGGCATAAGACTGCGCCAGGTTTGCATTAACAATTGCCTGGGTAACATTATTATCTAAAGCTGGCACCCCTGGTATATATTTAATGTTGCTGTTTGCCCTGGCAATCACGGTATAAAGCCTTGACCAATCGGCATAGGGATTATCTGTGGTAAGGGCATTAAGTGCAATCTCTGTTGTGTAGGTAGTGGTATAAGAAAGAAAACGGTCGAAATTATCTGACCTGAATTCGCCCCAATAGTGGTAGCGGTCGTTAAACTGCGATTCGCCCACCATAGTGAGCTGAAAAGCAGAATACATGCCCGCCATTGCGGCATCAATATCATATTTTGATTTGTAGAATTTATCGCTCGACACCTGCGAAACAGGAGCTTCTGTAAGAAACTTTTTGCAACTGCCCATAGTGAGCAATAGCATAAAAATACAGGTATATTTTATTGTTTTCATGTTGCTTATTATAAACTGATGTTTAAACCAAATCCAAGTTCTCTTCTTTTGGGATATTTCCCTGTATCATCGCCGGGGGTTAAGGGGTTAGAAGTGCTAAATTCAGGATCATAACCCTTATAGTTGGTCCACGTTAATAAATTCGTGCCATATATAAATGCTGTTACTCCTTTGAGATACAACCGTTTTGCAAGGGCCGGATCCATACTATAGGCAAACCTCATACTGGCAAGCCTGATAAAAGAACGGCTTTCCAGGTAGGCACTATTGCCATTAGCTTTTAAATTCCCCCTGGAAGGTCTGTTTGGATAATAAGGGTACTTTGCGATATCTCCAGGTTTTTGCCAGGAATTGTACAGCACATCCGGGTTACCAGGACCTGTATTAGATGGATTGTTTGCATTATACAACAAGGTATTATAAATGTCTCCACCTATAGATGCATTGAACAATACATTCAGTGAAAATCTCTTATAGTTAAATGTGTTGCCAAAACCAATATTGAACTTGGGTTGGGCATTGCCGATCACATGACGGTCACCATCATCAATCAGGCTATCCCTTTTGATATTTGCCCATTCGGTATCTCCTCCAACAAGTTTACCGGAAGGATCGTATAGGTTATGAACGGTTCCGTTATAAGGCTGTCCGTTGAAAGTGTACTGTGGTTTTCCGTTCACATACAAAGGTTTGTTATCAGCGCCCAATACCACCGTCAGTTTATCCCAGCTATCGTTATAGGCATTAGATTCGTTCCATTGGTAAACCCCTAAGTTTTTCCATCCATAAAAGTCTCCAATTTTTCCACCTTCCTGAACATACCATTTGTTGCCTGCAATAAACGGAACGCCGCCTGCAAGTTCCTTAATGGTACCCCTTTCGAAATAAATGTTCGCATCTATGTTCCATGAAAAATTCTTTTTGGATATTGGCGTACCGGAAACGGTGAATTCAATACCTTTATTAACAATAGAACCAAGGTTAACAATAACTGTTGAAAAACCTGTTTCTTTAACCAGCTGGCGCTGATATAACAAGTCCTTTGATTCCTTCTCATAAAGTTCGCCGGTGAAGTTCAATCTTCCTTTCAAAAAGGTAAGATCCAATCCCAGGTTTTTCTGGATGCCGGTTTCCCATTTAATCAGGCTGTTGCCTATCGTGGTATTATAGGCTGCCCCACCTATCCCATTGTAATTTCCCTCAAACTGTACTTTGGTAATGGCACCATAATCCTCGATCTGATCGTTACCAACCCTTCCATAACTTGCGCGGATTTTGGCATCATCAAGAAATGACTTGGACCAATCCATAAACTTTTCTGCAGAAAAACGCCAGGCCATTGATCCCGAATAAAAGGATCCGCGTTTGTTCTCGGGGCCAAAACGCGACGAACCATCATTGCGGTATACTGCACTGGCAAAATACCGGCTTTTATAATCATAGTTTACCCTGGCAAAAATAGCCTGATTGGTGTTGGCTGTACCAGTGGTATAAGTTTTGGAGCCCGTCAGGTAAGCAGGAAGGGTAACTATAATTTCCTCACTTGCTGAATTCAGGTACTCCAAATGAAATACACTCTGCGTTCTCCGGATGGCATTTGCCCCCAATGTTGCGCTTAAGGTATGGTCTTTAAATTTTTGGTTATAGTTAAAATAGGTCTGCGCTTCATACCTGAAATTTTTGGTCAGTTCATTTATACCATTGTTTGTATTCCGGTTTGGACTCACATACCGTGGTGCAAAAAAAGTATACTGTGGATTCTCATAGGCCAGGTTAAAAAGTGTGGTCCATTTGATATGCTTGGTGAGATCAAAATCCAATTGGTTATTGATCTGTGCCGAATAGGTTTCGGTTTTATTGATCTCATACATCGCATTGGCCACAGGATTCCGCTTCGAAGCGATATAACTCGTTAATGCCCCATCCGGATAATAGATCAGCGAGTTTGCAGGCCTGTCGAAAATAACATTTACCGTTCTTGCAATGGGTATTTCATTTTTGGTCTGATAGTAAAGCGAAAAATTCGAGGTGTATTTAAGCTTAGGCAATGCCTGGTAAGAGATGTTCAATCTGGTTTGAAGTGATTTCGCAAAACTGTTGATCACAATAGATTTATCGTCGATATAATTTACGCTCGAATAATAGTTAAAAGTTTTTGAGGCTCCTGCCAAACTTGCATTGACCTGGTTTCGCTGACCGGTATTACCCAGCAACAAATCCTGAAGATCATTATCTGAATTAAAAGAAACGTTCAATGAATCTGTATTCGAGCCTGCCGTGATCAATCCTCCGTTCTGTAACCTTCTAAAAGCCCTAACCTCCTCAGAATTACTCTGCGGGAGTTTATGTGCCAGTTTGCCAAACAGGTGTGTATACTGTACATCTACCCTGGGCTTGCCCTCAATCCCTTTTTTTGTCGTAATCAAAATCACACCATTAGCGGCTTGTGCACCATAAATAGACGCAGAAGCTGCATCCTTCAGGATTTCAATGCCTGCAATATCCAATGGATTGATGTTTCTACCATTGTCTGTAATTACGCCATCAACCACATAAAGCGGACCTGCGCCACCGTTTAAGGTAGTTACCCCTCTAATCTGAACGGTTCCTTCGCCTCCAGGACCACCATCGGTGGTTACAGTTACGCCTGAGGCTTTCCCCTGTAAGGCATTCAATAAGTCTACAGGTTGGCGCTCCTGTATATCTTTGGCGGAAACAGAAGAAACTGCTGAACTAAGGTCGCTTCTTTTAACCTTGCCGCCAAAACCGATTACAACCACCTCATCTAGCGCATTTGAAGCATCTTCCAGTACAATATTGATTGCTCCGCCGCCAACTTTCCTTTCAACAGTGTTATAACCGATCATGTTAAATTGCAGAATGGCATTTGGGGCTACTGAAATGGTAAATTTACCGTCGTTATCAGTAGATACTCCGCCAGTCTGGTCTTTCACCCTTACCGTTACGCCCGGGAGGCCTGCCCCGCTACGGTCTTTAACAGTTCCAGATACTTTTGTTTGCCCCTGAGCAGAAACATTAAAAATACTCGTCAAAGTTAGCATACATGCAAATACCGCTACCTTCAGCAAAGTCAGATCAGCGGGAAAAAATCGTGTAAATCTTCCTTTCATATCCCTGAATTAAAAGTTAGTAGAAAGTCGACTGGATAGACGGGCTGATTGGCCCGATGGGTGGCGCACAACAAGTTATTGATGTAACGCCAATGGTTCTCAAACCCTGGGTAATTTCTGTTACTCATACGATTTAGTTTTATATTTGGTTAATGCAATTAAAGGATAAAACAAGAAATAGTTGATGCAAGAATTGGCGAACTAATCAACTATTTTGGCAATAGCTCCTCTACATTTTGAAAATAGCTTTCTGATCGAAATGCCTATAATTATTACCCGACACCTATGTTTAGAAAAGCAATAGAGCTGGGAATGGGAATAAAAATTTAAAATCTGTTTACGATAATGATGTCAAAATAGCTTTTAAACGGACCCGGTATCAATAATAGCATGCTACGCAATTTAATAGCATAATAATCAACCATTTGACAGAATACAATTCAGCAGTTATAGGCATAAGGTCTCTGCGCAGATGTTATTTCTTAGCATAAGCAATCAGCTTAAAAATTAAAAAACAAAAAAACTATAGCCCGATTCAATATCCTAATCAAGAATTTTAATGATCATCAGACGTAATCAGATAAGTCTCACCTTTCCGAACGCCAAGTTCATAAAGATAAGTTTGCTTTAAGTTAAGCGGCTGCAGCGCTGTTTGGCTATGGTTAAGGTATTTTGTTTCCTCCATATGTTTAAGATCACCCATCCGTAAGCCTGCATTCAAATGCTTGATCTTAATTTTGGTAAACGTCCTGATGCTGCATTTTCCGGTTCTATTTGCTTTAAGGGATGCCGATTTAAGCTCCCCATTCGCCCATTGTATCCCGATGTTATAACCTCCCCTTGCTTTAATCCCTTCGATTTTACCCGACGGCCATGCATCCGGCAGTGCAGGGAGCAAAACCAGTTCATCATAATGGCTCTGCAGCAACATCTCTGTCATCCCGGCGGTAGCCCCGAAATTACCATCGATCTGAAACGGAGGATGTGCATCAAAAAGATTTGGATATGCTCCACCACCGCTCATCTGTCCTTTTGGTGAAAGTGGGTCAATATAATTTAATGCCGAGCGCAACACCTGATACGCATGATTTCCATCCTGCAACCTCGCCCACCAGTTCGTTTTCCAGGCCATAGACCAACCTGTACTAACATCACCACGGTGAAATAAAGACTGTCTGGCTGCCGATGAAAGTTCGGGGTTCCCGTAAACATTGATCTGATTTGCAGGGTAAAGTCCATAGAGTTGAGAAATGTGCCTATGCTGATCTTTAGGGTCATCCCAATCCTGAAACCATTCCTGTAGCTGTCCATATTGCCCGATCTGATAAGGATATAGCCTGGCTTTGGCCTGTTCGAGTCTTTTTGTAAATGTGCTGTCGGTCTTCAAAACTTTCGACGCCAGTATGCACTGTTCGAAAAGTTCTCTGATAATTGACATATCCATCGTAGAGGCAATGCTCAATTGATATTCTTTGCCTTTTATTTTGACTGTATTTTCGGGAGAGGTGGAGGGATTGGTAACCAGGTAACCGCTTTTAGGATCCTCTATTAGCCATTCCAACATAAATTCAGCCGCACCTTTCATTAAGGGGTATCCCGTTTTCTTCAAAAACAAGGTATCATTGGTATACAGGTAATGTTCAAAAAGGTGTGTACTCAGCCAGGCTCCAGCCATTGGCCAGGCGGTTTTTCTGGGCATTTCCCGCTCATCCTTATCAAAAGCACCTACCGGTGAGGTTTTGGCCCAGATATCCGAATTGTGATGGGCAACCCATCCTTTATTGATATTATAATTCACCCTGGCTGTTACTGCCCCGTTAACTGAAAGGTTTTTGATCAGGTTAAATAATGGCGCATTACACTCGGTAAGATTGGTATTTTCTGCCAGCCAGTAATTCATCTGTGTATTTATATTGGTCGTATAGTTACTGCCCCAGGGTGGCTGCACCAGATCATTCCAAAGTCCTTGAAGATTTGTAGCCTGACCTCCTTTTCTGGAACTTGATATCAGCAGGTATCTTCCATACTGATAATAGAGTGCCATCAGATTTTGATCAGGAACCTCATTGTTCTTAAAACGCAACAACCGTTCATTGGTTGGCAGTTGATCCAATTTAAAATCCTGATCCCCAAGTTCAAAATTTACCCGATTAAAAAGCTTTTGGTAATCGCTCAAATGATCCTTAAAGATCTGCGAATTGCCTTTTCTAATGACCTTTTTCATGTAAGTCATGGTCTGTACCGAAGGATTTTTACCTGCTAAACCTGCCGACTTATTAAAACCATTGAAACTTGTTGCAGCTGTTAAGTAGATGACAACTTCTGTTGCCTTGCTTACCGTTAAATTTGAAGAGGTATTTTTTACGGTTCCGCCAACATTGGCCACTTTCACCCTGATCTGAAAATTCATTCCCTCTTTTTCATCGTAGACCACCTGTTGAGGATCATACTCCCTTGCGGCCACATACTTTGGTGCTTTACCATTCAAAATCAGTTGTTGCTGACCTGAGCTTGCCACCACATATTTTAATTTGCTTGTTAAATCAAGCTTGAAACTGATCGAATTTGCTTTGCTAGCCGTTAGTTTCAATACCAAAACCTGATCGGGGTAGCTCATATAGCTTTGTCTGGTATATTTTATTCCATCTACGGTATACCTTAGCAGAGAGACTGCATTAGCAAGATTAAGTTCGCGATGGTAGTTCGTAAAAGTGGCATTTTTATGGTCAAATTCCAGAAATAAATCGCCCATTGGAAGGTACCTTGCCGAATATGGCCCCTGCATTTTACTCCAGAGCGCTGTTCCTTTCAGGTAATCTCCTTCAAACAATGCTTTCCTAACTTGTGGAAGCAGGTTTGGTCCTTCCGGATTGTTCCCCGGGGCTGGATAACCAGACCATAAGGTGCTTTCATTTAACTGTAACCTTTCCCGATGCACGTTGCCGAATACCATGGCACCCATTTTCCCATTACCTAAGGGCAGTGCCTCCTCCCAAACCCTGGCAGGCTGAACGTACCACAACTTTAGGGGCCTGGCAGTTGTTTTTTGAGCATTAACCTTTGCAGTATCAAGACCTATAAAACATATGATTAACTGAAAGATTAAAACAATTCTTTTCTGACTAAGAGTCTTCATATGAGATATCATAAATATTTGGTTATAGTAGGTTTATTTTGCCGAAGCTTAACAAAAGCTGGCATCTGCTAAACCATGATTTTAAACAGAATACCCTGGTCTGTTAATCCTGATTATAAATTTAAAATAAACCGCTTTTATATTTAATCTGCAACTACGTAATAATACATTAGGTTTTACTCTTCCGAATTATCCATTTAGTCAACAAAATTGACATCAATCAGCAAGCTTACGCTTAAAGCAGGCCAATTATGTTTAGTATTCTGCAAATATGATTGACAAATGGAATTCTATTTAAGATTAATTTGTATGAACCATTTATAAACCGATTGCTTTTTTTAAACCTTCTCATAGAAGCCCACGCAAGCCAAACCACTATTCATTAATAGATTATCAATAATGACTAAAATGCTGAATTTAATCCGTGTTACTAGTTTTACTACCATGCCAAGTGGCCGAAAGCTCAAAAAGGGAGATCAGCTAAGATATGATTTCCGAATCGAAAATATTAGTGATTCCATCATTACTAATATCTGTATCAATAAAGAAGGTGAAGAGCCACAAAAGGAAGGAATATCCATCAGTCCAGGGCTTAGCCACACAATAAGTAAAACTTATTTCCTAACCCTAGAGGATGAACGGACAGGGATTATCCGAAATACTTCAATCCTATCGGGCCAGATACCTACAGGAGAAATCATTACCGAAAAACTGACAGGATTGAATGAGATAAAATAAATATGAAAAGACAAACTGTTCGGTTTGTCTTTTCTGATGTTGATTTTATTGTGCTACATCGGCATAAGATGTACCAATTCTTATTTTTTTAACAAAATGGGTTGCCTGTGAAGAATCACCTCCATATACGCCCCACTTCGGATCACAGTAATCGACATCTAAAGTTCTGCAATACAAGCGCTGACTACCATTTGCCAGTGTCTGTTTAACGCCATTATACCAGAATTCAATATAGCCCACTGCAGGATCTCTGGATACTTTCATCCGGATAACGAATTTAAGCCAGGTGTTTACCGCCAGTGTGGTAGACCATGGAACCGTGGCTACATGGTTGTCGTCGAAATGCTGTAATTCAAGGTTCCCCGATTTGGTTCTGAGCATCAGGGGATGATTTTGTAGTGACCCGGCAGTTGGATAGGATTTCCATTGGAATATGGCCTCTGTTTTTAATGTAGTTGGCATGTAAATCTTACTGGTCCATCCTATATATATTTCATCTCCATCCTGGGCTTCGTAATTTTTGGCACCATGGCCCTCTGTCCTGTGGCTTGATGCTGGCTTCAGAAATTTCCAGGTTAGGGTACCCGTTTCATCATTTACGGTAGTTACCGTTCCTGTACCTTCAATATTAATGTCTTTCCATACGTTAGCCGATCCGTTGGAGGCATCACCATTAAAGAGCACAGACATGATCTGTACCCCTCCTGATGTAGTGTTTTGCTGCTGTTCAGCTTTGCCAATTTTTTCTCCCGGCGTTTCGGCTGTTGATTGTTTTTTGCAGCCATACTGCAATACGGTGGCGCAGGCAAGCGCCAGAATTACTGGTTTAAAAGTTCTCATAAGGTTATTATTTTGGTTAGTAATAACTAAATTTAGCGCCTTATTTCATTTCATTATTCTGCACCATAGGCCAATTAATCAGCTGGATTAGCATATTAAGAGAATCATTTTCGCCCTAGATATTTTAGAGCTTTTTTAAATAAATCACGAATGAGCATTATGTAAATGAGGCTTTTTTATTAACATTACATTTATTTTATGTTGATGCTTCGAAATATTCAAATTGATTTCCTAAGGTTTTTGGCCATAACACTCGTTATCATGCTTCATTCAGGTGGTTTTACAAATTCCAATATAATAAACCAGATTTACAATACTATAGCGCGTGGAGGATGGATTGGAGTAGATTTGTTTTTCGTTTTAAGTGGATTTTTAATTACCTCACTGGTCCTGAACGAATATAAAGCATCTGGCAAATTTGACGTTAAAAAATTTTTGATCCGGAGAGGCATAAAAATATATCCTTTATTCTACTTTTTTCTGGTCTTCCAATTTTGTTACAGCGCTTACCTTGGAAAGCCTCAGTCTTCCATAAATCTTCTTTATGAAGCAACTTTCATCGCTAATTATACAGCATTAAATAATCTATTTCTTTGGTCGATATGTGTTGAGGAACATTTTTATCTGATCATTTGCATGTTTGCCTATTTCTTCCAAACGCATAAAGCTTTTCATCCTAAAATTATCCTGAAGATTTATGTTTTCACATTGCTCCTGGGATTCTGCATCCGGATGTTTAATTACATTGAATTTCAAAACTATGATTTTTATAGGGATTACATACCAACTCATTTGCGAATACATGGGCTTTTTGCAGGTGCAGCTTTAGCATATTTTAATATTTATAAACCCAATGCAATTGCTGCAGTAATTGATAATAGAATTTTAAATTCAGCATTACTGTTGTTATCTGTAGCTTTTCTGCTTATTAATTTCATTTGGAACTTAGATGAGGATATAATAGTTTCTACATTATGTTTTACAACAAATCCTATCTGCTTTGCTTTCATTCTGGTCAATCTAATCACCATGAAAAATAGCTGGATACTTAGTTTGTTAAAACCTATGGCATATATTGGAAAATACTCCTACTCCATCTACTTG
Source organism: Pedobacter sp. GW460-11-11-14-TSB4 (assembly GCF_059423705.1). NCBI lineage: Bacteria > Pseudomonadati > Bacteroidota > Sphingobacteriia > Sphingobacteriales > Sphingobacteriaceae > Pedobacter > Pedobacter sp. GW460-11-11-14-TSB4. Next base: position 265,284 of record NZ_JBWKYI010000004.1, read on the forward strand.
TTTCATATATTTTTCTTAAGCGTAAAGTATCCTTTTATCCATAACTATGGCCTTATGTTCGTTATCATTCGATTTGCAGGCATATTTATTGGAGGAATTGTAATTAGTAAGTTAATAGAATACCCGATTCTTAAATTAAGAGATAGGTATATTCCAAGTAACGCAAAGCTGTCATTGGCTTCGTCCTAAAATTCTTTATCATAAACGTTCCTTAAGCTGATGTTGGAACCGCGCATGTATTTTTGGGTTGCTTAAATACCAGCCAAAAACTTGATGATTTACAAAATGCCGTTGCACAAAAAACTCGAGCAGTTAATTTTCTGGAAATTTTGGGCCTTGTAATTACCGAAAACTAACGGAGCTCTAGCCTCTAATGTTGATTTATATAACCATGATGATATTTTAAAGTATTATATCCCTAGGTTTTCACGCGTCCGTATTACTGTATTAACCGGCAGCATCAATTGCTCAGCTATCTGCTCATGTGTCAAAGAAGCATCCTTTATCAGCGCATTTATAACCGCTCCGCCAAACCTTCCGATCTTTGAACGGTTTTTAAGCAGTTTGGGCAACTTGTCTTTAATATCTGAACCAACAGATTGCGGTGCCAAAGGATATTTATGGTTGTTCAAGGAAAAATTCAGTTTTCATCGAACCGCTGAAATGACGGAAACGTTTAATCGTATTTACCTGATAAACAAAAAAAATAGGGAGTAAAAAAAAGGGCAAAAGATCTTTAAAAATCCTTTGCTCTGTGAAGGGTCCAATCGCAGTTCTTAATAAAAATCAATTTGTGGATGAATTAATCGAACTAGGCCGATTTTCAAAAATTCTTTTAAAGGGATAAAATCCAATATTGGTTTTGTAGGAATGAGGATTGCTGAAATCCTCAACTTGAAAATCAATTGGTTCGAGGGTTGAATTCAATACGCTATAAATTTAAAACAAGAAAACCTTTCAGGCCATCTCCTGTTCATTACCTATTGAAGGTTTTCTCCTCTTAATACTGCAGGCTAAAACTGAATACTTAATATTTTAAAAAAAAGCGTTTTTAGAAACTTGATATTCGCATAAAGCTAAGATATAATCAGTTTACAACTTGAGCATAAATTAAGAGCGAAGTTTCTTTATCAATTTTATAGATTTGAACATGATTTCAGAAAGCAGCCTTGGTATTAATGATGATTTTGAGAAAGACCTTAATGAGGAAAAAGATATTGACCTGGAAGAGCCATCATCTGCATTACTGCTCAACGCCATTCCCCAGCAGGTATGGACAGCGAATAGCGCTGGAGAAATCAATTATGTAAACGATGTTATTTGCAGGGATTTTGGCCATAGTCCAAAAACAATCTTAGCGCAGGGCTGGACCTCCTTTGTACATCAGGATGACCTGCTTTCAAGTATTCAGCGCTGGAAGGCATCACTAGAGAGCGGAAAAGAATATACAAACGAATTTAGGTTACTTTTCTCCGACGGCCTTTACTACTGGCACCTTGTTATCGCAAGACTGGTGAAACAGAAAGGGAAACCCGATATCTGGGTGGGAACCAATACCAATATCCACACCCAAAAAATGAATGAGGCCAGAAAGGATGAATTTATTTCTATCGCGAGCCATGAACTCAAAACCCCATTAACCACCATTAAAGGGTTTCATCAGCTCCTTTTGAGAATAGCTGAAGAGGGCAAGGTAAAAAGTTATCTCGAGCGTTCATCAGGACAACTCAACAGATTGGAAAAACTCATAGGCGATCTGCTGGATGTGAGCAAAATAAATGCAGGCAAAATGCTTCTGAATTCAGAACTGTTTGATTTTTCCAGCATGCTCAAAGAAGTGGTAGTAGAAATGCGGCAGATGTACCCTAAACATGAACTGAAATTAGCGATTCAGGATGAAACTGCCTTCAATGGAGATCGATTCAGGCTCGAACAGGTAATCCATAACTTTGTTTCCAATGCCGTCAAATACTCCCCGGATTCAAAAACAGTAGAAATCAATGCAAAAATAGCTGACGGGAACATTATCGTTTCAGTAACTGATTATGGAATTGGTATCAAGTCGAGTGATTTAGAGCAGCTATTTGAACGGTATTACCGCGTAGATAATTCCTCAACCCGATTTGATGGGCTTGGCCTGGGGCTGTATATCTCTGCAGATATTATCAAACGCCATGGCGGAAGTTTCTGGATAGAAAGTACTTTGGGTAAAGGATCTGTTTTTTCTTTCAAGCTGCCATTGATCTCAAACTACCTGGTAAGCCCGGAAATACACACTAAGAGCCATTATAAGGATAAACATATTACCATATCCTGCCCAGCTGACAGTGATACGATGCACGTAGAATGGACAGGACACCAGGATATGCATTCTGTCAAACACGGCGGCACTTTAATGATCGAATACTTAAGGGCAAATCAGCGGAGCAAAGTGTTTAACGACAACAGGCTTGTTCCCGGAACCTGGTCAGAAGCCTCAGATTGGGCTGCAAATATCTGGTTGCCCCTAATGGAACTGGCCGGCTTAAAATTTTTCGCATGGATACTGTCAGAAAGTGCTTTTAGCCAGCTTTCTGCAAAAAAGAGCGTCGAAAACGACGATAAACAGGCTGAGATTGTTTTTTTTACTTATGCTGAAGAGGGATTAAAATGGCTGGCAGACAAAAAGTGAACGGGTTATGATGCTACACCCTAATGCAAAAATTACAGCTATTATCTTATCCTAAGTGAAATAAGATTAGCCGGGAGAGTAATTACATTTGTTTTTTGTCGGGATGAGAAGATTCGAACTTCCGACCTCCAGCACCCCATGCTGGCGCGATACCTGGCTACGCTACATCCCGATTAAAAGTTATGCCGGCAAATATAATAGCAGATGAAAACAATCACAATCGATAAATTGCAACCCATTGAAAATCATGCCGAATAAATTACAAAGTTAATTTCAGTTTTTAGAGGTATATTAAAGATAAAATCTTGTTTTGGCAAGGTAATGAGTGGATACTGGTTGGAAAAGCTAAAAAAGAGCCTGATTATTTAATAAAAAATGATCAGGCTCTATCGATATGTTCTGAAAATAATAAATTGATGCAGTTACTTTTGGCACTTACCTAGCCACCAGTATAATTAAAAGAAACCCTTGTTGCAATTTCTGTATAGCCATCATCTTTAAAATAAGCAACATAGTAGCTTCCTGCAGGACTATTGGCTGGCAGGCTCAGTGCGACACTTCCACTTGACATTCCATTGGTATACTTCCAGCTATTAGCATAATTGGTACCGGGTACTTTGTTACTTTGATAAATCCCTACCCAGGCTTTCGCATTAGTTGAGCCATTTGCAAAATTTACTGTAATCGTTTCGCCATTGGCGTAATTTGTTTTATTCAAACTTATTGTCGGCTTTATGCTTGTAATCGAAAAAGTGGTAATTAATCCTTTATGATCGGATGGCCATGTTCCTGTTGGAATCAGGAAAGGATTGGTATAGGTTGGATCTTCATATCCTTGTCCCCGCACAATTGATCCTGAAGGCCCAAATACAATAGATTCACTTACATTGACCCTGTTACTATTATCGGCATAATAAATGTAATCAATCCGGTCCCTTTCATCTGCATCGGGCGCCCAGACAAGTGAGGAGAGGCTGGCACTGGTATTAAATGCGGCCCAGGTAAAGCCGGGTGCGGTGACCGGGTTGGAATTCCTTACCCTATAAGAGTCCTTAAATCCTCTAGCATATAAAGTAACACTGTTCTGCCAGGGAACAATAGTTCCGCGGTGGTCAAAAAGATTCTTTTGTTCGTTCACCCAATCCAGATGAGATGGTTCGTTAAAATCTCCACCCAATATTACAATCCTACCACTATCCCTTTCCAGTTTTGCATCATTCACAAAAGCTGCGATTTCTTCATCTCTACTGGATTGCAGATTTGAGGCCAAAATAGCATTTACGTCGGTAACTGGCTGACTCATTTTTTGAAAACTATTGCCATCGTAGCCCCTGGGTAGGTAACAGGCATAATTTAAATAGTCTAAATGTGCTGAATAGATAGCAACCTGGGTATTGAGATCAAGATTGATAACCGCCTTATCAAATGCATTTCCATATATCCCTGTTTTAAATGATACGATAGGATATCTGGATATGATTCCTACATTATTGTCTTTAAAAGAATAAAAGGTTAAGTTTTTCGCACTTAATGCCGCTAGAACCCTGGCGCTGAAATTCGTATTATTATAATTGCGCACTTCACTTAAGGTGATTAAATCTGCGCCGGATTGTACAATGGCATCAATGATACCATTAAAACCTCCTGATACCTTTGTCCCCTCCTGCCACACATTCAGCTGCAATACTTTTAAACTAAGCGTTGAGCTCGCGGAGGTGCTGGCCTTTAGCATTGTGGAAGGTAATGCAATAGTACTATTTGCAGTGGTGGGTGTGTTGTCCTTTTTGCAGCTCATTAAGATGAAGCAGCAAAGGAGGATAGTAAGAAAATTGGTTTTCATAATTGCTATATTAATATTTGGTTAAAATCATGATATTATAATCTATGAGAATTGGTAAATACTGGTTTACTTAATATGGCTGCACTGCCAGGCGGAAACAAGACATACAAAAAGTAGGTTGTTTTTGCATTAGATGTTTTGAGTTTAGGTTTGAAAAATATTGCCATTAATTTTAGTGCCCTATTTAACCTGATGTTCGCAGGCAATTACCCGATTGCAAAACAATCCTCAACACTCCCCTTTTCCTGCTTCTGTACTATCCAAAGTTCAGCTCACTATTTAACTGAAATGCGAACTACCTTAAGTTACAAACAAGTAATTATAGCTTATAAAATTAAATGAGCGCAAACGTTTGTTTTAAAATTATATATTGAACGGTTATTTAATCTATTTTGATTCCAAAAGACAGAGATTCCTTATACCTTATTGTTTAGTTAATTGCAAACGGATATCTATATCGCACAAACGTTTGATAATTCATTCTGGGTGTATTAAAAAAATAGCATTTATTAAATTAATATGAATTTGTATTACAATTAAGACTGGTTTTTCATATGGTTAATGAAGTAAGTGACATGGCTAGAAGCTTGATACGATGACAAAAATAATTCATCAGTCATGAAGCTAATTTCAACCAGATTATTGGCAAAGCAGTTTTTTTAAAAAAAAATCAAACAACTGCCCCCCTAACTAGCTGCCACTTTAGTTATCAAAAACTTTAAATCTTTAAAAACCAAATCGGGCCTTCTGCCGTTTATCAAAAATAAATTTTATCAGTTTGGGCAAGGAAAATCACATCAATACAAAAAAAATAAATGCACCCTTAGATCTTGAAGTTCTTTACAAGGTTTTGGATGCGTCAGTAACCGGAATTGTTATCACCGATAATCTGTTGCCAGACAATCCGATAATCTACTGCAACCCTGCTTTCGAAGAAATTACGGGATATAAAAGAAACGAGATCATTGGCCATAACTGTAGGTTCCTCCAGGGCAGGGATCGCCAGCAGCCTGAGCGCCAGGCAATTTCGACTGCACTTGCCAGCGGAGAGAGTTGCAGGGTTGAGATTAGAAATTACACCAAAAAGGGCAAATTGTTCTATAATGAACTGTATATATCGCCAGTTAAAGAAGAAAATGGTAACATCACACATTTTATTGGCATACAGAATGACGTGTCTTCCAGGCGGAGGTCCCAACAGGAACTCGAACTGGTGCAACAAGAGACAGAACGGAAAGTTGAAGAACGAACCAGAATGTACCGGGAGAGCCAGGAATATTTAAGCAGCATCGTTGAAACCATTCGGGAGAGCCTTGTTGTGATGGACAAACACTATAGGGTGCTAAGCGCCAACAAGCATTTCCTCAATACTTTCAAGGTTTCTATAAATGAAACAAAGGGAAAGTTGCTTTACGATCTTGGTAATGGTCAATGGAATATTCCGGAGCTAAAAAAGATGATGGAAGAAATCCTTCCTACCAACAATCCGGTACTGGACTATGAAGTTGAACATGAATTTCCGCATATCGGCAAAAAACTGATGCTTCTTAATGCCCACCGCATTGAGCTTGAAGGCAGATATAAGGATTGGATATTGCTTGCAATTGAGGATATTACAGATCAGCGGGCACTACAGCAGCGTAAGGATGATTTTCTTTCCATTGCCAGCCACGAGCTTAAAACACCGCTAACTACCATTGTTGGATATATGCAGCTTATGAACAAGCTGATGCCTGATAATGCGAGTGATAAGTTTAAAGCTGTGGTAGAAAAAACAGGAAAGTATATCCAGCGCCTAAATCAACTATTGTCCGAACTTCTGGATGTATCCAGGATCCAGACCGGCAACATCACCCTTCACCGTGAGGATTTCGACTTTGATAAAATGGTGGCTGATACTGTTGAGAGTATGAGAGCAGCAACGCCATCAAGAAAAATTTCCCTTACGGGAAAAATTGGCAGAAATTTTAACGGGGATGAATCCCATCTCATTCAGGTTGTTTCAAATTTGTTGAGCAATGCGATCAAATATTCTGCTGATCACACGGAAATCCAGGTCCAGGTTTCATCCATTAGCGATTTTATCAAGGTATCTGTAATTGATGAAGGCATGGGCATTAATGAGGATGAACTAGCTAAGGTTTTTGACCGCTTCTACCGCGTCGGAGAGGTACACAAACATTATCCGGGAATGGGAATTGGACTTTATCTTTGCCAGCAGATTATTACCAACCATGGCGGCACCATATGGGCCGAAAGCCAGAAAAACGTTGGATCTACCTTCAACTTTACCTTACCGATGTATTAGCAGTCCGATCAAAATATGAAAGATAAAAAGATTCTGATTTGTGATGATGATTTAGGCATACTGGAAATGCTGGAACTGTTTTTGGAAGATGAAGGCTACCAGGTGCTAATTGAGCCTAACAGTATTAATGCGCTTAAAACAATCGAACGGGAGTCGCCGCATCTTATTCTTCTTGACATTTGGATGCCTAAGATATCAGGTGACCAGATCCTGAGGTCATTAAGACAGAACAGCAAAATTGCCTTAATTCCGGTATTAATGTACTCTGCGAGCACTGATGGCAAAAATATTGCTGAAAGCTGCGGAGCCGACGCCTATGTCCCCAAACCTTTCGATCTTAATGTGTTGCTGGATGAGATTGAGAAACTGATTGATAAATGATTGCTCAACGGCTTAACAGGTTGAGAACCTTTCGAACGTTATTTTTTGAGGGTTCTAAAATGATCCGGAAATATTAAAAGCATAAATATGTACATTTTTTAATTTCAGCTAATGGTAAACCATCTTAGGAATACAGAGTTGTGAAGCAAAAACAATGGCAGGTTTAGGCAAATGCAAAAACCTTCCCGCGTATCACATCTGAAAGGTATATCTGGCACTCAATATCACGAAAAAGAATCGGGATTTAAAATCTGAAGACAGGTGCGATACGCATTAGCAATGCAGAAGATAAATTTCACTTCAATATTTCGCAGCACTACACACAGCTCTAAACTAACATTAAAATGGCATGCATAAAATTTCTGCAAGTTGCTTAGCTATATTTCTGCTAATGGCTTATTTATTTCTCAACACTACCAATTATTCATTTTTCAGGATGTACAACATCAAACCGCTGAAATGACGGAAACGTTTAATCGTATTTACCTGATAAACAAGGGATTAGAAGGCAAAAAAAGAGGGCAAAAGATCTTTAAAAATCCTTTGCCCTGTGAAGGGTGGCTGATGGGGCTCGAACCCACGACCCTCGGCACCACAAACCAATACTCTAACCAACTGAGCTACAGCCACCGTGTTTTTTGATGTCACAAAAGTACGACTTTTAATATTCCATGCAAATATTTTTTTCAAAGTTTTTACAACAAATTTTTAATTCCTTAACATTCAATTATTTGAAATCGAAAAAAAAATTCAAAAGCAGATAAAACAAGCTATTTTGAACCTAAAAACATAACTTTACGGCGTTTATGATCGAAATTTACACAGACGGAGCAGCTAGCGGAAACCCGGGACCAGGTGGTTGGGGAACAATTTTAAGGGCAGGACAACACTATAAAGAATTAAGTGGTGGCTTTAGGATGACCACAAATAACCGCATGGAACTATTGGCTGTAATAAAAGGATTAGAAGCATTAAAAAGCTTAAATCAGCAGGTAACAGTTTATTCTGATTCGAAATATGTAGTAGATGCGGTGGAGAAGAAATGGGTCTTCGGCTGGGTAACCAAAAATTTCAAGGATAAGAAAAACAAAGACCTATGGTTAAGGTTTCTGGAACTGTATAAACTTCACAAAGTGAAATTTATCTGGATTAAAGGCCACAACGATCACCCGGAAAATGAACGTTGCGACCGTTTAGCTGTTTTTGCCTCGCAAGACAAGCAAAACCTGGCTGTAGATACTTTTTTTGAAGTAGAAAGAAGCAAAATTTAGTTAATGTTAATCAATTCCACCGATTACATTTAAATTTTCCAGTTTGGCTTCTACTGTTGGCTCAATTGAAATTGATTTTGCAGTATACAATAACATCATTTCTTCGGCCTTTTCTACCATATGTTTTGATCCGATAAAAATCGGAACCCTTTGATGCAGTTCTGTTGGCTCAATTTCGAGTATACGGTCAAAACCTGTACTGGCTTTGCCCCCAGCCTGCTCAATAATAAAAGCCATTGGATTACATTCGTATAACAACCTTAACTTGCCGTTAGGCGAGCGCGAAGTAGTTGGGTAAATATAAATACCGCCTTTAATTAAATTCCGGTGGATATCGCCAACCATCGAACCAATATAACGCGAAGTGTATGGGCGTTTAGTCGCTTCATCCTCTACCTGGCAGTATTTGATGTACTTTTTAACGCCATCAGGGAAGTGAACATAATTACCTTCGTTTACCGAGTATAGATAACCTGTTTCGGGTATTTTCATCTGGGGGTGCGATAAACAGAACTCACCAATTGACGGATCTAATGTAAAACCGTTAACCCCCTTCCCTGTGGTATAAACCAACATGGTAGATGAGCCATATATAATGTAACCGGCAGCCACCTGTTCAGTGCCTTTTTGCAATACATCAGTTATGCTCGCCCTACCATCAACGGATTTTCTGCGATAAATAGAGAAAATAGTCCCTACAGCTACGTTTACATCTGTATTCGAAGAGCCATCTAAAGGATCAATACACACAATATATTTAGCATTTTGCGAAACCGGCGATTCGATGTGGATGATTTCGTCTTCTTCTTCGGTAGCAACAATACAGCATTCGCCACCACTGGTTAATGCAGCAATAAATTGTTCATCTGCATAAACATCTAACTTTTTTTGTTCCTCACCCTGAATATTGGTGGTTCCCATATCGCCCAAAATATCAACTAAACCCGCTTTATTAATTTCGCGGTTTACAATTTTAGCGGCAATACCAATATCCCTTAACAACCTCGAAAGTTCTCCTTTAGCATATGGGAAATCTGCTTGTTTTTCTATAATAAATTGTCCTAATGTTTTAACGCCACAAACCATACTTAGTGTATATTTTACATTATCTACCCGATAACTCTATAACCTCTAAGGTATGAATATTTTCATCAGTTATACAAAATCTAATAAGGGTTCTCACTTTGTGCCAACCGTGTTTTCCAGCTGCTCCGGGGTTTATATGCAAACATTTTATTTTTTCGTCGAACATTACTTTTAAAATATGCGAGTGCCCGGTAATAAATAATTTAGGAGGGTTAGTGTATATTTCTGCCTTAATTGAAGACGAGTACCTCCCCGGGTATCCACCAATATGGGTCATCCAAACATCAACCCCCTCACAGCTAAATCGATTTTGCTCTGGGAATTCCGCTCTAATTGCAGCATCATCAATATTTCCAAACACACCACGCAGTGGCTTAAACGCCGCCAGGGGCTCGGCCACATGAGGTCCAAAATCCCCGGCATGCCAAATTTCATCTACACCATCAAAGTGTTTAAAAACCGCATCATCTAAAAAACCATGGGTATCAGAAATTAATCCTATTTTTTTCATTATGTATACTTAATTGTGCCCCGTAATTTACAGGATTAGCAAAATCTTTAGATCGCTTTTCACTAAAATAAATCCTTCAAGGCCTAAAAAAAACTTAAGAAACGGCGGCTGAATGCTAAAAAAGATACAATTATGATTGTACAATATTACCATCATCACGCAAGCTTCAACAAGCAAATTTCTTTTAGAAACTGGTTAGAATGCCAGGAAAAAATCTTTAAGCAATTCTTTATAAACTATGGTATGCTGTTTTAAAGATTCATAAATATTAAAGTCTCTTTCTTTTGAAACAATTTCACCCCTTTTCAAACAAATTACCTGTCTAAAGGTTGGTTTGCTTTGATCAGAATGAATATGGATCCGCTCTGCAAGGAACAAACCATAGTCAGCAGCGCTACTAATAACCTCATTTGCCTGTTTTATTGGGAGAATAAGCCAGATCAATCCTCCGTCAGCTAAAAGGGAGTTTGATTTTTCAATTAATAACCTAAAAAAATCTTCATCAGCATGCCTTGCTATCCCCTTCCTGGATTCTTCACTTTTTAAATCATTCACAAAAAAGGGCGGATTAGAAACGATCAGATCAAATTTCGCTGAATGGCTAAACTGTTCGATAGCTACGTTGCTAATACTTAACCGGTCACTGAAAACTGACGACTGGAAATTCCGTTTAGCAGTTCCTGCAGCCTGTTCATCAATTTCTACAGCATGTATATTTGCGTCTGGAAAACGCTGAGCCAGCATCAATGCAATTACACCAGTACCTGTTCCAATATCCAGGATGTTTTTAGGTTCTTCCTGATTGGCCATCGCGGCAATTAAAACACCATCGGTATTAATCCTCATGGCACAACCCTTTTGGTCGACTTCAAATTGTTTGAATTTGAAAATACTCATATAAATGTTAAAACCTTACCCCTATCCTTATTGGTAAAAAAATTGATTGATGAACAAACCTGAATCCAGCTTTGTATTGCAAACTTAGCTTTTTTCCTACCTTATGCTCAACTCCCCCACTAAAATCAACAACTGTTCCGGTAGAACCATTAGCATATTGATTATTTATATGACTACTTCCTATCTTCAGATTAAATACCGGAGCAATCCTTGCCTTTACCGTTACATACTCCAGGTCACCAAAAACCGAATAACCATTAATTCCTCTGTAATTGACATAGGAAATACCTAAACCTAACCGAAGGTTTTCTTTATAGCTTACACCGTTGATCAAACTTAAATCTACACCATTAGGTGTCCCCCCAAGCTGATAACCCATCCAGCCTTCACCAATATCTATCTTTAACGGCCTTGCAAGAAAAAGGTGATACCCTGTTTCGATTTTACCTGTGTACTTAATTTGAGATTGGGCATGAAGATTTAGCGAGACATAAATTAATGTACAGCACAACAGCGTTCTTTTCATTTTGAGTGTTAATTTTAATTATGTAAATTCTAATTTTCGTAGAGTTCTAGAGGTAGGCCATCAGGATCGGCAAAAAAGGTAAAACGTTTATCGGTAAACTCATCAATACGAATAGGTTCGGTAATGATGCCCTGATTATTTAAACGCAAAATCTCTTTTTCTATATCCTCAACTTCGAAAGCTAAATGACGCAAACCCTGCGCCTCCGGACGTGAGGGGCGTGCAGGAGGATTTTCAAAAGAAAAAAGCTCGATCTGATATACACCATTTACTGCAAGATCCAATTTATACGACTTTCTTTCAGCCCGGTAAACTTCTGCCAAAACGGTAAAACCTAATTTATTCACATAAAAATCTTTTGATTTTTCGTAATCTGAACAGATAATAGCGATATGATGAATTTTATTGAACATAAATTTGATTTTAATAAGAAATACATTTGCAGCTTCAATTCCATAAGATTTCATCTAAATAAAGTCGTCATCTCGACCGAAGCATCGCGAAGTGGAGAGATCTACCTTGACAGATTTCTCGACTGCCTTGCAATCCGCCCGAAATGACGATCGGCGAGCAACATTAACGTCAAAAGTAATAAAAGCGCAATTATATTGTGCGCTTCAATAAGCTTTTTAAATTTTAAACGCTATTTTTGCAACTTCAAAAAAAAAGCATGATTCATTTCTTCCTTAGTCAATCGCAGGCGATTTTTGTTTTACAAACAGACAAAGCGCTTTCTACCACTGATATTACTAAACTTGAATGGTTATTTGGCGGTGCCAAAATCTCGCAAGAAACAGCTTTAACAGGCTTTTTCGTTGGACCAAGAGCAGCAATGATTACTCCATGGAGTACCAATGCCGTAGAGATTACCCAGAACATGGACATGCAGGGGATCATCAGGATTGAAGAATTTAAGCAGGTTGACGAAAACTTTGCTGATTTTGACCCGATGCTTTCTCAAAAATACAACAAGCTTGATCAAGAGGTATATACCATCAATATCAAGCCTGAGCCGATTTTAGAAATCACCGATATTGCAGCTTACAATAAACAGGAAGGGCTTTCTTTAAGTGATGAAGAAGTGGAGTATTTAAATACTTTAGCGCAAAAATTAGAAAGACCTTTAACCGACTCTGAAGTTTTTGGTTTCTCTCAGGTAAATTCGGAACACTGCCGTCATAAAATTTTTAATGGCAAATTTGTAATCGATGGCGTAGAACAGCCTACTTCTTTATTTAAGCTGATCCGCAAGACATCAGAAGAAAACCCTAACGATATTGTTTCGGCCTATAAAGATAACGTAGCTTTTATTAAAGGCCCTAAAGTGCAGCAATTTGCACCTAAACGTGCGGATGAACCTGATTATTACACGACAAGCGATTTCGAATCAGTCATCTCCTTAAAAGCCGAAACCCATAATTTCCCTACCACAGTTGAACCTTTTAACGGTGCAGCAACAGGTTCGGGAGGTGAAATCAGAGACCGTTTAGCAGGCGGACAAGGTTCATTGCCTTTAGCCGGAACTGCCGTTTATATGACTGCGCTTTCGCGTTTGGAAGATAACCGCCCATGGGAAAAAGGTGTAGAAGAAAGACAATGGTTATACCAAACCCCAATGGATATCCTGATCAAAGCATCAAATGGCGCTACAGATTTTGGAAATAAATTCGGGCAACCACTGATTACCGGTTCGGTTTTAACATTCGAACATGAAGAAGACAGCAGAAAATTAGGTTTCGATAAGGTAATTATGCTTGCAGGTGGTATCGGTTACGGTAAAGCCAGCCAGGCACAAAAACTTAAACCAAAAGAAGGCGATAATATCGTTATCCTCGGTGGCGAAAATTATAGAATCGGGATGGGCGGTGCAGCAGTTTCGTCTGCAGATACCGGTCAGCACGGAAGCGGAATTGAATTAAACGCGATTCAGCGATCAAATCCCGAAATGCAAAAACGTGCAGCCAATGCAGTACGTGGTATGGTAGAAAGCGATCACAATTCGATTATCTCGATCCACGATCATGGTGCAGGCGGACACTTAAACTGTTTATCAGAACTGGTTGAAGAAACCGGTGGTTTAATCGACTTAGATAAACTGCCAGTTGGCGACCCTACCCTTTCGGCCAAAGAAATTATCGGTAACGAATCGCAGGAAAGAATGGGATTGGTAATCGGAAACGATCATATCGAAACCTTACAAAAAATAGCCGACCGCGAACGTTCACCAATGTATACCGTAGGTAAAGTAACCGGCGATCACCGTTTTACCTTTAAATCTGCAACAACAGGTGTAAAACCAATGGATTTTGAGTTGGCCGCCATGTTTGGCAGCTCACCAAAAATTGTAATGGACGATCAAACCATCGATCGCAAATACGAAGCTATTGAATATAATAAAGCTGAATTAAATACCTATTTAGAGCAAGTGCTTCAATTAGAAGCAGTGGCATCGAAAGATTGGTTAACCAATAAAGTAGATCGTTGTGTGGGTGGCCGTGTAGCCAAACAGCAATGTGCAGGTCCGTTACAATTGCCATTAAATAACTGTGGTGTAATGGCTTTAGATTTTCAGGGTAAAGAAGGTATTGCCACTTCAGTTGGCCATGCACCACTTTCGGCGCTGATTGATCCTGCTGCTGGTAGCCGCAATGCCATTGCCGAATCGCTATCGAATATTGTTTGGGCTCCTTTAAAAGATGGTTTAAAAAGTGTTTCACTTTCTGCCAACTGGATGTGGGCTTGTAAAAACGAAGGTGAAGATGCCCGTTTATATGCAGCAGTAAAAGCCTGTTCTGATTTTGCCATCGATTTAGGAATCAATATCCCAACCGGAAAGGATTCGTTATCGATGAAACAGAAATACAAAGATGGTGATGTGATTGCACCTGGAACGGTGATTATTTCTGCAGGAGCAAATTGCGATGATATTACCAAAGTAGTTGAGCCTGTCCTTCAAAAAAATGGCGGTTCGATTTATTACATTAACCTATCAAACGATACTTATAAATTAGGCGGTTCATCTTTCGCGCAGATTTTAAACAAAATCGGTACGGAAACCCCTGATGTAAAAGAAGCTGATCAATTTAAAACAGCTTTCAATACACTACAACAATTAATTAAAGCGGATAAAATCCAGGCCGGTCACGATATTGGCAGTGGTGGTTTAATTACCACCTTACTGGAAATGTGTTTTGCTGACCGCGATTTAGGCGCTTCGATCGATTTGTCTTCATTAGCAGAGGCTGATAGCATTAAAGTATTCTTTGCAGAGAACATTGGTATCGTTTTCCAGGCTGATGCTTCGGTTGAAGATACTTTTGCACAGGCTGGCATTGCTTTCCACAAAATTGGAGAAGTAAATGCTTCAGCTAAACTGGACGTTAAAAACGCCGCAGATCACTATAGTTTCGACATTGATCACTTACGTGATGTTTGGTTTAAAACTTCGTACCTGTTAGATAACAAACAAACCGGTAATGGCCTGGCAAAAGAACGTTACGATAATTATAAAAACCATGTTTTAAATTACACTTTCCCATTACAATTTGATGGAAAGAAACCTGTAATTGACGCAACTAAACCGCGTCCAAAGGCAGCCATTATCCGCGAAAAAGGAAGTAACTCTGAACGCGAACTGGCCAATGCCATGTACCTGGCAGGTTTTGATGTGAAAGATGTTCACATGACCGATTTAATTACCGGAAGAGAAACTTTAGAAGATATTCAGTTTATCGGTGCAGTAGGTGGTTTCTCTAACTCTGATGTTTTAGGATCAGCCAAAGGTTGGGCAGGTGCATTTTTATACAACGAAAAAGCAAGGGTAGCTTTAGAGAAATTCTTTGCCCGTCCTGATACTTTATCGGTTGGTGTTTGTAATGGTTGCCAGTTGTTTGTAGAGCTGGGCTTAATTAATAAAGACCACGAAGAAAAACCAAAAATGCTGCACAACAAAAGCGGTAAACACGAAAGTATTTTCACTTCCTTAACCTTACAGGAAAATAATTCGGTGATGTTATCTACCCTGGCCGGAAGCACTTTAGGCGTTTGGGTATCACACGGTGAAGGCAGATTCTCATTACCATATGCAGAAGATAAATATAAAATCGTAGCGAAATATGCTTACGAAACTTACCCGGCCAGTCCGAATGGATCAGATTACAACACCGCAATGTTATGCGATGAAAGTGGTCGCCACCTGGTAATGATGCCGCACATCGAACGTTCATTGTTCCAATGGCACTGGGCAAATTACCCGCAAGGCCGTAAAGATGAAGTTTCGCCCTGGATGGAAGCCTTTGTAAATGCACGCAAGTGGATTGAAAATAAAGGATAAGGAACTGATGGAAGATGTAAAATGGATGATGGAATTAAAACCATCGTCCATTTTTAGTTTACAGACCTCTATCTCAAACGAAATGTCTACACCGTGCCGTCATCTCGAGCGAAATGCAACGCAGTCGAGAGATCTGTCGAGATAAATTTCTCCCCGCCTGTACGGGCAGGCATTTCGCTACCGGTGAAACCTGCAAGCTTCAGTCGAAATGACGGTTTAATTCTATTCTTCTAAATAATTTTTATGATGAAATGAGCGTTCCGCCTTCCATAGCTGCTGTACACCCGCCATCGCTTATAGTCCTCGTTCCGCTGCGCTTCACTGCGGGCTAACCGCTCTGTCGGGTTTGTTGAACAAAAGCCTGCTCTTCAGCATACGGCCTGTTTCTGCGCTTGCAATAAACCTTTCATCGTACCACCAGTCTTGCTACCTAAACCCGACCGAAGTGGAAAACCCACAGCCTGAGGTACGAGGGCGAGGATTTGAAACAAAGCGCGGGACGGTAATGACAAAAAGGTGCTGTTTTTGCTTTCCAAAATTAAAAAATAAATATTTACCCGTAGCAGCAGCTTTATAAATAGATTTCCGTACCGCTATTGATTAAAAGTGGGGAAAGAGTAACATTCCGCTAACACAACAAAAACGGCCTGAGCTTTCGCCCAAACCGTTTCAATTTACCCAACCTCACATTTTTTTCTAAAAGAGCATTAATAGAAAAGTTATTTAGTCGTCATGCTGAACTTGTTTCAGCATCTTCCTTCGGGTTAGCCACTGAAACAATTTCAGGGCGACGGGTTTACCTCCCTCTTCCATTTCAAATCCCCTGCACATCTTTCCTCACCTCTTTGCGCCACCCCCTTCCATATTTACGATCCATAAAAGAAGCTACTACTTTATTATAATCTTCAATGGAAAGGCCTGAAGGCATTACACACCCAAAATCATAATAATCTACACCATACTTCTTTTCAAATATTTCCTGTCCTTTAACATATGTAGATACAATACCTCCACGGATTAGAAATTTAATTTTTCCGTTCTTTAAATCGGTATTGGCCAGTTTAATGCTGTATATTTTAGCAGTATCTACATGATTTATCACTTTAGCATTTAAATGAAGCGTTGCAAAGCAAAGAAACAGTAATATTAAAAAGGACTTTTTCATTTTTGAAGATTTTAATTAGAAATGGTAAAGTTAATCGCCATATTATACTTTACCCGCACTGGTACACCTCTATTTTTACCGGGTTTCCATAGCGGCGATTTTTTAATCACTTTAATGGCTTCTTCATCGCAGCCGAAACCAAGCCCCCTTAACACCTTAACATCGGTAACAGAACCATCTTTCTCTACCACGAAACTCACAAATACTTTCCCTTGAACATTTTCTTCCTGGGCCTGATATGGATATCTTAAATTACGTTCCATATATTTAGACCAGGCCTTGGCGCCACCATTAAATTCAGGGTACTCATCAACTCCACCCAGATCTATAACTGCATTCGGATCGCCGGTTCCTGCACCATCCTTTGCTACACCTGAACCATCCCCATTCCCCTTATTATCGGTTAAAACTGCATTAGGCGCAACTACTCCATCCTGGGTTTTATCACTAATCACTGCATCCTGTATTTCTTTAATCGTTGGTGGATCAGGCAGATCTACTTTATTAACCACTACGACCTGCGATGGAAGCGCTATCGTTTTAACCTTTACCGGATCTGCTTTTGCAGGTTCTATCTTTTTCTCTGGTTCAGGGGTTTTAGGTTTCATCTGATGGATCACATCTGTTAAATCGACAGGCCTTGCAATTTCTACAGTTACCTCTTCCTTCGGAAACAACTTTGCATAAATTAAAGGAGAGAAACACAGGAGGATAAATAAGCTTCCGGATACAAAAAGCGCCCTCGTCATAATCGACGAAGATTTAGATCTTAAATCATAAGCGCCATAATTTTTGTTGCGGTTTGCAAATACAAGATCGAGCCACTCGGTTTTGTATACGTTAATTGAAGAGTTGAACATAGCTTTTATTTTTATAGCATGATGCAGCTAAATCTTCAATTCCATAAAACATTCGAAAAATCTATTTTCTTTACAAAAAATGAAATTTTTCATCTGAAAAACATTTTTTTATTTCATTTTCAATAAAATTCATAAAAATAATACGATTCTTTTACGAAAATTAATAAAATATACTATTTTTGACAAAAAACATAACAAATTAATGAAAAGCTTAAGAACCATCGCATTAAAAGAGGCTCAAAACAGAATTTCACCAGAAGTTAAATCACCATCAGCAAAAATTTCTGACTTTTTTGGCGCTAATGTATTTGATAAGAGAAAAATGAGAGATTTCTTATCTAAGGACGTATATGAAAAATTAATATCATCCATCAACCAGGGTGAGTTAATCAACGCAGAAGACGCTAATCAGATTGCGACGGCAATGAAATCTTGGGCTATGGCAGCTGGTGCAACACACTACACACACTGGTTCCAACCATTAACTGGCACAACTGCCGAAAAACATGATTCATTTTTTGAGCCAAGCGGCGAAGGTGCAATTGAAAAATTTGCCGGCAGCGCTTTAGTTCAACAAGAACCAGATGCATCTAGTTTCCCTAACGGCGGTATCCGTAACACATTCGAGGCTCGTGGTTATACAGCATGGGATCCTTCTTCTCCAGCATTTATTATGGAAAGCAAAGCAGGTAAAACACTTTGTATCCCTACCGTATTTGTATCCTATACCGGTGAGGCCCTGGATTATAAAGCACCATTATTAAAAGCATTAGCTTCGCTTGATAAAGCGGCTGTTGATGTTTGTCAATATTTCGATAA
The DNA here is from genome assembly GCF_059423705.1 of Pedobacter sp. GW460-11-11-14-TSB4. Taxonomy (NCBI): domain Bacteria; kingdom Pseudomonadati; phylum Bacteroidota; class Sphingobacteriia; order Sphingobacteriales; family Sphingobacteriaceae; genus Pedobacter; species Pedobacter sp. GW460-11-11-14-TSB4. The sequence continues at coordinate 283,952 of NZ_JBWKYI010000004.1, forward strand.
AAGCATTACTAAAGTAAATGCATCTTTAGGTATCGAGCAAGAATATTTCTTAGTTGACGAGTCGTTGTTTAATGCCCGTCCAGATTTATTATTAACCGGCCGTGCTTTATTCGGACACATGTCTGCTAAAGGCCAGCAATTAGAAGATCACTATTTCGGTTCTATCCCTGAGCGCGTATTCAGCTACATGGTAGATTTCGAAAACGAAGCTTTAAAATTAGGTATTCCTTTAAAAACCCGTCACAATGAGGTGGCACCTTCTCAATTTGAGTGTGCGCCAATTTATGAAGAAATCAACTTAGCGATCGATCACAATCAGTTATTGATGGATTTGATGGAGAAAGTTGCCCGTCGTCACCACTTCCGTGTATTATTACACGAAAAACCATATGCAGGTATCAACGGATCAGGTAAACACAACAACTGGTCGTTAATTACCGATACTGGTAAAAACTTATTGGCACCAGGTAAAACACCTAAAAATAACTTAATGTTCCTTGCTTTCTTTGTAAACACAATTAAAGCCGTTAGCGAGCATGCCGATTTATTACGTGCAAGTATTGCATCAGTAAGCAACGATCACCGTTTAGGTGCTAACGAAGCGCCACCTGCAATTATCTCGATCTTCTTAGGTTCTCAACTGAACGATGTATTAGACGAGATTGAGCACTCACGTATCAGCAAAAAAATCAAAGAAGATAACGCACTTTGGTTAGGTATCCCTAAAATCCCTCAGATTTTATTAGACAATACCGACCGTAACCGTACTTCTCCTTTCGCATTTACAGGTAACAAATTTGAGTTGAGAGCTGTTGGATCATCAGCAAACTCTTCTGCTCCAATGACGATCTTAAACGCAATTATGGCAGAGCAATTGGTTAAATTTAAAGTTGAGGTTGATAAACTGATCAAAAAAGGTGATAAAAAAGACATCGCTTTATTAACTGTGATCAAAAAATACATCAAAGAATCTAAAAATATCCGTTTCGAAGGAAATGGTTATAGCCAGGAGTGGGAAGATGAAGCTGCAACACGCGGTTTATCAAACATCAAAACTACACCAAAAGCTCTAGATGCTTATTTAACTGAAAAATCTGCTGAGTTATTTGCTTCAACTGGTATTTATAGTGCACGTGAGATTCATGCCCGTCATGAAATCATGTTAGAAAACTTCTATAAAAAACTACAGATCGAAGCACGTGTAATGGGCGAAGTAGCAAACACGGCTATTATCCCTGCAGCAATTGCTTACCAAAATTCTTTAATTGAAAATGTTAAAGGATTAAAAGAACTTGGTGTTGACAGCAAATCATCATTAGATATCGTTAAAAAATTATCAGAGCACTTAGATATTGTGAAAACCAATATCGATGCGATGTTAGAAGAACGTAAATTAACCAACAAAATCGAAGATACCCGCGAGAAAGCGATTGCTTACGATGAGAAAGTTAAATCTTACTTCGATACCATCCGTTACCACGCTGATAAATTAGAGCAAATTGTTGACGATAGCGTTTGGCCTTTACCAAAATTCAGAGAATTATTATTCATGAAATAGATTTTAAGCCGTAAGGTTTAAGTATAGGGCGTAAGGTTTAACTTTACGCCCTTTTTTTTATTTAGTTCAGTAGTTCATTTGCCATTCGTTCATTAGTAACTGCTAATTTGGTTTATTGGTACCGCCAAATGGTTAACCGGTTCATTGGTTAACTGTAATTCCAGCGTGTCGTCAACCTATCCGATAGCTATCGGATTTATTTCAGGGTCTTCCCTGCTAAAAAGATCCTCCTTTGCACCTCCCTAGACCGTCATCCTCACCACCGTCGTCCTTTCGATTGAGGTGTAACGCAATGGAGAAATCCATTTCCAATATTTCCCACCTTAGCCAGGGCGTCATCTCGACTGGAGCGTAGCGGAACGGAGAGATCTATTTCATATATTTCTATTTAAAAAGATACTTCATTGCTAACAGAATGACAACTCACGGAGAAAGATAAACTTTAAAACAGCCCTTATTAATCATTGATTATCGGTATTTGATAAAAGCTGGTGGCCCACCGCAAAACGCCAAACGCCACACGCCAAACTTATCTTTAGCACAACAATTTAAAACCTTTTACCTTTTACCTTCCACCTTTTACCTCTAATCGCTATCTTTGCGCCAACATGAGTGATAACAGGTACAATCAACGCGGCGTTTCCGCCTCAAAAGAAGATGTGCACAATGCCATCAAAAACATCGATAAAGGAATTTTCCCAAAAGCATTCTGCAAAATCATCCCCGATATTTTAGGTGGCGATGAGGAATACTGTAATATCATGCATGCAGATGGCGCGGGTACCAAATCTTCTTTAGCTTACGTATACTGGAAAGAAACCGGAGATATCTCGGTTTGGAAAGGGATTGCACAAGATGCCATCATCATGAATATCGACGATTTAATCTGCGTGGGTGCTACCGATAATATTCTCTTATCATCAACCATTGGCAGAAATAAAAACCTCATCCCGGGTGAAGTAATTGCTGCTGTAATTAACGGAACAGAAGAAATTTTAGCCGATTTACGCGAACAGGGTATCTCGATCTATTCAACCGGTGGCGAAACTGCCGATGTTGGCGACCTGGTAAGAACGATTATCGTTGATTCTACGGTAACTTGCCGCTTAAAGCGCGAAGACATCATCAGCAACGATAATATTAAACCTGGCGACGTAATTGTGGCGCTAGCCTCTTCCGGACAAGCTACTTACGAAACAGAATACAATGGCGGTATGGGTTCGAACGGATTAACCTCTGCGCGTCATGATGTTTTTGATAAAGCAGTAGCCAACAATTACCCTGAAAGTTTCGATCCGGCTGTTCCATTCGATCTGGTTTTCTCTGGAAGGAAACAATTAACAGAAGAGATCGATATTGAAGGATTTTGCAAAACGACGGTAGGAAAACTGGTGTTATCGCCAACCCGCACTTATGCACCTGTAATTAAAAAGATTTTAGAAAACTACCGCAGTCAGATTAATGGCATTGTACATTGCAGTGGTGGTGCGCAAACCAAGGTATTGCATTTCATCAACGATGATATCCATGTCATCAAAAATAACTTATTCCCAATCCCTACCCTATTTAAACTGATTCAGGAGCAATCGGGTACCGATTGGAAAGAAATGTATAAAGTATTTAACATGGGGCACCGCATGGAGCTTTATGTGCCTCAGGAGATTGCTGAAGATATCATTGAAATTTCAAAAAGTTTCAATATCGATGCGCAGATTATTGGTCGCGTAGAAAAAGGCGAACAGAAACAGGTAACCATCGAAAGCGAAAAAGGAACTTTTGTTTATCAATAAGGAATAAGATACAAAACCAAAAAGGCTAGTGAATTAAATCTCAGCAGCCTTTTGGTTTTGTTCGGAGTTTCATTTTCTGATTTTTTTATTCTTCTTGGCTTAAATCATCAATTCGCTCGTCACAGAATAAAATTTATAGCTATTTAAAAATTTCAAATTAGTTCTCTATTTAGAAAATACTTCATCGCAAATTTGATACAAATATGAAACTAGCTTCATATCCTCAAGTTATATATTTATTATAACTTTTCTCTACTTCAAAGTTGGATTTAATATCTATAACCTATCCCAGATGTAAGGGCAAATGAAGATGAACTATAATATCTATAATTTCCATATTCTGAGCTATATTCGGTTAAAGCCGTCCCTAAATATACAGAATGACTTCCTACTGGAGCCGTTAGTTCACCTATATCTGCGCCACTACCTTGAAGACTACCGAAACTATTAATATACCTTATCCTAACAGGGTTAACTAAATCAATTGGAGTATTAAAATTTGCGTCGCTAAAGAACTCTAAGGATATAAAGTATTCAAACCTAGCATCTTCATTTGTAATGCTACTATTATAATACGAGCCATCTTCGTTATAAACAGAAACCAATTTAACATAGATTGGTCTATATAAATAATTCACCCCATCAATATCACCTTGTGAAAGATGATCGCTGTCTCCCCATGTAGTACCGTCTTTTCTAGTCATTTGTGGTGATGTATTTGAACCTACCCTGGCTTCGGCAACATTAGAACGATATAACATTATCGAATTAAAATCAAAAGTTCCGATTTGAAAACCAGATCTTCCTAACACATCGTAAGTTTTATATTGATCTGTCCAATCAGCATTGATATTTGAAAAATCAATATTAATATATTGATCACGATCGGCCCTGGTTTGTTCGTGCATCAGCCCCACAGCATGTCCTATTTCGTGGATGACGGTAGACTCATCGGCACTGGCGGCTAACCTAATAGCTTGCTCACCCCCAATCATACCTAATTTAGAATCTCCAGCTCCATTTTCTGGCAGCCCTGCAAAATTGATATAATTAGCTTGATTAGTCCGTTGTACAAAACGAATTGGTGTGCTAGATTCCCAAGCGTTAATCGCACTTAAAATGTCTGAGCTATGAGTGGCATCATTAATCACATAATAAATAATTCCACCAGGCCATAACTTTTGATATTCTGCTGTAAAAGTGCTTCTTGGTGTAGTTTCTTTACCATTCCCAATCTTATTATATTCCAAATAAGCAATCTGATCTTTTGATAAAATAACATCACCACCAACAACATATTCCCCTTTATTGTTAATTGCAACGGTTACTTGTCCACCATTTTTTAAATGATAGGTTATGGTTTTTCCAGGAGCTTGTGGCTGCTCTCCTTTAATTGAGCCTTCTTTTTTACACGCACTCGTAAAAATGATGAGTAGGGCAAAAATGTAATAGATTTTTTTCATGTTAGATGTTTTAGCATTTTAATTCTTATTTAATTATTGCGTAAACAAACACACATCTGCTATAAAAGCGCATAAATTTGGGATGAATTTTGATTAGAAATCATAGGGAGGTGCCTACACAGGCAAAAGATTAATATTCTAATACGAGGAAGAGGTATAATTTCCAGAGAGCGCGTTTTTATAAAAGTTGTTTTTTGTCTTCTGTCACAAAAATAGCCACTGACTATCAATATAGTTATTTTTTTACATCAAGTAGTTGTTTTATTACATGAAACACAATAACTAGTCATACATTCATTAAAAAACCGCCACCCCCTTACCTTTATATCTTTATCGATACATTCTTAAATTTTATTGGCACAACATTTATTTTTGCTGATATAAGTGTATATTGGATTTAACAAATTACTCCTAACAGGAATAAAAACAATGATCAATGTATATCTACTAGGTGCAGGTAAACATGCCGCTGAACTAAGCGAGTATTTCAATGGTTCGGATGAGTATCTTTTAACCGGATACATCATCAATTTAGAAGATGCGGTAAATCATCCAAACCTAACGAAGCCTATTATTTCGCTGCCCTCTTTTTTAGAAAAACATCCCACGACTTTAAATATTGCATTAATTGGGGCAATAGGCAATTATGAAAGAAAATCTATCATTGAGCCTTTAGAAAACAAAGGTTACCCATTTATCAATATCATCCACCACCATAATTACATCAGTTCTTCGATTAAAATTGGCGAAGGAAACTGCATTGCCCCAGGTTGCGTAATTAATGCAAACGTGCGTATCGGCAACCATTGCATTGTGAATTCAAACTGCAACATCAGCCACGATTGTATTTTAGAAAATTATGTAACCATTTCCCCTGGTGTAACCATTGCGGGCAATGTACATATTCATGAAGGTGTTTTTATCGGTTCAGGTGCAACCGTCATTCCGGGTATAAGCATCGGAAAAGGAGCTTATGTTGCTGCCGGCGCCTGTGTGACAAAAGATGTTCCGCCCCATGTAATGGTGGCTGGCGTACCGGCAAGGGTTAAAAAAGAGGTAGGATAATAATCCGAATGTTTTGAAATCATAAATTTCTCCTCCATTCAGCTTATAACAAAAAAGCCCCGATCAAATAATCGGGGCTTTTAATAAAAATCATGATAAATTACTAGTTAAAGCTATATCTTGCACCTACTTGAATTTGGTATCTTGATGCAAACCCAGTGTTATCTCTAAAAGTTGTAGCTCCTAAGTTCTGATTAACAGTATATTTAGGTTTACCTGTTGCAGCATCTCTTCCTTGAAATACCAGTGGAGTAGTAAGGTTAGGAATTTTTGTTAAACCCCAGTTCTTATTTAATAAGTTACCGAAATTAACAATATCTAAACTAAGATTAAATCTATTTCCATTTTCCTTACCAAATAAAGTACGGATTTCTTGCATGATCCTTACATCTACACGGTTGGCCCATGGATATTCTGCTCCATTTCTTTCCGAGTACTGACCTCTTCTGGTACTTAAATATTTATCCTGATCGATATATTGGTTAAGTCTTGTCCACTGAGAAGTAACACTCTCAGCATTAGCACCTGTTATCGCTTGTAACTGTATATCATTAGCATCTTTAGGAACGTACATTAAGTCATTGGCATTACCATCACCATTTATATCACCTGCTTGGTATGAGAATCTTGTATTTCCAAAAGTATCTCCATAAGGTGATCCTTCATAAATAAATCCTAATGATGTAGTAGAGTGAGGAATTATTTTAAAATTAAAGTTCACTGATGCTATAATGCGATTCTTAACTACAAAACTACTATATGCTAATGTTGGTACATTCGGATCACCTACAATTGGGTTACCTGAATAGGCAGAGTTAGCTTGTGAACCTGGATTAGAGGTTATATCTCTAGCATCACTTCTTGTATAAGCTACCATTACATCAGCAATGGCACCAAATCTTTTTTGCAACTGTGCTGTAACATTCCAAGCGTAACCTTGATTAGTATTATCAAGCACAATAGCATTAGTAATGAACGAATTAACTCTATTTGGACCAGCACTTGCATTTGAAGTAGCTGTAACACCTGGAAAATAAGGTCTAGTATCACCAGTTCCAGAATATGAACCTGCTGCGTTTACCAAGTTAGCATTTCTATGATAAATTTCATTAATAGATTTAGTATACATTCCTTCAATTGTAGCTAGTATACCACCAGGTAACTTGTAATCAAACGCTAAACTAGATCTCCAAATCTGAGGTAATTTGAAGTTAGGTGAGGTTAAATTAATAGCAAAAGTAGACGGAATATTTACGTTAGCAGGAATATAAGCAGATGGATTAGCATTAAAAGGGCGATTTGTTGGATTAGTTAAAAGATCTGAACCAAACATAAGACCAGTATTACCAGCTTGGTTAGTTAACCATACACCTGTAGATGCTCCTGTGAATATACCAGAACCTCCCCTAATGATTAATCGAGAATCTTTCAGCACATCCCAGTTAAATCCTAATCTTGGAGAAAAAAGTATTTGCGTTTTTGGAAGCTGACCAACATCCAGTTTTTCACCATTCCTAAAGGAAGCATCAGTTACCTTAGGGTTAGACTGAATATCAGCTGTGTAAATTGGAAGATCTAATCTTAAACCATATGATAGTTTAAAATTAGGTTTTACATACCACTCGTCCTGCGCATAAAAAGCAACAGGCATTTGACTAAATATTGCGTATGGCTGAGGATTTGATGCATCGGCAGAATAAGTTAACTGATATTGCAATGGTACAATTGAATTGTTCCCGTTTGCTGCAGCAACAAAATCAGCTAGACTTTTATATCTGAATTGACCACTATAGAATTGAGCAAATGCATTTGCGAACTTCTGATACCCAACAGTACCTCCCAAAGTAATCGTATGATTTCCTGCGAAAATATTAAAATTCTCATTTAACGTATAAATGTCTTGGTTTAACCGATTTAAACCACTAAATGGCTCAGAACCTAAAGAGATATAGTTATTTCCATTTCCGTCTTCGATATCAACTAACGGGAAAGCACCTCCATTTTGTTCTCTATAATCTCTAAAGCTTGAATATATTAACTGTAAATTATTTGCAAACTTGTTACCAAATCTAGAGTTTAATTCAGCTGTTACAGAATTTAAATTATTATACTGTTTATATCTAAGATTTGAAAAGATCATTGATTGCAAACTTGGCCCTCTACCATTACGTGATCCTGACCCACTTGGAGCCTTATCATCAAACGAGTTTAAGTAATTATACCTAACCGTTAATCTTTGAGAATTACTGATATTCCAATCTAATCTTGCGGTTAGGTTATTAGCCTCTGTTAAATTGCTATAACCATCGATATCACCAGCATCATACCCAAACTTAGATTGAACCAAATCTTTAACAGTTAACATATCATTATATGTTACTCTTGAAATATTAGCCCCTGTTGTTCCTCTATTTACTTGAAGAGTTGAAGATGGCGCTGTCCTTCTACTAATTTCACCATTTACAAAAAAGAATAACTTATTTTTCACTATTGGCCCACCTAGTCTAAATCCTAATTGTTTATTAGAAAAAGCATCGCCGCTACTTTTTGGCAATTGAGTATCACCAACTTTATATCCTTGAAGGTTTTGATTCTTGTAGTATGAATAAATAGATCCAGAAAATTTATTAGTTCCAGATTTAGTCACAGCATTAACTCCCGCCCCAGTAAAGCCGCTTTGCTTAACATCATAAGGAGCTAAGTTTATTTGCAATTCTTCTAATGCATCAAGTGTAAATGGTTGAGCATTTGTTTGTCCTCCAGGTAGAGATGAAAGGCCAAAAACATTATTCATTTGGGCACCGTCAAGTGTTAATGAATTGAATAATGCATTTCTACCAGCAAATGAAAATCCATTTCCAGCAGAACTCGATTGAGGAGTCAATCTCGTTAAATCTGTTATGCTTCTTGAGATAGCTGGCAATTCCTCAATCTGTTTTCTAGAAATCGCTGTTGCCATGCCAGTTTTTGATTTACTTGCTGAGGCAGTACCTCTAACCACAACATCGCTCAACAATTGTGAATTGTCATTTAGCACGATGTTGAGGACAGTAGCATCACCTAACTTCAGATAAACATCAGTCAATTTTTCTGGTTTATAACCAACAAAAGAAATTTCAATAGTGTATGGCCCACCAACACGAGCATTCGCAATTGTATAACGTCCATCATTGTTGGTAGATGCTGTATAAACACTTCCAGAAGGTGTATGTGTCGCTTTAACACTTGCACCAGGTAGGGCGCCTTTGGCATCCTTAATTGTTCCTGTTATTGATGATGTGGTCACCTGTGCATTTGCACCATAAGTAATACCAACGAATGCAACAATAACCAGTACTAATCTTAAAAGTAAAGATTTCTTCATACTTTGTTTTTTAAATGTTTTTTGTTGTTGAATAATAAATCTAATAGGGATATTATGCTGCAAATGTACCCAATAAAATTTAACACATTTTAACATCCAATGTTAAATAATTATTAAGTCGGGCAAAACTTTTCAACATTTAACACATATTGAAGCCTTTATAACTTTCAGTTTATCAACACTTTGATCGTATAACTAGATTATTAATAACGAAACTTACAGTTGATTATAATTTACGCAGAAAAGACACTGTAATGTTGGTATTTTTCCAATAACACCTATTAACAATAACTTTTTAAGTAAAAACAGCATCATATTTTAACCTATCGCTTAAATATTTACCATTCATCAGCAAAATCCTAAAGGCCAGATCAACATCGCACCGTAAATTTACCTCAACAATATTCAATCAGTGTAAATTTTAAAGGTTATCTCAATATTGATCTAGTCAATTGACATTTTTTTTTTAGTTTTGAGCGATTGTTCCAGGATGAAGATCCTTTAACTTTTTGTAATGCGGATACAGGCAACCCATATTAAGGGACGATGGAGAAGATTACAGATATACAAAGCAATTAAAACAAATCTCTTTAAAATAGATTAAAAAACAGATGAATTACGACGTTATTGTTTTAGGCAGCGGCCCAGGTGGTTACGTAGCTGCAATCAGAGCTTCTCAATTGGGACTAAAAGTTGCAATTGTTGAGCGTGAATCATTAGGTGGTATTTGTTTAAACTGGGGCTGTATCCCTACTAAAGCACTTTTAAAAAGTGCTCAGGTTTTCGAATATATCAATCATGCTGCTGATTACGGAATTACTACTGCAGGTGCAACTGCTGATTTTGCTGCTGTAGTAAAACGCAGCCGTGGCGTTGCCGATGGCATGAGCAAAGGCGTTCAGTTTTTAATGAAAAAAAATAAAATTGACGTAATCATGGGTACTGGTAAAGTAAAACCAGGAAACAAATTAGAAGTTAAAGGTGCTGATGGTTCTCAACAAGAACTAAGTGCAAAAAATATCATCATTGCTACAGGTGCACGTTCAAGAGAATTACCTAACCTGAAACAAGATGGCAAAAAAATTATCGGCTACCGCCAGGCAATGGTACTTCCTGAATTACCAAAAAGCATGGTCGTAGTGGGTTCTGGTGCTATTGGTGTAGAGTTCGCTTATTTCTATGCTACCATGGGCACAAAAGTAACCATTGTAGAATTTATGGATAACGTTGTCCCAGTAGAAGACGAAGATGTATCTAAACAATTGTTACGCAGCCTGAAAAAAGTAGGTATCGATGTCATGACATCAGCAAGCGTTGAGTCTGTTGATACCAGCGGTGCAGGCTGTAAAGTTTCGGTTAAAACGGCTTCAGGTATGCAAACTATCGAGGCAGACATCGTGCTTTCGGCAGCAGGTATCGTAGCAAACATTGAAAACATTGGTTTAGAAGAAACCGGTATCAAAACTGAAAAAGGTAAAATTGTTACTGACGAATTCTACAACACTTCGGTTAAAGGTTATTATGCCATTGGTGATGTTGTGGGTGGTCAGGCTTTAGCACACGTGGCTTCTGCAGAAGGTATTATCTGTGTAGAAAAAATTGCTGGTCAGCATGCTGAGCCATTAGATTACAACAATATCCCGGGATGTACTTATTGCACACCAGAAATTGCTTCAGTAGGTTATACCGAAAAAGCAGCAAAAGCAGCAGGTTACGAATTAAAAATTGGTAAATTCCCGTTCTCTGCATCAGGTAAAGCAAGTGCTGCCGGTGCTAAAGATGGTTTCGTAAAATTAATTTTCGATGCTAAATACGGAGAATTATTAGGCGCACATATGATCGGTGCCAACGTTACTGAAATGATCGCCGAAATTGTAGTGGCCCGTAAACTGGAAACAACCGGTCATGAAATGATCAAATCTGTTCACCCTCACCCAACCATGAGCGAAGCTATTATGGAAGCTGCCGCTGATGCCTACGGAGAAGTGATACACTTATAAGGTAGAAGTTTTAAAGGTGGAAGGCTAAAGGTCAACCCCATCAGTAAAACCAATATTATTACAAAAACCCTTTAGTTAATGCTAAAGGGTTTTCTTATTTTTAGCATTTACATCATCCGTTTTACATTTTACATCAAATGAAACTCCACACCATAAATACAGGCTTCTTTAAACTCGATGGCGGTGCCATGTTTGGCGTTGTGCCCAAAGCCATCTGGCAAAAAACCAACCCGGCCGATGCGAACAATCTTTGTACCTGGGCGATGCGCTGCCTTTTAATTGAAGAAGGAAACCAGTTGATTTTGGTTGATACCGGGATAGGAAATAAACAGGATGAAAAGTTTTTCAGCCATTATTACCTGCATGGCAACGATTCGATGGAGAAATCGCTGGCACATTTGGGTTTCAGCACAACTGATATTACCGATGTATTTCTCACGCACCTGCATTTCGACCACGTGGGTGGAGCAATCGTTAGGGAAAATGACAAACTGATTCCTGCTTTTAAAAACGCACACTATTGGAGCAACGAAAAACACTGGCAATGGGCAGTAGAACCCAATGCAAGGGAAAAAGCTTCTTTCTTAAAAGAAAATATCCTTCCGATTCAGGAAAGCGGACAGCTAAAGTTTATAGAAGAAAAAGAAAATATCGAATGGCAGAAAAATATCAACATCAGTTTTGCTTATGGCCACACCGATGCCATGATGTTGCCTAAAATCAGCTACAAAGGCAGGACTATTGTGTACATGGCCGATCTTTTACCTTCAGTAGGTCATCTTCCCCTACCCTACGTCATGGCCTATGATATGTTCCCCTTAAAAACCTTGACAGAAAAACAGGCCTTTTTGGAAGAAGCCGTAAACAACAACTATATATTATACCTGGAGCACGATCCAATTAACGAATGCTGCACTTTACAGCGAACAGAAAAAGGAATACGCGTTGCAGAAACTTTTAAGCTCAGCGACATCTAAATGATCAGACCAGCCCTGCCCACCGATGTGGAAGAAGTTGTACCGCTGATTATTCAGGCCATGGGTAAGCTGGCGAATAAATTAACCCATACCAATGATATAGCAATTATTAACGAGATTTTTAAACACTTCTTTCAGCAGCAGGGTAATCAATACAGTTATGAAAACACTTTAGTTTTTGAAGATGAAGGCAAAGTGCTGGGCGCTATAAATGCTTACGACGGCAGTAAACTCTTCGAACTTCGCCAGCCATTTCTAACCTACCGGGCCAAACATCACCGGGTTAATCACAACAACCAGGATAACGAAACTGAAAGCGGTGAGTTTTATCTTGACAGTATCAGCGTTAATTCGAAGGTACAGGGAAAAGGAATTGGCAAACAATTGATCAGGGCTGGTATTGATTGGGCTAAAAAACTCGGTCACCATACTATTGCTTTATTGGTAGAACAAAATAACGACAATGCATTAAAGCTTTACGAGAAAATGGGCTTCGTTATTCAAAACGAAAAACAATTTATGGGTGGATGGTATCACCATATGGTTTTTAAGATCAAATAATTACCTCTCACTGCTATAGCTTTACAACGTCATACGCTCCCTTACTAAACGCTTCTCAAATTTATTTTCGTTTTTATTTGTATTTAATCTAAATAATGCCAATTTTTGTAACCGATGGAAAAAGCGTGTATCGATATTAATGAACTGGTTAACGTATTCTCAAATACCCATGGTTCTGTTTATCAATCAGATAAATTAAACTGCTTTTATGTAGATTTTGGCGGTAAATTTGCGCGCTATAACTGCCTGTCTCTTCAAAAATTAAAAGCGGTTGTAGAACAGATCGATATCGAAGCTTTGCTTTTAAATACCCACAAAGCCGATTTCGAATTGGTTACCTTTAATGGCTGCGAACACATTTACCTATTAAGTGCTTTAGAAATCATTGCTTTAAAAGATTTACTGCAAGGTACCTTTACCATGTTCAAACTTAACCACATTATTAGCGACTGTCTATACAGATTGGTTTATTAATGACGGAAAATGTTTGATGTAAGATGGAAGATGTGACACCTAGATTGTTTTAAAAGCTACTAAAACCTTAATGATCTTAACTCCTTAATGGTAAAAAAGAGTTCATTCTCAATTGCAACTGGTCATTTGGGGTTAATCGGTTAACTGTTCAAATCGGTTAACTGACAACGAACGATTAATTATTTAACATTTCATAGTTATAGCCATATTATTTATATCAATTCCCAAACCTTAATGCCCTTAACTTCTTAATGATCGTGGTATGGGTTAATGGTTAACTGTTCAAATTGGTTAACCGACAACAAACGATTAATTACTTAACATTTCATATTTATAGCTATATTATTTATAGCAATTCCCAAACCTTAATGCGTTTAACTTCTTAATGATCAGAATAAATGGTTAACTGTTAAACCGGTTAATTACTGTCAAACGCCCTACTCCAAACGCCAGACTGATTCATGTAGTAACTGCAAACTGAAAATCGTCACCTGAAAACTGAGCATTATCCTGCTGAGTCTCAGCCAGTATCCGTTTCGCGTTATACTGCCATTTTCTATCATACTTATTATATCATCCCGCCTTATTTAAACTGATTACAAATAACTAATTATCAGCAATTTAGACTAATTTCATATAGCAAATAAATCACACAATCTGCTTAATTTGATGTTATCTTTGTATCATTAGTTAAGCAAAGAAAATTATGAAAGACTTAATGCGCATTAAATGTTTAATATCACAGGATATCGAAACATTATTAAATCAGCAGATCAAAAAAGAAGCTCACTCTTCATCACTATATTTATCAATGTCATCATGGTGTGACCAAAATGGATTCGATTTTTCAGCAGATTATTTCTTAAAGCAATCTGAAGAAGAAAGAGTACACCAGTTAAAATTGTTCAAATACGTTTTGGATATGGGTGGAAACGCAATATCTCCGGAAGTTTCAGGCATCAAAACCGACTTCGCCGGATTTAGAGAAGTTTTCGAAGATGCTTTAGAAGCAGAAATTGCCATTACCCAAAGTTTTAAAAATCTGGCTTCTAAATGCCATAAAGAACAGGATTTTGTAACCATGGAATTTTTAAACTGGTTCCTGAAAGAGCAACGCGAAGAAGAATACAAAGCACGCAGAGCATTAGAATTATTCGAAGTGATTGGCGAAGAAGGTACAGGAAGATGGGAAATTGATAAACACGTGAATAAAATCACCTATTCAGAAGAATAACAACAACAAAACATATATTGAAAGCTATCCTGATTAAAATCTGGGTAGCTTTTTTTTTATTCACTGATTTTCATTTTCCGGTACTTCAAGCCCGCAAGGAGTCGTCACAGCAATGACGACTCTTCTTTGGAATTTGCCGATGCCAGCAAAATGCAACGCATTAAACCGCCTATAAAAAGAAAAGCTCCGGGTTTACCGGAGCTTTCTTGGTTTAGGGTGTTTGGTTTATGTTGATTATGAATAAGTCTTGAAATTTTTATAAAAAAAGCGCCGTTACCAGCGCTTTTTTTAAACCAAATATAT
>NZ_JBWKYI010000005.1:0-276983 GCF_059423705.1 Pedobacter sp. GW460-11-11-14-TSB4
CTTATATATTGTATTGTTAAATAAGAATCAGATACTTATTTGCGGTAACCAAAATACTAACTAAAACGTAAACTAATCATTATAGCAAACCCTGTTTGTTATAAAATCCTTTCATTTTAAACTATAATCTATGATCAAAAAATTACTTTTTTGTCTGCAGGATTTTTTGTGCCCAAAAATCCAGGTAATTCTCCTTCCGATTATTAACAAAACGAGCTTATTCTTTAAACACTAAAACTTAAAAACTAATGTATGTGAAAATTCTACGTTCAGCATGTTTATTAACGATCTGCATGCTTAATCTTGTAAGTTTCAATTCCATCGCCTCTACTATTGAGGTTTTTGGTTTACCAGGCAGCTTGCAGGTATTGAAAAACGCAAAGCCGTCTTTATTCAGAAAATTTAAAATTGATGTTAGTGGCAAAATACTTGATGAAACCGGTGTAGGCTTACCGGGTGTTTCTGTAAAAGTTAAAGGCACTAATGTTGGTACCTTGACCGATAACAACGGAAATTTTGCTCTTAAAAATGTAGATGATAATGCTACATTAATTATTATTTATGTTGGTTATGCACAAAAGGAAGTAAGTGTAAATGGTAAAAACACATTAAACATCCGGTTAGTGCCAGAAAATAACAATTTATCAGATGTTGTCGTAATTGGTTACGGTGCGCAAAAAAAGGTAAGTGTTACTGCTGCAGTATCAACGGTTACCAATAAGCAATTGTTGCAAACGCCGGTTGCCAACATTTCGAATGCGCTGGTGGGTCGTATGCCTGGGTTAGTTGCCCAACAAACATCCGGACAGCCTGGAGTTGATGGTTCTACCTTACTCATTAGGGGAAGATCTACATTGAATAGTACAGCACCCTTAATTTTGGTTGATGGTGTAGAAAGACCCTTAAACAGTATTAGTGCTTATGAGGTAGAAACCGTTTCTATTTTAAAAGATGCATCGGCAACTGCTGTATATGGTGTTAGGGGTGCAAATGGGGTAATGTTGGTGACCACAAAACGTGGTTTAGAAGGCAGGGCTAAAGTAAGTATTACCTACCATACCGATATTCAGGAGGTTACGCGTATGCCTAAGTTTTTAAATTCATACGATTTTGCCACTTTAATGAACGAGGCTCTTGCAAACGAAGGTAAAGCGCCATTGTACAATCAAACAGCTTTAGATGCTTATAAAAACCATACTGATCCTTATTTGTATCCGGATGTAGATTATGTAGACGAATTTTTAAAACCCTTTGCTCCTCAGCATGTATTTAACGCCAATGCGAGTGGAGGTACCAAGTTTGTTAAATATTTTGTAAGTGGTGGTTATCTCTATCAGGGTGGTTTATTTAATCACACCAAAGATAAAGCCGTTGATGCCAGCATTGATTACAGCCGGTTCAATTTCAGGTCGAATGTTGATTTAAATGTAAATAAAGATCTACTGCTAAAAGTAAACCTGGCGGCCAGATCGGAAGTAACGAATATACCTCAAAGAGGTATATCGCGCTTGTTCAGTTTAATTATGCGTACGCCACCAAATAACGGACCTTTGTTAAATCCTGATGGAACCTATGGTGCAGGCCCAAGTTTAACCGATAACGTTCTGGCAGAATTTTCTGATTTTGGTTTCCAAAAAGATTATACCAATTTAATAGAAGGAACTGTAGAGGGCAGATACAGTTTAGATGGATTGCTTAAAGGATTAAGTGTAAATTCTAAACTTGCCTTTACCAACCATTATAAACAACGCATAGAGCGCTTTAGGACTGATTATGCCAGGTACCAACTTACAGGTAAAGATGCAAACGGTAATTATACCTATGGTGCGCGTGTTGGTAATGAGCAGCCGATATTAAGTTATGCACAAAGTTTTATTTCTGATGCAGATAACTCATACCGGGATGTTTATTTCGAAGGTGCACTTAATTATCAAAATTCTTTTGGCAAGAATAATGTGAGCGGACTTGTTCTTTTTAATAGAAGCAGAAAAACACTAAATCGGGCAGGAACTGCTGCAATTCCTGATTGGCCATTTTCGTATCAGGGTGTTGTTGCCCGCTTAACATATGGCTGGAACGATCGTTACCTGGCAGAGGTGAATATGGGTTACAATGGTTCTGAGCAATTCCCTGATGGAGCCAAATATGGTTTTTTCCCTTCGGTTTCTGCTGGCTGGGTAATCAGTAATGAGCCTTTTATGCAAAACTTTAAAGCCATCAGTTTCTTAAAATTAAGAGGATCTTACGGCCAGGTAGGTAACGATAAACTAAATTCGGGCGTTCGCTTTTTATATATTGATAATGCCTATACGTCTAGCGGTGGTTATGCCTTTGGTTTAACCAACAATGTTAATCCGGGAGGTATTTTAGAAAGTGCTTTTGGTAATAAATATGTACAGTGGGAAAAAGCAAATAAATCGAACATTGCTTTAGAGTCTAAATTTTTAAAAGACCGGATCACTTTTAATGTTGATGTATTCTACGAAAAAAGAAATAATATTTTAGTCACACCAGGTACTATACCAGCTACTGTTGGTGCAGCTTTACCTGCAGTAAATTTAGGGATAGTAGAAAATAAAGGTTACGAAGTTGAATTAAACTATCAAGATAAAGCAGGTGAACTAAATTATTTTGTAAATACAAATATTTCTTACACCGTAAACAAATTATTATTCAGGGATGAGGTAGATGCAAAGTACCCTTGGATGCGTGATACAGGTAAACCACTGGGAATGAACAGGGGTTTACAAACTGCTGGTTTCTTTAATTCGCAGGCAGAAATAGATGCCTGGCCAAAATCGAGTTATGATCCGGGGCCATTAGGTAAAATTCAACCTGGTGATTTCAAATATATTGATCAGAATGGCGATGGCATTATTGATGATTTTGACAGGGTACAGTTAAGAAATCCAACGCTACCAAGATATATTTTTGGACTAAACTTAGGTGCAAGTTATAAAGGCTTCGATTTTACTGCCGCTTTTCAAGGTGCAGATGAGGCTTCGATGTTAGTGAGTTTAGAAGCAGCCTACGAGTTTTTTAATACGGGTAAGGTTATGGACATTCATATGGGAAGGTGGACCCCTGCAACTGCGGCAACAGCCACGTATCCACGTTTATCTTCATCATCAGGAAGCGGACACAACTATCAGCAAAATGACTTTTGGGTTAAAGATGCAAGCTACGTGCGTTTTAAGCAGGCAGAAATAGGCTACACCTTTTCTCCAGAATGGCTTAAAAAAGTTAGAATGAGCATGCTTCGGGTATACGTAAATGGCTCAAACCTTTACACCTGGAGTAAAATTAAATACCTCGACCCTGAAAATAGAAATACAAGGGCCTGGTATTATCCACAGCAGCGGGTTTGGAGTGCAGGTTTGAATGTTACATTTTAAAGATTACAATCATGAAAAAAAATATAAAAATATACTTAATGGTTGCAGCCTTAGCGGCTGGTTTAACAGCTTGTCAGAAAAGAGATTTCCTGGCTCCGCCACCAATCACGGTAGCTTTGGATCTGCAAAAAACCTTTAGTGATGAAATTAATACCAGTAAATTTTTAGCCAACTGTTATGCCCCCCTTGTTGGTGGTTTAGACGATTTTGGAAACGGACAAAATTATGCGCAGTTATCAGACGAGGCAGAAGCAGGGCCAGCTTATTTAGCTACTAATGGTGCTAATTTTGGTGCAGTTGATGCAACCAATAACCTGGATAATTTTTATGCAAATCTATATACCAACATTAGGCGTACTAATGTATTAATTGCAAATGCCAATTTAATGACCTTTACACCGGCCAGCAAAGCTAAATTTGTGGCAGAAGCACGGTTTTTAAGGGCGTTTTATTATTTCGAATTGGTAAAGCGGATTGGAGGGGTACCATTATTAACCTCTGCCGTAACCTTTGAAGAACTTAAGGATGCAGCGGCCCAGCAAGCTTATAAAGATGCTTTGAAAAGGGCGTCATTTGCAGATTGTGTAGACTTTATTGTAAAAGAATTAACTGCTGCGGAAACAGACCTACCCTGGGCACCTGCCAGCGACAACGATAGGGGAAGAGCTACAGCAGCAGCCTGCGTGGCGTTAAAAGCTAAAACTTTGTTATATGCAGCCAGTAAATTATTTAATAATGAAACGCCAGCGCCAGCTGGCCAACCTGGAAGTATGTCGAGACCAGATATAGGCTATACCAGTTATGATAAGAACAGGTGGAAACTTGCCGCTGACGCCTGCAGGGATTTTCTGGCAAAAAATTTGGCAAATGGAAATTGGTATACCCTTTACACCGGTGGATACGATAAACTTTTTACCGAGTCGAGAGATGCAGCAAACCATGAATTAATCTGGTACCGCCAATCAATGGATAATGGAGCTATATATTCCAATCCGGGAGGTAGGTTAGGTGGTTATGCCCACAATCAGGTATTGGTAAATCTGGTTGATAAGTACGAAATGCTTAATGGTAAAACCAAGGATGAGGCAGGTTCAGGTTATGATGAGCAGAAATGGTGGGAAAACCGCGATCCGAGATTAGCATTTACCGTTCTTAAAAATGGCGATAGTTTCAAGGGTTATACCTTAGAATTTTGGTCGAACCAGGGCGGTGTTGCACAGGGGCAAGATTATCAGGACATCTATAAATCATCTCTTTTCTTTAAAAAGTTTCAACGTCCTGATGCCAATACTGGTGTGCAGAAATGGCATTATTTAAGGCTTGCAGATATTTATTTAATGCTGGCCGAAGCCGAAAATGAATTTAATGGTCCCGGCGACGCTTATGAGTATATTAATATGGTACGTAAACGTACAGGTGTAAATATGCCAGATTTAGCTACAGGTTTAACACAGGCGCAAATGCGCGAAAAAATCAGAAATGAGCGTGCAGTAGAATTTGCGCTCGAAGCCCAACGCTATTATGATGTTCGGAGATGGATGATTGCTGAAAATATAGATAACGGACCTGTGTATGGTTTTAAGGTAACCAAAATTGGCGGAGTAGTTAAACATGAACGCTATGTAATTGAGAATCGTGTTTTTCAGAAAAGGATGTATTTAGCAGCCATTCCTATTGCTGAAGTATACAAAGGAACAGCCGTTGAGCAAAATCCAGGCTATTAATTTCATTTAAATTTAATCAGAAGAAAACATGAAATTTAAAATTCATTATAAATATATCATCAGTTCCTTGACTGTATGCCTGGGCTTCCTCTGTCAGGAAACATTTGCACAAAATGCCGACAGTATTAAAATAGATAGCCTTAAGAAAATCAAACTAAAAGGAGATTCGATAAACTTACCCTACAATTTAAAGGTGAGTAAGAAATACTATGCAGGTGCGGCAAGTTTCATCACTGGTGACGATATGTCGCTTTTTAGATATGCAAACAATTCGAACATGTTGGCAGGTCGGGTTGCAGGCTTAACTACAAACATGAACAGTGAAGAGCCTGGTTATGATGGTAGTAGTTTGTACATACGCGGATTTTCGACCTACAATAGCTCAAGCCCTAACATAATTGTAGATAATGCACCGGTAGGCTTTGCACAGTTGGATCCTTTAGAGATAGATCAACTGGTTGTACTTAAAGATGCTGCTGCTAATGCCATTTACGGCTTGAAAGGTGCAAATAAGAATATTTTTGTCACCACTAAACGGGGGGTAGCTTATCAAAACAGTATAAAGTTTTATTCACAATTCGGCGTTTTAGTACCGTCTAAAGCACCAAATTTTTTAGGTGCACAACGCTATATGAAACTTTACAATGAAGCATTGGTTAATGATGGCAGGGCCGAGCGTTATAGCGCTGCACAAATAGGCCAGTACGATAATCCAGGCAGAGATCAAGAGTTATATCCTGATGTAAATTGGAACGAAGAACTTGTAGCAAAACAGGCTATTCAGCAAAAGTACAATCTAACTTTTTCGGGAGGTACAAAAGATGTACGGTATTTTGTGCTGGCAGGATATATGGATCAGCGGGGCTTTTTAAAGTATAATGATTTAAGCGAAGAATCGCTTGGCTTTAACACCAACACCAATTTCAAAAGATATAATTTCCGTACCAATTTGGATATTGATATCAATTCTACATTAACGGTAGGCTTAGATTTAGCAGGAAGATTAGAAACAAAAAATTTCCCGGGTACAGCTACGTCTACCATTTATAATAATATCTCTACTTATCCTTCAAATTTGTTCCCAATGCTTTATGCAGATGGTAAAATAGGAGGCTTTAATGAAAGCGGATTAAACTATACACGGAACCCTTATGGTTTAATTACCAGAACCGGAAATATTGTAGAGGTTCACCGTAATTTATTTGGGACTATCCGAATTGCTCAAAAACTAGATATGATTACTAAGGGGTTGAGCGTAACCGGAGCCTTTTCTTATTATAATTTCAATCAAAACTCAGAAGGTTCAACCTTTGGTGCTCCTGCTTCAGATTTTCAAGTTTTCAATAAAAAAGCCGATGGTACTTATACACGTTTTAATAGCGACGGCCTTTATGCTGCTACAGGGAGATCTCAAACTCAAGACAGGATGAACACTGCCTGGGCTAAGCTAGATTATCAAAATAACTTTGGCGAAGATCATGAACTCAACTCAAGTATAGGTTTTTCTCAATCTATCCAAACACCAGCCGGTAACGATTTCCCTTATGTATCACAAGGTTTTTTTGCCAATGCCCATTATATCTTTAAAAAGAAATATGTGGCGCAATTAAATATTGGTTATAATGGTAGCGAAAATTTGGCGCCCAATAAACGTTATGGTTTTTTTCCAGCCGTTGCCGCTGCCTGGTTAATAAATGAGGAGGATTTTCTTAAAAATAGCAGCATCGATTTGCTTAAGATTAGAGCATCATATGGTTTAACAGGAAACTCGGATTTTAGCTTTCTCGGTACTACATTTGGAAGTTTATTTAGATACCTCTATGCTGATGGCTATGGTACAGGTGCTTCTTATGTTTTTGGACGTAACCCCGGCACTTTAACCGGTCGGGCTGAAGGTTTATTAGCCAATCCGGATATTACCTGGGAAACCGCTAAAACAGCAAATCTTGGTATCGACTATGCTTTCTTAAATAGCAAACTGACAGGGAGTGTCGATTTTTTCTATGAAAAAAGAAATAATATTCTGGCTTTTCCAGGTTCTGTCTCAAGGGTAATTGGTGCATCTTTTAAACCATTAAATATTGGTATCGTAAATAATAAAGGCTTCGATATGGAATTAGCTTATCAGGATAGAATTGGCGATTTTGCTTATTCTGTAAGAGGTACCGCCACCTATGCCAAAAACAAAATTATTTACAACGACGAACAAGCTACACCATACGATTATCTTAAACGTACCGGTTTATCGAGCGGAACTGTATTCGGGTTACAACAAATCGGTTTTTTTGCAAATCAGGCTGATATAGATAACAGCCCTAAACAAACTTTTAGTACGGTAAAACCAGGTGATTTTAAATATAAGGATCAAAATGGCGATAAAGTAATCGATCAGTTTGACGAAGTGGCTTTAGGAGCGCCGTTTATTAGCAATCTTTCTTATGGTGCGCAGGCTGGCTTAAGATTTAAAAATGTTGATTTAATGGTATGGTTTCAGGGCGCTGGCGATAGATCGGTAAATATTATGAATGCAGCAACCTCTGGTTTTGCTAATGGAAGTAAACCTTCTGATTTTGCATTAAATAGATGGACACCTGCAACAGCAGCAACAGCAGATTTCCCTAGACTTTCAATTGATGGACGCACCAGTGATAACAACTATAGAAGTAATGATTTTTGGATCAGAAATGGGAAATACCTAAAGTTAAAGAACATCGAAATTGGTTATAACTTTCAGCAGAATGTTTTAAAACATGTTAAAATTTCAAATGCACGTTTCTTCATTAGTGCTAATAATTTATATACATGGGCAGATCTTCCGGATTTTATAGACCCAGAATTTTTGGGTGCCGGAATTAATTCAGCGCCAAGAACGAAATCATTTCAGGTAGGTTTAAATATTGAATTATAATTTTAACAAAATGAAATCAATCAAAAAATATTTATTTATTCCAGTTATGTTCCTGATTGGAATCTGTATGGTATCTTCCTGCAAAAAAAATCCTTTAGATCGACCTTTAGATTTAGATGTGCAGGATACCACAGTTTTTAAAAATATTAGTTACACCACAGAATATGTTACCGATATATATAGTGGCGTGTTAAGTGGGTATACAGCATTAGGAGGATTTGCTGGAAATACTGGTACCATGTATGAAGCGGCAACGGATGATGCTGTTCATGCTAACTTATCGAATGATAGTTACCGTTATACCAATGGCACTTGGGGGCCTACCTATAATCCAGATGATATGTATGGTAATTCTTATCGAGGAATCAGAAAATGTAATGTCTTTTTTGAAAACATTGGTAAAGTTCAGGTGAAAGATCATGGCAAAGATTTGGTAATCAATAATATTACAGCAACCGTTCAGCGCGATCGCTTGATAGGGGAGGTGTTTTTCCTGCGAGCATATTACTACTTTGATATGTTAAAACGTTATGGAGGTGTGCCGATAACATTGCAATCGTTAAGTTTCCAGGATGATATTAATCTACCTCGAAAAACCTATGATGAAGTGGTGAAGAGAATTGTTTTAGACTGCGATTCGGCTTTTAAAAGACTGCCAGATACTTATATCGGTTCTCCAACCGAAAATTATTATGGTAAAGCGACCAAATGGAGCGCTGCAGCTTTAAAGGCAAGAACCTTGTTGTACGCTGCAAGTCCGCTAAATAATCCGAACAACGATTTAACCAAATGGACTTTGGCTGCTGAGGCTGCAAAACCTTTTAATGATGGTACAACCAGTGCCATGTTTACCTTGGCCACTGGTATCCTCGGTTATGAAGGTCTTTTTAAAACCAATACCTCTACCAATAAAGAAATTATCTGGAGTAGGGTGGCCACGAACTCCAACACTTTAGAATCGGCCAATTTTCCAGTTGGTGAAGTTAACGGAAACGGTGGTGTTTGTCCTTCTCAGTACCTGGTTGATGCCTACGAAATGAAAGATGGCTTGCCCTATACCACCTCTCCATTATATAGTGCGGCAAATCCTTATGCCAACCGCGATCCGCGTTTTGCTGTGAGTATTTTTTACAATGGGAGCCCAATAAAAGCCAGAACTGTCGAAACCTTTGATGGTGGTATGGACGGTCCTCAAAAGTCGAATGGCAGCAGGACAGGATATTATATGCGTAAACATATAGATGCGGCAATTGATTTGGGGGCTGCAACTCCGGGAACAACACAGCGCAATTGGATACACTTCCGTTTAGCAGAAATGATATTGAATTACGCAGAAGCTCTAAATGAGGCTCAGGGCCCCATTAATGAGGTATATACTGCGATGAATTTGGTGAGAAACAGAGTAACCATGCCTGTTTTACCTGCAGGATTAACTCAGGAGGGTATGCGTGAACGTATACGGAATGAAAGAAGGATTGAACTTTCTTTTGAAGGTCATCGGTATTGGGATGCAAGACGGTGGAACATTGCTAAAGATGTATTCAACCGCAAAATGAGAGGAATGAAAATACAAAAAACCGGAACAACCTTTACCTACACTCCTTATGATATGGAGCAAAAGGTTTTTACTGAAAATATGAATCGGTATCCCTTTTTATTCTTTGATCTGCAATCTAACCCAAACCTGGTGCAAAATCCGGGTTGGTAATTAAATAATTAATATATCAAGATGCTAGCCTTGCCAGATTTTGGCAAGGCTAGTTTTGTTTGATATAAACCAATCAGGCTAATTTAACAAATATTAAACCCACATTTATTTCTTTGTTGATCAATTTTATATCACTTTTTCTGCGTTAAGTTTTGCTAAAAACTTGTAGTGATACATACTAATTCTTGAGCCAATTAGTGGTTGTTAAATTTGGTTTTCTACCAAAAAATACACTTAGTAAAACGGTTTATGATTTGCCGTTTTCCAAGATTATAAACAACCTTTTTTTTAAAGTAAATTTTATTGGATATGTGTTGACTATTTGAGTTGATTTTATATTAAAATTACCTAAAAATAGCATGCAAGAATAAAACTTTCCTAATGAAAAAATGCTTTTATGAGTATGTAGGCGGTATTTTTTTAAAATACACAAACGTTTGCGCTTAATTTGTGTTGTGTCTTTTTGGTGTTACAAATTTGCGAAGAATTGTGAAGGATTTCAACGGATAAGTGAACATAAATATAACGGTGTTGGGTTATTTTTTTTGACGAATCAAACGTTCATCCTTCGTATTTTTATTAGTCCTTATTTGTTATCAGAATATCATTCAAGAAAATTATAGAAATTGGCTGATTAGTGCCACTGTTTGAGCGCTATAGCGTTTTGTAGCACTTTACATTAGGTGTTTATTAAGCAAACGTTTGCGTTAAGAAAAATAAAAATCAAGTATTCTTAATATATAACTTGCATTACCAAATAATAACGAGCCAATATTTTATTTTAGTATTACGAGCAAAAAAACTGTTGAACTAACAGGAAAGAATTAATAAATAAAATAACACCCCCTAACCAGGGTATAACGAACAAACAAGCAAACAAACAAAAACTAATCATTCTGGGTATATATTTTGCCTTAAGAATTAATATTAATCACCCTAAACCACACCCCATGATCAAAAATTTTACTTTTTGTCTTCAGGCATCGCTTTGCCCAAAATCTCAAAAAGAGATAATTTCCTAATTACATTTTAACAATCGAATTTCTTCTTTAAACACTTAAACTTTTAATTAAACTAATAAAATGGTTAAAATTTATACAAGCGTTTGTATTGCCTTGTTTTTATCTGTTTTTGGATCACAGTCTTTATGTGCCCACGGGGCATGGCTTAAAACGGCTAATAGCGGTTATTTTGTTTTTCAGCAGGATACCACTAAAGCTAAAAAAGATTCATCCGCTTATTCCATTAAAACCGATACAATTGGCCAAATGGTTAGAGCACTACAGAAATTTAAAACAGTACGTGATACGATTAACATCCGTTCCTCAACACCTGTTCCGAATTTATCATTACAGCAAATTATTAAAGGTAATTTAGCTGGAGTTTACGTACAGGAGCCAAATGGCGAACCTGGTACTGAGCAAAGTATTATTGTGCAAGGTACATCGGGTCTATTATTTAATAAGAAAGACATTTACGCTCTACAGCCGGCAATCTACTTAAATGGAGTGCCTTTGGTTGCCGATAATCCTTTTGCATTTGATGTGCAGAAATATGATTACAACAGGATAGGCCCTGCAACCAATTTATTGGCGCAGATAGATATTAATAATATACAGTCTATAACTGTAATTAAAGATCCTTTCGAATTGGCTAAACTGGGACCAAATGCAGCTAATGGCGCTATATACATTACCACTAAAAATGCAAGAGGAGGACTAAGAGATATTAGTTTAAACTCTTATTTTGGTTATGTAACTGCGCCACAGGTAAATACCATTAATGGTGTTTATGAAAACAATTTTAGAAGCCAATTTTATAAAAAATATAATCCAACAGGTAGCCCAGCTTCTTATTTGAGGGATTCGACGAATGTGGCTTACTTTGGGCCATCAAACTGGACGGATTTATATTATCAAAATACCCCAACTTTTTCTGCTGATTTGGGTATAACAGGTGGATCGGAAAGAGCGAATTTCAGATTTTTTGGTTCAGGTACCAAAAGTGCCGGAAATGCAGATGATACCGATATTAACAGGTATAATTTATTCTTTGGAATAAACATGGCACCTTTTAAATGGCTTACTGTATCAAGTACAGTTAATACTGCCCGTTTAGATCGTACCAGGAACAAAAGTTTACGCGATCGCTTTGCCGAAACGCGTTATATCCCCGATTTGAGCAGTCCGCTTTCTCCAAATGCTGATTCGTATGCCTCCTATTTAACCGAAAATGGCCGGAATGTAGATAATAATCGTTCAACAGTATTGAACGGAAGTTTATCGTTAACTGCGAAAGTGAACAAGTTTATCATTACAAGTACAGGGCTGTTCAATTATAATGAAGGTATTCGCGATTATTTTATTCCATCTTCATTATTGGCAGGGGTAAGTTATATATCTAATTACTTTGGTTATAGTCAGCGGGTTTCGCTCAACAATAGTATTAGCTATAAATATGAGATCAACAAAAAGAATACAGTTGATTTTGAAGTCGGACAGAGCTTACAGGGCGATACCTATAAATACAATTACGCCAGGGCATATAATGGGCCAAATGACTATGTAAAGTTATCTTTTGTTGATGCAAGACAAACCATTGGTGGTGTTGATAATCCGGATTATTTAAATGTGCTGGCTAAGAATGATTTTTATGTTTTCAGGTATATTGATAAAGAACGTAATAATTTAATGTCGTTTTATGGTTCCGCTAAATATGCTTATAAAAACTTATTAACGCTAAGTGCCCTGGTTAGAAGGGATGGTACCTCTAACGGTCAGCCAGATAGCCGTTGGGTAACAACACCAGCTTTTAACGCTAACTTCAACCTTAAAGAGCAGTTCTTAAAAAATAATAAAGGAATAGATGCTTTACACGTAAGTGCTTCATGGGGCAGAACGCTAAGAATTTTCCAGGATGACCGCTTTGCTGCCGGTCCGCAATACCGTTCAGAAAACGGATGGGAAGAAGAGCCAACTATACCAGGCTATGGTGGTTTGCTAGGCATTAACCGTCCTTATAACAGTGGTTTTATTGGCTATAATATTAGCTTACCTTTTGCTGATAGAACCAGCATAACTTTAGATGCCTCTTTTTTAAACAGTCGTTTAAATACTGCTGTTACTGTATATAACCGTAACGATAAAAACAATGTTGTTGGTTTACCTGTAGCTGTAGAAACCGGATATTCTACCGAGTACAAATCGGGTATGGATATTAATAATAAGGGTATTGAGCTATTGGTAAACGGATCGGTTATAGAAAGGCAAAATGGCTTAAACTGGAGTACAGGCCTAAACCTGAGTTACAATAAAAATAAGCTATCAGCTTTACCACAAGGCTTAAATGAATTAATTTATCAGAATGATAATAAACTTCAGGTAGGTAAATCGGTTGGCAGCTATTGGTTGTATACCAACGAAGGTATTTACAATACTGATGGAGAAGTACCTGCGGGTAGAACCTTTAACGGTATTCCATTGAAAGCTGGTGATCCAAGATGGGTTGATTACAATGGCGACAACAAGATTGATAGTAAAGACAAAGTATTAACCGGTGACAGATTACCGAAGTTTGTAGGTGGCTGGAACAATACGCTGGCATATAAAAATTTCGATTTAAACTTCAATTTTATTTTTGCAGCGGGTCAGAAAGCCATCAACCAGTACGAGGCAACACGTTATGGCTTTGTTAATCGTGAGGCTGGTAACGATATCAATTCGGTTAAAGAAGTGTCGTCTTGGCAATCTTTTGATAACCAGAAAAATTATCCAATATATAATCCTTGGAGTCCTGTAGATGCCTATCGTACCGATCAGGATTTGTTTTTAGAAAGCGCTTCTTATGTTAAATTAAGATCAGTTACCCTTGGTTACGATTTTAGTAAAGCGGGTTTCTTTAAAAAGGCAGGTGGAAAATTGAGAAGAGCATATTTATATGCAACTGCATTAAATGTATTTACGTTAACCGACTTTTCGGGTGTTGATCCTGAACTGATCAATTACAATGGTATTTACGATGGTGCAAATATCACTATCCCAAGAACATTTGTTGTTGGCTTCAAACTGGAATTATAAAATATGACTATTATTAATATGAAATATTCTAATTATAAAATTAGTATCTGCCATAAAATTACGCTTGCTTTTGTATTAAGCTTAATTTGTATTGGCAATTTCTCCTGTAAGAAGATTGATGATACACAATCAGTAAGATTAGCTACAGAAGAAAGCAACTGGAAAACTTTAGAAGATGCAAGGGCAAATTTACTTTCTGTATATGGCTTATTGCGCTCTGCTACAGTTTCTGATAATACACATTGGTTGATGGGCGATTTGCGCCAGGGAGATTTTGCGATAACGAACAGGGCAGATTTAAAATCTATTGTTTCGGGGCAGTTAAATGCACAATATCCTGTAATTAACCGTATTACCAACTGGCGCAGGTTTTATGCAGCTATTAATGCAGCGAGTATATTTATCGAGCGTTCGAAAGAAATAGTTGGTAAAGATCCACGCTATACGCAAATAAACAATAACGTAGATGTTGCTCAGGCAAAAATGCTAAGAGGCTTTGCCTATTTTTATATGGTAAGAATTTGGGGGGATGTACCTTTGCTAACCTCTTCTCATGATGGTGATTTTGTAAAATTACCAAGAACAAATAAAGAGAAAGTATTGCAATTCGCAACTGCTGAGGTATTGGCTGCAGCACAGGTTGTTCCTTTCAGGTATGGTGGTACCGATCCGATATTACCTGGCTTGTATTATGGTGGAAACTGGCCAACATGGAATGGTATTATCTTTACCAGATTATCAGCCTATATTATTTTAGCGCATATTGCTGCTTGGCAGGGTAATTACCTTGATGCTGCAAATTATTCAAAATTTGTGCTCGATAATCAATCAACTCAATATTACGTTGATGGTGCTAATCCTTTAGATTATATCGATATGGATGCCCTTACCAATAACGTCAACTACTATAGCCCGTTCGCTTTTAAACGTGCTACTTTAATGGTAGGCTTCCCTTTTGAGGCGGGTAATGGTTTATCTACAGCAAATGGACATATCGAACAGCTTACTTTGGCTGCTCCATTTATTCCGAAAGAGACACCAGAAATGTTTGTACCAAAGGATAGTATTTTAAAAATATTTACAGATCCGCAGGATTTAAGATTTGGTGTGATAGGTAACTCTGGATATTACAGAACCAACTACTTTACAAACTTTGCATCCGAACAACCCATCTTTAGTAAAATTAAAGTAGTAGGTACACAGGCAGAAACTCAGGGTAATTTTACATTTTATAGTTCTTCGATGGTATTTAGCCGCTTAGAAGAAATTACTTTACTCAGGGCTGAGGCATGTGCCGTACTTGGGCAACGTACCGAAGCTATTAATGCCTTAAACAGAGCAGCAAATTTAAGAGGACCTATTGTATACGATCCGGCATCGGGTAAGGATTTAATAGATGCCATTTTCGAAGAACGGAGAAGAGAGTTGATGGGTGAGGGTTGGAGATGGTATGATATCGTGAGATATAACAGGATTAAAAATTCTAATGGCACATTTATTAAGAAAAATGGTACGCCACTTACTTTTAAACAGTTCGAGAATGCTGGTGGTATTTACTGGCCTGTTTCTCCTGATGTAATCAACGCTAATTCATCGGTTACTCAAAATCCATACTGGCAATAACTATTAAGAAGATCATGAAAAAGAAATTATATAAGAGAAGCTTATTATTGCTGTTAGTGGTAATGGGCATTTATTTAAGTGCTTGCAAGAAAAGCGATTCGACTTATTACGATTATACCAATACGGTACAAACGTTTAAAGGCTCGGCGCTGGACTATTTAAAATCGAAGCCTAATACTTTTGATTCACTTTTACTGGTATTAGATCGTTTTCCATTTGTAAAAGATTCTTTGACCAACCAAAAGATAACGCTGTTTGCACCTGTAAACGAAAATTTTGCAGCATCGGTAAAATATTTAAACCAAGCCAGAAAGGCAGCAGGGAAAGCACCAATTTATTTAAGCACTGCTGATCCGGATCAACTGTTGTATATGCTTTCTAAGTACATTATTAGGGGTAACAGAACAACCACCGCATATATCAATAGTGTTGATGGCATTGCGCTAAATACTATAGGCATTAACTACCCTATGCATATTAAAGCAGTAAGATCAAATGCTTCAGGATATGTAGGTGGTGGCGCTATAACACTCGAATACAGTGATATGTATGGTTCAACTATTAAACTGGCTTGGATAACAACAAAAACAAATGCCGTTAATATCCAGGCTGATAATGCTACTATTAATATTTTGAGTCCGTTACACAATTTCGGATTTGATGAATTTACAGCCAGATTATTTCAATAGCCTTATGAAGATGAAAACTAATAAATACATTCTTAGTATGGGTATCATGCTATCAAGCCTGATGTTTCTGCTAACATCGTGTAAGAAAAATTTACCTGATAATAGACTATCTATAGCTAGTGATAGTCAGTATACCCAGTACCTTTATCAGCCTACTTTAGGCAGAAATACATTATTTACCAACAATTTTACCTATGGCAACTCTAGCAGGCCTTTAGATTTTAAAATTGTGAACATGCGTACTTTTGGCGGTGAGCCTGCTCCCGAGTTAACCAAACTTTATCCGGTAAAAGTATGGAAAACTGCTTATGATGGAACGGAGAAATCGCTTGCTGAGATTGAAGCCAAGCGTGTAATTGAGAACCATCCGCTTTTCGAGGTGCGTCCGCACTCTGGCGAATTTTTAATGTGGGCAGAAGCCAATTCCAATATGATTAAAGCCCAGCCAGACTCTGGTTATGTTTTCGATGTTGAAATGTCGAATACTGGTGGTCGAAAATATTTTCAGAATATGCGCCTTACGCCACTTCGCGAGCGTCCATATGAACCTTCACCTCTTGATCCGATAACTGGTCAGGGAACCTCTACTTCTGTAAGTCCATCAGGTGTATTTATCACTGGTGTTAAAACCAATCAGTTTTTATCATCAAGTGATGTACGGGTTACTTTCAATAAACTGCCAAAAGGTTTGCCAGGTTATTCAGGCCATAGTATTAGTTTCAAATTTGTCGATACACTAGCACAAACCATCGATCCAAATAAGTTTGCGCTAACTGATTGGGGGAATCTTGTACATGGCTTTAATATGGTAAAAGATGCCAATAAAGTAAAATTTGATATCGCCTATCCAATTCCTTTAACGGCGTATCCTACAAAATATACGACAACAGATGGCGGTGCTGCAAGGGTCGTATTCAGGTTCGACAGACAGGCCTTTGGTGCCGTACTGCTACACTGTTATGTCGCATTAAATTTTAAGATTTATGAAGAGGGCGATTGGGAAATTATCTTCCAGTTTAAGAATGATAAACCAAAATTTGATAACGACTGATGAAACTAACTAAATCAAAACAAAATATATTTCCAATGAAGTATTTTTACAGTATAGTAATTTTATTGATTTTTGGTTTGCACAATCTGGCCTTCGCACAACAGCAAATTGCGGTTACAGGTACGGTTTATGATGGAGAATCAAAAAAGAAAGAAACCATGCCTGGCGTAAGCATCTTAAGTGCTGGCAAGGTTTTAGGTCAAACCGATGGAGAAGGCCGCTTTAGGGTAACTGTTGCTTCTAATGCAGAAATTACTTTTAAATACCTAAGTTATGTCACACAAACCATCAAGGTAAATAACCGAACAGTAATTAATTTAACATTACAGGGCGATAATGCTACGCTTAAAGAAGTAACTGTTACCGCGGGATATCAGACAAAAACAAGAACCCTAACAACAGGCTCTACAGTAACCATTTCAGGTAAAGATATCCAGGGGCAGCCGGCAAGTGATGTAATGTCACTTTTACAAGGTAAAGTTGCTGGTTTGAACATTCAGAATAGTACGGGTGCACCAGGTTTCAGGGGCTCTATTACCTTACGGGGTATTTCGAACATCAATGTTTCAGGTTCAGGAAGTTCTAGTTTCTTAACACCTACTTCACCATTATTTGTAATCGATGGCGTACCTGTAGATGATAATACCAATTATTCTTATGGTTTCCAGCAGGCAGGACCAGGTGTATCGCCAATTTCTCAGATTCCGCCCGAGGATATAGAAGATATTACTACCTTGAAAGATGCTGCAGCAACTGCATTGTACGGATCGAGAGGTGCTTATGGGGTAATTTTGGTTACCACCAAACGTGGTAGCTCAAAAGTGCCTGTAGTTCGTTACACTGGTGCCTCATTTTTCTCTTTGGTACCTCAGTTACGTACCGTAATTGGTGGTAAGGGAGAAAGGTTGTTACGTATTTCGCAGATTTTGCAGAATGATAGTACTTATAACCATGCAATAGATTTAATCAACTCTTCACCAATTCTGGCTGATAGTTTAAATGCATACTTTAATAACTCTACCGACTGGCAATCTTTCTTTTACAGAAATACATTTAACCAAAGCCATAACGTGAATATATCAGGCGGGGATGTGGCTTTCAACTATAAAGTGGGCTTAGGTGCTTTTGATGAGACTGGTATACAAGAGAATACGGGATATTCAAGATATAATTTGAATATGAATATGCAATATAACCCAACTCCGAAGTTTAAATTGGTTGGACAGTTACAGAACTCGATCCAAAAAGTACAAACGGGGAGTGGTAATGGTTTATTAAATAGTGGTTTAGCAACTACAGGTACGGCATCAACATTACTGCCTTCACCATCGCTCTATTCATCACAAAGTGGTGTTTTGGCACAGCTTGAAACGGATAATGACAATAAATCATTGCAAACTTTTGCAACTATTAATGCCGAATACGAAGTTTTTAGAAATTTCAGAATCGCAACCTTCTTAAACTATACCAATAACTCTAATACAAAGGATAATTTTTCGCCAGCGGCGTTAAATGGTAACCAATCTCAATATTATACTTATAACGATCGAGCTACCAAATTATATAACCGTAACCAGTTTTCTTATGTTTATGGCCTAAAAGATGCAGCCGGAGAAGATTCACATACCTTCAATTTGTTTGCATTTACCGAGATCAATTCGAGCTTTTTTAAGGCTGATGCGATTCTGAACCAAAAAGGAGTAAACGATCAGTTAAGAGGACCTTTAACTAACATGACTGATTATCTAACCTCATTGGGTGGTACTATTGATTATAGGGATGATAGAAGTATAGCCTTCGCAGGTGCATTTTCTTATAACTATAGGCAAAAATATGTTTTAGACCTTAACTATCGTTTAGATGCAAACTCTGCTAACGGAGAAAATGCCCGTTATATTGCCAACCCATCAATAGCCTTAAAATGGAACTTTAACAAGGAGAAGTTTATGGAAAACGTTAAGTGGGTTGATTATGCTGATATTCGTTTAAGTTATGGTTCCAATATTCAGCCGGTAGGAGGTGTTTTCGATGCCTATGGTAAATATGCTGGAGGCCCGCGTTATAACAACAGCAATTCTATACTTTTAGACCTGGAAAGGTTGCCTAATTTAGATTTGCAGCCAACTAAAGCTACTACTTATAATGCCGGTGTTGATTTTAGCTTGTTTCAAAACCGCTTTTCATTAAATTTTGATACCTATTATAAACAAAACGATAATATCTTCAGGTATAAAAATATCTCAGGCACCAATTCATTCTCAACCATTGCTTCAAATGAGATTAGTAACGTAAATTACGGTTGGGAATTCCAGGCAACTGCCCGTCCATTAAATCCGAGCAGCCCTTTTAAATGGACAATATCAGGGAACTTTGCCATAAACAGAGAAGTTTTAGCTCAACTGCCAGATGGTTTAAGAGATTTAATTTATTATGATAGAGATTTAGGACAGGATATTTATTACCGTTTAGGTACCAACTCACTTTCTAACTACCTATATAATACCAAAGGTGTATATTCTACCAATGCACAGGTACCTGTTGATCCGAATACAGGTTTACCTTATCGTGTGGGTGGTACTGGCCGATTAAATTATTTTAGGGCAGGAGATCCTATTTTTACCGATTTAGATGGTAACTATGTACTGGATGGTAACGATAGGGTAATTGCAGGTAACTCGCAACCACAAGTTACAGGTGGATTTTATTCTTACCTGCAATGGAAGAACTGGAGCGTAGAGATTAATACCTCTTTTACCTTAGTTCGTGATATTATTAATAACCCGTTAGCTAAGCAATTCCAAAACTTCAGTTCTCCGGCATACAACAATCCGCTTAAGTCGGGTAGCTTGGTGCCTTTAAGTGAACTTAACTACTGGCGTACACCTGGTGATATAGCCACTTACGGAAACCCTTTAGACTTTGTACGTGCGGGCATTATCGATCCATACAGACTTAATCAAACAGTATTCCAGGAAGACGGTTCATACTTTAAACTAAACTCCATAAAAGTATATTATATCTTTAATAAGAGCTTTACCAGTAAATTCGGTATGAATAGGGTAAGCATCAATGCTACTGCTGCCAACCTTGGTTTTATTACGCGTTATACTGGTCCTAATCCTGAAAATGTAACCAGTTTAGGTAGAGATGATTCGGGAGGTTACCCATCTCCAAGACAGTTTACTTTAGGTTTAAACATTGAGTTTTAAAATTTTAAGAAAATGAAAAATATTAAATATATAATCCTGTTTGCCGCATTGGTTTTTACCACCGCAGGGTGTAAAAAGTTTCTCAATGTAACACCGATTGAAGCTCAGTCAGGCAATAATTTTTGGAAAACCCGCGAAGAGGTAGAAGGATTTACAAATGGCATTTATGCCCGGTTAAGATCAAAAGTAGCCGGTACACCACAATTTTTTAATGGTGATGATCGTGCCTTTTTCCCGGCATTAGAAATTCGGGGTAATAGTATAAATGTATTGAGTATAGATGGCGATGGAGCCAATACCTTTAACGCCTTAATTGGAAACAATATGAAGTTTATTGTTTCCAGAGGTAACCGTTATGATAATTTGATGAAAAAAATTATGAGCTGGAAAGAGTGGTACGATGTAATCGCTGCATCAAACATCATGTATTTCGAAATCGATAAGGTGCCATCTTCTAGCTTGCAGGATGCAGACAGAAGGAGGTATAAAGCAGAAGCGGTATTTTTACGTAACCTGAGTTATATGTTTATCTGCAAGTTATTTGGTGATGCAGTTTATTATACAGAAGCTTATCACAGTACACCACTAGCAAGAACCCCTCAGGTAGAAGTAATGAAAAAATGCATAGCAGATATGACAGCTGCTAAAGCTGATTTGCCTACCACTTATAACGATGTTTCTTCAAATGGTTTTAGACCTACCAAAGCAACTGCAGTTGCCTTGTTAATGCATTTAAATATGTGGGCTGCAGCATGGGATAATGAGAATAAAACAAAATATTACGAAGCTGTAAAAACATTGGCAACAGAATTGGATACCTATACCAATTATAAGCTTTTACCAATTACTTCAGAAAATACGCTGAAAATTTTTAAAGGACGGAGTTCGGAAAATTTATTTGGCATATTACAAGATTTTAACTACGGCGAAGGCTTTTCTTTACCTGCAGGTTTCTCTTATTATTTCTCACATTATCCTTACCGTGGTACAGTAACTAAAACGGCAAGTTCTATGGCTTATAATAAAGATTATATCAGTAAGCTTTACCCTGCAGGTATTCCTGATGCCAGGTTAACCAACTGGTTCGAAAACTATGATTCAGGAACAGGTACTTTCCAGTTTAAAAAATTTGCAAATATTTATACAACGGGATCTGGTTCTGCTATATCAGTTACGAGCGACGATAGTGCTATCATTTTCAGATTGCCTGATTGTTATTTATTAACTGCTGAAGCACTTGCCGAACTTGGCGATGAAGGTGGAGCAAGAGATTTTACCAATAGGGTAAGAGAGGCCGCGGCTGCACCTCCAATCGTGTTAAGCGGACAAGATTTGAAAGACGAAATATATAGAGAAAGATGCAGGGAGCTGATTGGCGAGGGGCAGTTCTTTTTCGATCTGGTAAGAACAAAGCGGGTTGTAAATTCTGATTTTACTAAATCACCTATTTCAGTTGCTAACCTAAATGCAGGTGCATGGACCTGGCCTTTAACCATTAGTGCTGATGAGCGTAGTGCAAACCCATATTTAATTGGTAATAATTTTTGGAATTAATAGGATGATGCAACTATCAGTAAACAAATTTATACCTGCTGGTAGCTTCATTAGCTTTTAAAATATAAGACAATGAAAAATAAAGATAAGACGCTATTATTTTCCCTAATCTGTATGCTATTGGCATTAGCCAGTTGTAAGAAATACTATCAGGAAACTGGGGTTCATGATGCAAAATATAATGGAAACATACTCCAGTATATGGAAGAAAAAAAACCATTCTTCGATTCTACTCTAACTGTTATTAAACTAGCAGGTATGGCTGATGTGGTTAGCAAAGAAAATATCACATTTTTTGCTCCGCCAAGTGGCTCTATTTATAAATCAATTAAACAATTAAACGTATATTTAAGGGTACAGGGTAAAGATACGGTATCTAAACTTTCACAAATCAAACCTTTGGTATGGAAGAATATACTTTCTCAGTATATCTTTAAAGGCGCGAGCCGCTTGAAAGATTATCCACAGCGCGATACATTATCTTATCTGGCTTATCCAGGCCAGGGTTATGCCTCTTATGGGAACAGGATTATGAATATTGGTGTAATTTTTAACGATGCTGTAGTCTACAATGCTGCGGGAGCAGAAATATCAAGAGTTTCCTATGCAGGCTATCGCCAGTTATACCTGGCTTATATCCCTGATTTATCGAACCCACAGGTGTCATTGATTAATATTCCGGTAGCAACTTCTGATATACAGCCTACAAACGGTGTTTTACATGTGTTAACCAAGAGTAAACACAATTTTGGCTTTAATACATACACGTTTATCGAACAGGCCATATCGGCAGGTATAGATCCGGCAACGCCATAGTTTAATATTTCACTCGTAAATTGAATAAAAATGTTAAATAACATAAAATATAAATTTAAGGCCCATTTGTTTTTGGCAATATGCCTGACAGCAACTTTTGTTTCCTGCAAAAAACAGAATGGTCTAACAGAAGATCCTTACGCCGGGGGTAAAAAACCTTTGGATATTACTTTCGTTACTAAAACTATCGAACCAGATGTGGTAAATGCGGGCGAGGTGTTAAGCGTAAAGGTAAAAGGATTGAATAAGTATATCAACGATTTTAAAGTATACGTAAATGAAGTTGAAGCCGAGGTGGTTACAGGATCAACTAACGATAGCACATTAACCTTTAAGGTTCCAATTACTGCCAGTACAGGTAGTATGTGGATTACCTCACAAGGACAAAGCTTTTTTGGCCCATTGGTTAAAGTGGGGGGTAAGGTAAGTGTAGATCCTACATGGAAGGTAATTAATGGCGCAACAAATAGTACGGGTATGAGCACTGTGTATGATATAGAGGGCTTAGCAAACGGTAACTACTTTGTAGGTGGAGCCTTTAATAATTTCGAATTAAAAGGTACAGAGAAAGTGCCAATAGGAGGTATTGCTCAAATAACCGGAGATGGGGCTTATACCACAAGTGGAGTCGCTTTTGGTAAAGCAGCTGGTGGTGCTGGCAAGTACATTAATTCGATTACAAGAATTGCAACAGGTAGCCAGGCTGGTAAATTTATTATTGGTGGTAGTTTTACCTCTTTTAATTCTACACGCCCGAACCGTCAAACGTTAAATAATGTGGCAAGGTTAAATACCACTGGATCATTGGATAGTTTGGTGCTTACCAATGTTATTAATCCAAAACCACAGGAAATTTATAAAAATGGTGATACTGTCAGTGCATTTAATGCCGGTGTAGATGGGCCAGTTAGGAAAACATTCGTTTTTGGCGAGCAAGTTTACCTTGTTGGTAGTTTTAATAATTATAAACGAATGTATCTGCCAAACTCTAGTTACGATGAAAAGGTTTACGATTTAACCAGAATGCGCCAAATGGTCAGGGTAAATATGGATGGTACGATGGATTCGACCTTTCATTATAACAAATCTACACGCCAGAGTGCTGTAGGTGCAAATGGGGTAATTTTAGATGCTATGATGCAGGCCGATGGAAAATTGATCCTGGCGGGTACTTTTACCACATTTAATGGTGTACAGGCCAATAGAATTGTGAGGTTAAACTTAGATGGCAGTGTAGATAACAGCTTTAGTGTAGGGGCAGCGGCAAATGGAGATATTTACTCGATCAGATACAATGCTAATACCGATAAAATTGTAATCGCAGGCACATTTACCAGCTTTAACGGAAAAGCATCTGCTGGTGTTAACTTACTAAATGCAAATGGTTCTAACGTTACTACGTTTAATCCGCTTCCAATAACAGGGGGCATAGCTACTTTCGTAGGGCAGCTTAATAACGGTAAAATAATTGTTAGCGGTTCTTTTAACAAATACGGCGATTATTTACGGCAAGGATTTATGGTATTAGAAAGCAATGGACAATTGGCTGTTGGTTATAATAATACAGGAGGTTTTCAAGGTACAGTTTACGATATGCTCGAAACTTCAATCAGTACTGGTTCGCAAGTAATTTTGGTAGGAGATATTTTGCGCTTCAACACCTTTTTACCACGCAACTTATTACGCCTAACTTTTTCTAATTGATCAATATAGTTTCAAACATAATGAATATGAAAAAAGGATTTACATTAACTATTGCCCTAAAATGCTTTGGCTTAGCTTCGGTATTTGGGCTTATCCTTATGGCTACCGGGTGTAATAAGGATTTTGAAAATACATTGCCACAAACTTTTAAAAATGATACTGCAGGGCTGGGTGCCGGTAAAAAGGTGCTTTACATTGTTTTAGATGGCGTAACTGGAGCAGCAATTAAAACACTTGCACCTGCCAATATTGCAACTATCAATGCTAAAGCATTATATACTTTTGATGGACTTGCTGATGATAAGCGAAATGTTATTACGAATGCAGCCGGATGGACTAATATGTTTACGGGCTACGATTATACTAAAAGTAATGTAACTACGGAGGATTTTGCCGGACTTAATTTGGCAACTACGCCTACAATTTTTACACGTATTAAGAGCTCATTAAGTTCATCAAGAACTGTTTCAATTGCATCAACTCCACT
Source organism: Pedobacter sp. GW460-11-11-14-TSB4 (assembly GCF_059423705.1). Lineage (NCBI taxonomy): Bacteria > Pseudomonadati > Bacteroidota > Sphingobacteriia > Sphingobacteriales > Sphingobacteriaceae > Pedobacter > Pedobacter sp. GW460-11-11-14-TSB4. The sequence goes on from NZ_JBWKYI010000005.1 coordinate 24,945, forward strand.
TTTTAACGATAAGCTGGCTGGCGATGCAACCATAAAACAGAACGTATCTGATGATGCTGCAGTAAAGGCTGGAGTAGTAGCAGAGCTAAGCACAAATAATCCAACCATGGTGGTAGCACAATTTCATAGTGCTGATGTTGCAGGTGCAGCCAATGGCTATACTGCAAGTACGCCTGCTTATGCAACTGCTATTCAAACTATTGATGGGTATATTGGCGAAATTTTAACAGCATTAAAAGCTAGAAAAGGATATTCTGGCGAAAACTGGTTAATCGTTGTCGCTTCTAACAAAGGTGGTGGTGTATCAGGCGGTGGTGCAGGTTCTAATATTTACAACGATCCTTCTAGAAATACCTATGTAGCATTTTATAACCCAAGATTTTCAAAAACATTGGTTAATCAACCAGATCCAAGTTCTTATCCTTTTACAGGTTCGGCACTTCGCCTAACTTCAACTGTAGCAAACAATGGGGTGGCAGTACTTTCTGATGCCAATATTGGTGATTTTGGTACCACTGGTGATTATACTTTTGTGTTAAAAATTAAGAGCACTGCAAGTGGCGCTAGTAACTATGCCCATTTTTGCGGTAACATGAGTAACTATACTGCCAGAGAAGGGTTAAACAGTACAGGCTGGGATTTAATGACCTGGGGCGATTCTTATTACTTAAGTTTTGCAGGTGGTTATACCATTTCGGCCGGTGCAGTAATTAGAGATGGTAAATGGCACACACTTGCTTTTAAGTTATTTAATGAAGGAGCTGTACGTTATGTGTCTTTATTTCAGGATGGCAAAAAACTTACCAGCGTAGATATTACCGGTAAAAACTTAACTAACCCTGCTGCCCTACACATGGGGGCCGGAAAAGCAACAGTTGCAACGGATGGTACTGATTTATGGTTTAGGGATATGGCTATTTATAATATTGCCATGACCGATGCCGATCTGATCGCCAATATGAAAAAGGAGATTTCATTTACAGCGCCTAACCCTGATAAACTATTGGGATGGTGGCCATCAAACGAAGGTACTGGTCTGGTATTAAAAGATCTTTCAGCAGCGAAAAAAGACTTTGCAGTAACCGGAAGTGCAAGCTGGGCATATTTTCTTGAAGTTTCGCCTGTTGTAGGTGGTAATATTACCGATCTGGCCTTTAAAAATGTTCCAAATGGTATTGATATTCCAGTATTAATTTACAACTGGCTAAATATAGCTGTACCGCAACAATGGGGCTTAATGGGTAATTTGTTTACCCCAACAATAGTATTACCAACTAATTAACTTAAAAATTGATAAAATGAAAATTAATCAGTTAACTAAAATATTTGGCCTATCTCTTTTAGTGGCATTTACAGCCTGTAAAAAGTATGGCTACGAGGTACCAGACGGCTATCCAGATGATTCACAGAATGTGGCAGAAGGAACTGTTGATACCAATATGAAAGTAATAGATAAGTCTATGTATGCTAAGGCCAGGGTATTCCCTGGTTTGGTAGATCAATCAGAGCCTAGGGTTAAAGACGCCCAGTTTACTTTGGATCTTAACTTTACCGATCAAACTGCACAGAATTTAAGAATTTCGGTTGCACCTTCTCCACAATATAGTACAGGTTATTATGCCGCTCCTGGCGAACTCATTAAATTGGTAGTTCCTGCAGGAGTAGAGGGATTAACTGTACAAATAGGGGCACATACCGATAACCTTGGAGGTAAATCTCCATTGTTGCGCGATCCGGTAATTTACAACAGAAAGCTATTGGTTGCAGGAGTTAATTATATACGCAACTTGTATGGTGGGCATATATATATATTGGCTTCTTTTGCCTATGCTAATCCTGTTACTTTTAGTATTAGCGGTGCCGTAGTATCTCCTGATTTTATCTTGGGCCAGAGTGTTGATGCGGATTGGGTTGCTAAAGTAAAAGCCTCGCAAGTACCTTGGTTAGAATTAAGGGCTAAACGGGTTATTTTTACAATTCCGAGAGATAAGGTTATCGCTACATTTAATTCTGTAGAGCCTTTTACCAATCCATCCTTAGCCTTGACTAAATGGAATGATGTATTCGATTTAGATTATAACGCCTGGATGGGTTTATCAGATAATGCTCCTGATATCAGAGACCGTAGTCCGCAAAGTCAATGGCGCGGTGTATTAGATATCCAGTTAACTAATGGTTATGGCCATAATGGATTTCCTTTTGTTGGTACTAATGATAGTGAGTGGTTCAGAAGTTTTACAAGTGTGAAAAGCTTGAGCACCAGTGAAGGGCAATGGGGTTCTTACCACGAATTTGGACATAATTGTCAGCAGGGTAGCGTATGGAGCTGGAGCACTTTAGGCGAAACGACTAATAACTTGTTCAGCTTTAAAGTAGCTAATAGAATTGGTGCAAATTATAATATTCTACACCCGGCCGTTTCAAGCGGTTTCCCTAAGGCAATTACTTATGCCAGCGGTAGCGGAGCAAAAAATTTCGATACCGATGCGGCCATGAACGCAGTAGATGAAGCGCCGTTTATGAAAATGACACCTTTTGTACAGATTTTTGAAAAATATGGTTATGGTGCAATGACTTATCTTTATTCAGAAGCCCGCCATGCAGATAGATTAAATTCTAGCGATATTACGAAGCATAATTTTGTGTACGAAAAGCTTTCTGATTATACCAAAACAGATTTGTCTCCGTTTTTTGGCGCATGGGGAATTAGCGTTAGTGATGCAGTAGTGGCAAAGGTTAATGCAAAATACCCACTTTTAAAAACCGCAATATGGACCTATAATCCCTTAAATAAAACTGGTGGTACAGGGACCATTACTTATAATACTACGGTAGTATCAGTTAGTTCCTTTTATACAGGTGACGGAACTGCGGCTGCATTAGTAGACGGTGTTGTAAGTGCTTCTTCTTACTGGCATTCTAACTATGGTACAGCAACACCAACCAATACTGTAGGTTATCCTATCAATATTGTATTAGGTACCGGATCGCCAGTGCCGATTGCAGTTAAAGGTGTAACCTTTGCACAAAGACAAAATAATAGTGGAGGGTATGTAAAAGATGTAGAAATATTTGCCAGTAACGATAATGTAAATTACGTGAGCGTTGGCACTACCACTTTACCACAAAATACCGCAGTTTACAATTTTAATTTCCCGGCCGGTAACATAAGTACAAAGTTTATAAAGGTGGTGATTAAAAGCGGGGTTAATGCTACCTATGCTAACTTATCAGAATGCAATCTAATTAAACCTTAATGGCGCTTATTATGAAAATTAACAATAAAATATATAACATACTTTTAATTTTTTGTGCAGTAGGCTTATTTGGCTACACGGGTTGCAAAAAATACAATAATCCTTCAGCTATTTACGAAGACCTGAAACCGCTCTCTGTTGGTCAGCGTAAGGTATTGGTGATTAGTATTGATGGTTTAACAGGTACCGAACTGCAAACTGTTGCACCAACCAATATTGCAACATTGCAAAAAAACGCTAAGTATTCTTACAATACTTTAAAAACTTCTTCAGATGCTGCCGGATGGGTATCCATGTTAACTGGTACAGGTTTTTCAAAACATCAGATTAGCAACGATAATTTTGAAAGGAGCCAAACCGGGAATAATGCCCATGCACCAATTGTTTCTTATCGTAATGTATTCGATTATGTTACCCAGTATAAATCTGTAAAAACAGCTTTTGTTACGCCATGGGCTAATCTGCGTAGCTATATGCGTAATGCAGACTTTTTGCCTGTAGTATCAACGGATTTAGCTGTTAAAGATAGCACAATCAGTATTCTGAATAACCAGGCAGGCTTAGGTACCATGTTTGTGAATTTTAGAGATGTAGAAGCTGCTGGTGACAATGGTGGTTATGTGGCAACCAATGCCAATTATAAAAATGCAATTGTTAAGGCAGATGAATATGTGGGTAATATTTTAACTGCATTAAAGGCCAGGAAGAATTTTGCAAACGAGGAATGGCTTGTAATCGTGACCAGTAATCATGGCGGTAGTAGCGCAAACCCTACAAATGGCTTTACGCTATTATACAATCCATCTTTTAAACCTTTTGAATTAAAGAAATCGGGTTTTAATACCATAAGATTTAATAATACTTCCGTACTGGCTACCGTGCCAAACGATAACGGACTGTATGATGCAGGTACCGATAAAGATTTTACTGTGCAGATTCAGGTAAAGTTTAATTCGAATACGCGTTATCCAGCATTTTTATCTAAGAGTGTGGGAATAGATGGAACTACGCAAACAGGTTGGTTACTTTTTACTGATAATGCCAATTGGACAGTTTCAGTAGGTGGCACGCAAAATGGTTCTGGTACAGGTAGAACGCAGATTTCTGGAGGTAGCCCATTAGCTGATTTAGCATGGCATACTTTAACTTTCACTGTTAAGCGTGTAAATGCTACTACCCGAACATTAACAACCTATACGGATGGAGTACTTAATAATAGCGGCAATATTAATGGACATAAAAGCTTAACTACAGCAGAACCTTTAAAAATCGGTTTCGTTAAGGTAGACGGAAGTGGTGCAGCAGACTTTTATGCTGCCAATTTGTGCTATTTTAATACTGCTTTGGATGGAACTGTAATTTCGGCAAATAAAGATTTGAAAGATATTACCAAGCATCCTAATTATACAAATCTTATTGGTTTCTGGCCAGTAGATGAAGGAACTGAAGGATCATTATTTAATAAAGCACCTACAGGATACGGAATGGTTTTAGCGGGTCCTTATGTATGGGGAAGTTTAGCCTCACTATATCCTCCAGGAACAACTGCTGAACCTATTACTTCAACATTGTCAATTCCATCAACAGTGAGCGACGTATCTGCATTAACCTTGTATTGGATGAAAATCAATATTCTTCCCGATTTTAGTTTTGATGGTAAACCGTACCTTAAAAACTTTGAATTAGAATTTTTAAAATAAACCCAAGGCATATTCTGATAACAATTTAATTTATGAACGCTCTCAACAAACTCCGTCAGCGAGATGACAATTTATTTACTGTTATTAAGGTTTTGCTGAAAGAGGTTGGTGTTAGTGTGACAGATACTTCTATAAGAGAAAAACTTAATTTCCATCCTGATTTTCCATCTCTGCTTTGCATAAAAGATGTGATAAACGATTTTGGAATTAAAAGCCTGGCTATACAAAGGAATGAAGAATTTAATCTAGAAGATTTCGAAATCCCTTTTATTGCTTCAATTCAAATGGAGGGATGGGAAAAACCTTTTTTTACTTTAATTAATAACATTGAAGAAAATGAAGTGAATTTTTTTCATCCCAGAGAATTGAAATGGGTAAGGATGAATGCAGAAGAGTTTAACAAAATTGAACTTGGAATTATTCTTCTTGTAGAAAAGGGCCAAAACGCTGAAGAAACCAATTATAAACAAAAAAGAAAGGCAGAATTATTAGCTTCTGTTATAAATCGAAGTCCGATATTCCTGCTTATCTTTTTTGCTGTTGCTGGTGTAGTCCTTTCTTATGATGAGCAAAAAGTAAATCTTTACTATTTAGCCTTATGGGGACTCAATTTTACAGGAACCATTGTCTCTGGTATTATCCTGGCGCTGGATATGGAATTAGAAAACCCTTTCTTGAAGGAAATGTGTTCAAGTGGGAAAAAGGTTAACTGTTCTGCTGTATTAAATTCTAAAGGCGCTAAATTTTTAGGCCTCAGCTGGTCGATAATTGGGTTTAGCTATTTCTTTTCTAGCCTTTTTCTACAAATATTTGGGGTGTCAAGCCAGGGATACCTGGGCATATCAGCTGTACTTTCGTTTTTAAGTGTGGCTTACATTTGTTACTCTCTTTACTACCAACTAAAAATTGCTAAACAATGGTGCGCTTTGTGCCTGGTAATTCAGGCTGTTTTATTTGTGCAATTTTTGATCCATCTTTTAAACAACCATGCGTCGTTACTTGAGTTAGCCTCATTGATAGATTATTTTCAATATGGATTAATTTTTACTTCAGTTTTACTCATCACAAACTTTATTGTTCCTACAATCAAGAAAGCCAAAACCGGGCAGCAGTATCAAAAAAAGTGGGTAAAATTAAAATTAAATCGAAATGTATTTTGGACTTCACTGGAACAGCAAAATGCTATACCAAAATTACCAGAAGACTTAGGCATTATAATAGGTAAAAAGGATGCCAGATACGAAATTATTAAAGTATGTAATCCATATTGCAATCCTTGCTCAAAAGCACATCCACATCTCGAGTCTTTGGCAGAGGGTAGTAATGATATTCGATTGAGGATAATATTTACTGCTTACGATCATGAAGCAGATTTACGGGCGGCACCTGTAAGGCATTTCCTGGCAATAGCCGCAACAAGATCTGAAGCTGACTTGAAATTAGCATTAAACGATTGGTACAATGCGCCAATAAAAGATTACGACAAATTCGCGGCGAAACATGTTATTTCTGATGATTTAAAACAGTATGGTAGTAAAATCACAGCAATGCAAGTGTGGTGCGAAAAGATGAAAATTAGGGCAACACCAACGGTTTATGTTAACGGTTACAAACTAACTGAAAATTACCGTATCGATGAACTAACAATGATCTTGGCGAATTAAATAACAGGGTAGAACTGTATTAACGCCAAAACAAAAATAATTTTAAAACAAACCAACATATAAACCTCAGGAAATTAGCACTAATTGAGCGATGATGTACCCAGGCTGTACATACTAGTTCGGTAACTACAACCTAAGCTGTAGACATAAATCATTAATAACGCAACCAGAACGTAAGTTCTTAAATTTTAAATTAAATGAAAAAAATTAGCTTAAGCCAAATTGAATTATCGGGTATGGAACCACTGTCTCGCGAACAATTAAAAAATGTATTGGGTGGCGACGGGCCAACTACTCCAGATCCGGGTGATCCAATAACAACAACTACAACTGTTGGCGAAGATGAAGGTGGGAGCGGTGGCAGTTGCAGAATTCCTACCGATGGACCACACTCACAATACTATGTTGGTACTCAGGCTTATGTAGATGGTAGTTGTGGCCCAGCGCCATGGTCTCCATCGCAATCCATTTGCTATAATTCTACCCACAATATTTATATCTACGGTTGTAACTGGTAATTAAATAAAATCAAATAAGGGTTAGCTTAGGCTAACTCTTTTATATTATGATCTATCTTTCAGCACAACCCGATTCTATTTATTTTATTTGGCAATTAGAAATACAATTGCGAAATTTTAATTCATTAGGTATTCCCAAATCAGCAATTCATGTTTTGGTAGGGGTTGATCCTAAGGTTGGTTTACAAAAGCAGTTTGACGATTTTATTCAATCCTATCAGCATCTCGCTAATTTCTTTATTTATACAGACACAAGAGATAAACGAAAATATACCTCGTCAATAAGGCCACACATTATAAAAAAACATTTCGGAGAGATGGTTTCTCTTCAACACGAAGTTATATTTTATCATGATTCGGATGTTTTGCTAAGTAGGGTGCCGCAAATAGGAAAGTTATACGAAAATGGTGTATGTTATGTTTCGGATACCAGAAGTTATTTAGATAGTGCATACATCATTAAATCAGGTTCAGAAAAATTATTGGAAGAAATGGCCACAATAGTGGGTATTCCTGTTTCTACAATAATTGCCAATGATGAAAATAGCGGTGGTGCGCAGTATATTTTGAAAAATTTGACTTACCAATTTTGGGAAAAGGTAGAGGCCGATTGTGAAGCCTTGTTCGATATAATGAATGGTTTTAACAAACAGTTATGGCTTTCTGATTACCAGAAGCGGAAAAGCTACCGGACTGAAGACCGTGGTATACAGGCATGGTGCGCAGATATGTGGGCTGTTCTGTGGAATTTATGGTATTTTGGAAGCAAGGTTCATATCCATTCAGAATTGGAATTTTCCTGGCCAAATAGCCCTATAGAGAAATGGGAAAAATTAGCTGTTTTTCATTATTCAGGCCATCAACATTATGATGATAGTATTTTTAAAAAAACAAAATACATTAATTTCAAGCCATGGTACGACCAAAAACTCAATAGCATCTCAGAAAAAGTATGTAGTTATAAAATTTTAGATGCCATAGAAGAAATAAGGACAGAATTGGATGAGGGAAGGATTCAGATACCTCAAACTTGTATTGTTCTGGTTGTTGATAAATATCAAAAAAGCAGTTTAGACTGTTTACTCGGATTACAACAATACATTAACAAAAAATTAGAATGTAATATTCATATTATTTTAGAAGACTTTAAGGGTATCCCATTTAATGTTAATGATTTAGGTGGTAATGATAATGAATTTCTAGATTTTGAACGCCTAAGACAAAAACTTAATGATGCGCATTATACTGAAATAATATTTTGGCCAATTCAATACCTGTTGAGTGAAAAAGACCTCCTCAATAATTTAAATATCCTAAAAGCTAATGCAGCAAATTTTAGGTGGGCAACATCATCTGTTGTTAAAAAAATAGATTTAATTTTCACAAAGGCGTTTATAGATATACTGGATGAAGATTTATTAACAATGAACCTTAACAAATTTGAACTTGTTAAAAATCAACCTAAAAGCCTACTCTTCATAAAAAAAGATTTTTTACTTAAAAAATCCCAAGGCTCCCATCACTATGAGGAATTCGTAGCTGGATTAGGCCTCACTACGGACACCCACCAGATAAATAATTCAACACTTTTCATATTAACCAAATAAATAGATGGATAAAAGATTAGATCTTGGTATAAAAAGTGGTCTGGCAAACCAGATATTATGCGGATTTGTTTTAGGCGGAATTTCTGGCGATGAAGGACTGAAGGAGAATTCAGAAAAATTATTAGACCAACTGGGCGAAGAGATGGGTGATTTAACAGATTATACATTTAACACCGGACTGACAGGTATAGGATGGATGATAGAATATTGCATGCAGCAAGGTTTTCTCGATATTAATACCGATGATGTTTTGGAAGATTTGGATGATAACTGTTATAAAAGAACTTTAATTAACCTGAGTAACAAACGCTATGATATTGATGAGTTACTTGGCTTAACAATTTATCATTTAATTAGAAGTAAAAGTAAAAATGTAGGTGCACATTATTACAGGCAATTTATTCATATCGAATGTGTAAAATTATTAGCCAGACACTTAAATAAGTATCTGACAGAAAATTTAAAAAAAATAAAAAATGGCAAGAGTTTATCAATAGATAAGCTGAATGATATCACCAGGGTGATGTTAAAAATCTCTCATTTAGTTGGCCAAACAAAACTCGAAAAAATATTCGAGACAGCATTTTACGCCACAATTGATAATTTCCGATCGTTTTACCAACACCTTTTGTCGGGTAAGTGCTCCGCAAGTGCAGAAATTGCGTTGCATAGACTTATTTGCTTTAATTTACTGATGGTAGTAACACAATATGATCACCCAATGTGGATTACTGAATTTGAAAGTTATTTCAATAGGCTGAGTGAAATTCAAATTAATCTGGACAAAACCTATAATGAGAAGCAACAAGTTTTAGAAGAGATGTTTAACCATTCGAAGATTGCAAATGCCAAGTTACCTTACTGGTTAAATCTCGATAAGGGAAGGGAACTATTGAGTTTCTTTTTGTCTAATTATAGTCTTTTTAAAGTAACACCACATTTTAATTAACCAATAGCTAAGTGAAAAAATTTCCCTTTTTTAAACAACTTGATCAAATGGACTGCGGCCCTTCATGCTTACGGATGATTGCCAAATTTTATGGGCGTAATTATAGTTTGCAAAGATTACGGGAAATATCTGGTATAAATAAACAAGGCGTATCACTGTTGGGAATAAGCGAGGCTGCTGAGAAAATCGGATTTAGAACATTTGGAACAAAATTAGGTTTAGAAAAATTAAACGAAGTTGAACTACCTGTAATCTTACATTGGAAACAAAAGCATTTTGTTGTACTCCATCAAATAACAACTAAATCACCAAGAAAAAAGATATACCATATTGCAGACCCCGCCAAAGGCTTAATTAATTATAAAGAATCAGAGTTTATCAAATATTGGGTTAATGGTACTGGTCAGTCCCACATAGATGGTGTTTCCTTATTACTATCTCCAACACCTTCTTTTTTTAACCAGGGAGGTGATCCAGATAAGGGGCTTAATTTCAGCTACATGCTGGGTTATTTGTATAAATACAAAAAACTCATTTTACAATTATTTCTTGGGTTATTAGTAGGAAGTTTATTACAACTCATTTTGCCTTTTTTAACCCAATCAGTAGTAGATGTAGGCATCAATACGAGGAACTTAAACTTTGTTTATATAGTGCTTATCGCACAAACAATGCTATTTCTAGGTCGAATGAGTGTCGATTTCATTAGATCGTGGATACTCCTGCATATGACTACCAGGCTAAATATCTCCATTTTAACCGATTTTCTGATCAAATTGATGAAATTACCAATGCATTTTTTCGAAACAAAAATGACTGGTGATATTATGCAGCGAATGAGTGATCAAAGTAGAATTCAGAGTTTTCTAACCGGCCCATCCCTCAATACAATTTTTACGTCTTTTAACCTAATCATTTTTGCTTTCGTCTTAGCTTATTACAACTTAAACATCTTTATGATTTTTTTGGTTAGTAGTATCTTATATAGCTTGTGGGTAATGTTCTTCCTTAAAAAAAGACGTGAGTTAGACATGAAACGTTTCGATATTTCTTCAGAGAACCAGGGAAATATTGTGCAGCTAATCAGCGGGATGCAAGAAATTAAACTAAACAACTGCGAACAGCAAAAAAGGTGGGAGTGGGAGCGGATTCAGGCAAGCCTGTTTAAGTTTAGTGTAAAAAGTTTGGCCCTTGGGCAGTATCAAAGATTTGGTGCCTTCTTTATTAACGAGGGCAAGAATATAATTATCACATTCACTGTAGTTAAATCTGTTATAGATGGCAACCTCACACTTGGTGCAATGATGGCCGTACAGTATGTTGTTGGACAATTAAGTTCTCCTGTGGAACAAATATTAGGTTTTCTACAGGCTTATCAAGATGCTAAAATAAGCTTAGAAAGATTAAATGAAATTCATGAGCTTAAAGATGAAGAACCAATAGATAAAAAATTTATTTATGAATTGCCCATCCAAAAAACAATTAACATACAAAAATTAAGTTTTACCTATCCGGGAGCTGGTAACGACCCTGTACTGAATGATATTGATTTAATAATTCCAGAAGGAAAAACAACAGCTATTGTAGGCATGAGTGGTAGTGGTAAGACTACAATTTTAAAACTATTACTCAGGTTTTATGATGTTGAAAAGGGCGATATTAAAATTGGAAATACCTCGCTTAGCCAAATTGGATATAAATATTGGAGAAGCCAGTGTGGGATAGTGATGCAGGATGGCTTTATTTTTTCAGATACCATTGCCAGAAATATTGCTGTAGGAGATGAGTACCCCGACAGGTCTAAGTTACAACATGCCATCGATGTAGCAAACATTGGCGATTTTATTGATACACTACCACTAGGGGTAGAAACTAAAATAGGTGCTGCGGGTAATGGGATCAGCCAAGGACAAAGACAGCGATTGTTAATTGCCAGGGCAGTTTATAAAGATCCGATGTATATTTTCTTTGATGAAGCAACCAATGCGTTAGATGCTAACAACGAAAAGGTAATTATGAAAAATTTAGAAACTTTTTTCAAAGGCCGTACAGTTGTAGTGGTGGCGCACCGTTTAAGTACCGTTAAAAATGCCGACCATATAATCGTATTAGATAAAGGCCGGATCATAGAAAAAGGTACGCATCGGGAGTTGGTTAATGCGAGTGGAGAATACTTTGAATTAGTAAAAAATCAATTAGAAATTGGCGTGTAATGGAAGAGGTGAAAAATGTGGAACCTTCACACTATGAAATAAATAGTGAAGAAATTAATGATATCATTACTGCAGTTCCCTCTTGGATATTGAGAAGGGGGATCTCACTGGTATTTATCATCCTGGTCCTCGTTATCGCGGTTTCTTCAATAGTTCAGTACCCCGATATTGTAAAAGCAAATCTGAAAGTTAATTCATTAAATGCCCCGAAGGCCATTTATACAAAGGAAGGCGGGAAAATTACAGAATTGTTAGTCAAGGAAGGAGCTTATGTTAACAAAGGTGAACCTCTTGCTTTTATTGAGAGTGTTGCAGCCCATAATGATGTTTTAAAATTTAATAGGCAGCTTCACCTTTTAAATGATGAGCTTATTGCAAAAAAAAGTATTCAGGAAGTAAATTTTGACCAATTGAATTTGGGTGAGCTTCAGGCGGCTTACCAGGTTTTTTACGAGCAATACTTAAAATATATATCTGCTCAAAATGGCGGTTATTATTCGAATAAGAAAAGGTATTTAGAAAAAGATTTAATAGAAATCGATAAAATGAAATCTCAGATCTTAGTGCAAAGAAAAATCCAGGAAAAAGAGTTTGCCAATACCGAAGAAGAGTTTTTTGCCTATAAAAAGTTATTTCAAAAAGGTGTTATCTCTAATAATGAATATAAACAACAGGAAAACAAATATCTCGCCAGTAAATATCCGCTTCAACAATCTGAAGCGTCTATATTAAATAACAAAAGCCTCAATGCAAATAAAAGAAAAGAGATTTTAGAGCTTGAGCATATCATACAGGATGAAAGATTAAAGTTCTTGCAATCCTTGGGTATTATATTGAGCGAAACAGAAGCCTGGGTTAATAAATTTATCGTTAAAGCACCTATAAATGGGAAACTTAGTTATGCCGGAATATTACAGGAAAATCAAACCGTAAATGTAAATCAAGAGATTTTTATCATCAACCCATTAAGTGCTGATTTTTTTGGAGAAGTCTACATTCCTCAATTTAATATGGGGAAAGTTAAAGTTGGACAAAGAGCATTGGTTAAAATGAGGAGTTTTCCTTTCGAACAATATGGGTTAATCAGGGCAAAAGTGAGCTACATTTCTGACGTTGCCATAAAGGATAGTGTATTCTTAGCTAAGATAGATTTTGAAAGAATAGAGAATAAAGAGGCTGAATATAAAATTTCACTAAAGAATGGGATGCAAGCAGATGTTGAAATAGTGACAGAAGAAAGCTCTTTGCTTAAACGATTTTTAAGAAATATTATTAAGATTTTTAATAATTAAAGGCAATGAATGGTAGCCATCATTTAGCATATGCAAATTAGAATTTCAAAGATAGTAGTTAGTTTAGTTAGTGAGCCCCTTGCCGCCGGAGGCGGCAAAGGGGTTTTTATATTTTAGGCTCTATATAAAGCAAGTGTTTATTTATTATTCCGGTTCAATCTATCGCTAAATTTTCGGTAACATATTTAAAACTCAAACGTTTGCGCTAAAACATTTTTATCATTATCAGTTAATCATCAGTAATTTGGATCAATAAAATAAATTATACACACAGAATGAAGAGAAAATTAACCATTTTATTTACATCATTATTTATTGCGGGGCAAATCAGTGCACAAGATCTGCCTTCCGAACTGCAAACCCCCGAAGTGGTTTCAGTAAACCGCTTGCCTATGCGGGCATCGGCTTTTGCTTTCGAAAATCAAGATTTGGCAACTAAAAGAGCTAAAGAAAAATCAGAATATTTTTTATCATTAAATGGTACCTGGAAGTTTAACTGGGTAAAAGATCCACGTAAAAGACCTACGGATTTCTACAAATTAGATTTTGATGATAAAGGCTGGGATAATTTTAAAGTACCTGCCAATTGGGAAACTAATGGTTATGGTACCCCAATTTATGTAAATCAACCTTACGAATTTGCTGGCCGTCAGTTAACCGGAGCCAGAATGAACCCACCATTCGATATTCCTGCAGATAATAACCCGGTAGGTTCGTACCGGAAGAAAATCAATATTCCGGCTAATTGGAGCGGTAGACAGGTGTTTATCAGCTTAGGTGCTGTAAAATCTGCTTTTTATATCTGGGTAAACGGAAAAAAAGTGGGGTATAGTGAAGATAGTAAACTGGCTGCAGAATTCGATATTACCAAATATGTTAAACCTGGAGAAAATACCATCGCACTGCAAGTGTACAGATGGAGCGATGGAACCTATTTAGAATGCCAGGACATGTGGCGCATATCGGGAATAGAGCGTGAGGTTTATTTATATTCAACACCAAAATTAGATATCCGCGATTTCAAAGTTATTGGAAATTTGGATGCTACCTATACCAACGGATTGTTAAATGTAGATTTAGCGGTAGAAAATTATAAAATCGATCAGCGTACTAACCACAGTCGCCCGGATAGTTTTTATGTAGCGCTTGATTTAGTTGATGCTAAAGGAAATAATGTCTGGAAAGATGCGACTACTATTCAAAAAGTATTAGGCAATTATAAAACGGATCTTTCTTTTAAAACACAGATCAGTAATGTGAAAAACTGGTCAGCAGAAATCCCTTATTTATATACACTTTACATCACTTTAAAAGATAAAAACAATAAAATAATCGAGGTAATTCCACAACGCGTGGGCTTCCGTTCGGTAGAAATTAAAGGCAGCGATTTATTGGTTAATGGTAAACGTGTGTTTTTAAAAGGTGTAAACAGGCACGAACATAATGCCACACAAGGCCATACTTTAACCCATGCCGATATGGAGAAAGATATGGAAATGATGAAGAAACTGAATGTAAATGCTGTTCGTCATTCTCACTATCCACCCGATCCTTATTGGATGGAGCTTTGCGATGAATACGGTTTATACGTCATCGACGAGGCCAATATCGAATCACATGGCCGTTATTACAGTTTGGAAACGACTTTTGCTAACGATAAACAATGGCGTATTCCTCATCTTGAGCGCATTACCAGAATGTACGAGCGTGATAAAAACCACGCATCGGTCATTACCTGGTCCTTAGGTAACGAAGCGGGTAATGGTGTTAACTTTTACGAAGCTTACCAATGGCTTAAAGGAAAAGATTTCCGTCCGGTACAGTACGAAAGGGCAGAGAGCGACTTCAATACCGATATGATTGTTCCGCAATATCCTTCGCCAAATTATCTGCCACGTTATTCAAAACAGGATAAAGAAACCCGTCCGTTTATTATGAGCGAATATGCCCACATTATGGGTAACAGTTTGGGTAATTTTAAAGAATATTGGGATGCCATTGAGAACAACCCTAAACTACAGGGTGGTTTTGTTTGGGAATGGATAGATCAGGCAATCGATACCGTTAAAAACGGCAAACGCATTATGGCTTATGGAGGTGATTTCCCGCTAAGCGGCCCCGTTGACGAAAACTTTAGCGATAACGATTTTTGTGTAAAGGGTGTTGTTACGGCCTACCGTGGCATGACGCCAATGGCTGTGGAATTGAAAAAAGTACATCAATATATTAAAACTACTTTTAACGGCAACAACCAGATTAATGTAAACAATAGTTATTTCTTTAAAGATATCAGCAATGTACAATTAAACTGGGAATTGGTTGAAGATGGGAAAGTGATCGAGAATGGGGTAGTCAGTAACCTGAATGTTGGCGCACGCCAAACACAGATGTTAAGCCTGCCATTTAAAACGAATTATGCTGCTGGAAAAGAATATTTCTTAAACGTTCATTACCGCTTAAAAACAGCTGAGCCATTTTTAGAAAAAGGTTATGAAGTTGCTTACGAGCAGATTGCATTAGCAGGTACGCCAAAAGCCAATGTTTATAACAGCAACAAGAAAGCTTTGAAGGTTGAGCAGACAGCAGAAAAAGCGGTGGTTAAGGGAAGCGATTTTACCATCACTTTCGATTTAATTAAAGGGACGTTAGCAAGTTATGTTTCTAAAGGACAAGAATTACTGGCTTCTGGTCCACAACCTGGATTTTACCGTGCGCCAACTGATAATGACATCGGTGCAGGTTTAAACACAAAACTACGCATGTGGCGTAATGTATATCAGGATAACAATACAAGTAATATTAAATCAACTATAAATTCAACCGCTGATGGCTTTATCCTAACTGTTAAATCATCTTTACTTAAAGGCGATGCAGAAACCACACAAGAATTTAATGTATCCGCTGATGGAACTGTAAAAGTAAATAATCAATTTAAAGCAGTGACAGGCAACTACAAAAGTTTAATGCGTATCGGTAACGATTTACAACTGAAAAACGATTACAGCAATATCCAATGGTATGGTCGCGGTCCGGGCGAAAATTATGTAGATAGAAAAACGGCTTCATTAATTGGTACTTATAAATCAACGGTTTCTGATCAGTATTTTCCTTATGCACGCCCACAAGAAAGTGGTAATAAAACCGACGTACGCTGGGTAACTTTTACCAATAAAGCTGGTAAAGGCTTACGTTTCGAATTTGCCGATCAGTTGCTGAATTTTAATGCATTGCCATATTCGGTAGAAGATTTAGATCCAGAGGCCGAGAAAAAACAATATCACTCTGGCGAACTGGTAAAACGCAACCAGATTTATGTGCACATGGATATGCAACAATTAGGTGTTCAGGGGATTGATAGCTGGGGCTCTATGCCATTAATTCAGTATCAGATCCCGTTTAAAGATTACCAGTACAGTTATTATATCAAACCGATTAAATAGTAATGGATAATGTAAAACGGATGATGGAACTAAGATCATCCGTTTTACGTTTTTGATAGACCATACCATTCAAAAAGACTAATATTTATGAAATTGAAACTAACGTTTCCGATGCTATTAATTGGTTTCACCGCTCTTGCTCAGCAACCAAAATTAGCGGTTACACCACCAATGGGCTGGATGAGCTGGAACATCATGTCAGAAAATCCGAACGAGAAAGATATTAAAGAAATGGCCGATGCCATGGTTACCAGTGGAATGGTGAAAGCAGGTTATCAGTATATTTTTTTAGACGATTGCTGGCAGGGTGGCCGCGATAATAAAAACAAAATCATTGCCGATCCAAAGAAATTTCCCTCAGGTATAAAAGCCCTGGCCGATTACCTGCACAGCAAAGGAATGAAACTGGGCATTTATTCTGATGCTGCCCCTTTAACCTGTGGTGGTTATACCGCAAGTTTAAACTTCGAAGATCAGGATGCTAAAACTTTTGCCTCTTGGGGGATAGATTATTTAAAATACGACTATTGCAACGCACCAGAAGATGTGGAAACGGCCAAAACCCGTTATGGCAAAATAGCACAGGCCTTACGCAAATCGGGTAGAGATATTGTATTAGGTATTTGCGAATGGGGCCCACGCGAACCCTGGAACTGGGGTGCACAGGTTGGCGGACAGAGCTGGCGCACCACTTACGATATCAGAGATAAATGGAATGATGTTGAAGGTAAAGGTGGGGTAGGTATTTATAATGTTGTTGATAAAACCGCAGGATTGGCCAGCTTTTCAGGTCCGGGCAGATGGAACGATGGGGATATGCTGGTGGCAGGTTTACATGGAACAAAAGGCCCTTCATCGGCTTTTAATGGCAAAGGCTGTACCCAGGCTGAATACCAGAGCCAGATGAGTTTGTACAGTATGCTTAATTCACCTTTATATGCCAGTTGCGATATCCGTAAAATGGATAATGAAGCAAAAACCATTTTTACAAATGAAGAAGTAATTGCTTTAAACCAGGATGCTTTGGGTAAACAGGCCGAAAGAAAAATCAAAACGGAGATCTGGGATGTTTTTGTTCGCCCTTTAGCCAATGGCGATTTCGCCATAGCGGTTTTAAATAAATCGACAGCTGCTCAAAATGCAAAGATAAATTTTGCCGAATTAGGCCTGACTGATAAATACGAAATCAAAGATTTATGGCAGCATAAAGTAATTGGCAAAAATAATAAATGGAATGGTGAGGTAACTGCTCACGAAACCAAGGTTTTCCGCTTAAAGAAAGTTTAACACCTTAAATAACAACAAACCAAACACAAAATGAAATCACTATTATCCCTTGCATTAGTCGCAACTGGCTTAAGCGCCTTTGCTCAAGATGCTGCTAAAGATCCGGCAACAATCGTCATTACACCACAGCACACCCTTTCTAAAAACGACACTGCTTTTAGAAAAGCCATTGCCAAATGGAGCGATGAAACCTTAAAAAGTACCGATTATAAGAATATCAAAGCACAACCATCTGCTGAGGTTTTTCCAGGCGCAGTAAAAGCGGGCTTTCAGTTCGTAAACAAAACCGTAAGCATTGAGCATAAAAAAATGGCCGATAGTTTAGTGTCTATCGTGTCAACCCTGGGCTACTCTGGTTATGATAATGCGACCATGTACAGTACGGGTTTATATGCAAAAGCAGGCGAATATGTCGAAATCGATGTGCCTAAAAATGCCAATGTAAATGATTTAGAAGTGCAGATTGGTGCACATAGCGATCGTTTAAACTATTGGGTAGCTGGTAAAGAAGATTGGCGCAGAATGCCAATTATCACCAAAAAACAGCAATTGGTAATTGGAAAAAACAGATTGGCCTCGCCTTTTGGTGGACTGATTTATATTAATGTTAAACCTAAGGCCGAAAGTAGAAAAATTGACTTCAAAATTAGTCACGCCGTAGCAGCTCCTCTTTTTGTATTGGGAAAAAGCACGCAAAGCGATTGGGAGAACCAATTAAAGAATAATAAAGCGCCCTGGGGCGAAATGGCCACTGAAAATGTGATTCTAACTTTGCCAGATAGTGTTTTGCAAACCATTAAAAATCCTGAAGAGGTATTAAAACTATGGGATTTGGTGGTACTTGGAGAACTTGACCTGGCCAATATGCCAGCGCCATTTTACAGGGCTCAACGGATGGTGCCAGACGAGCATATTGGTGGAGGATACATGCACAGCGGTTATCCGATCATGATTCATCATTCACCATCGAGAAAAATGCTTTCAAACGAAATTATGGCCAACCCGGAGTTATTGATGAAACCAAGTAAGGGAGGTGCAAACTGGGGCTTCTTCCACGAAATTGGCCATAACATGCAAAACCTGAACTGGGTTTTTGGTGGCACGACCGAAGTGAGCAATAACTTCTTTTCGATTTATATGTTCGACAGGTTAATGGGCGGAAGAGACGATTCGCATACTGGCGTATCGAGTGCAAATACACAAAAGATGATGAAAAAATATTTTGCTGAAGGTGCAAGTTATGAAAAATGGAAAAGCGATGCATTTTTAGGTTTGATCATGTTCCGCCAAATGCAGGAAGGTTTTGGATGGGAAAGCTTTAAAGCCTTTTTTAAAGAGTACCAAAAAATCGGACCAAGTATTGGCAGGTTAAATGATCAGCAAAAACGCGATTTGTGGGTTAAAACGTATTCTAATGTGGTGAAAAGAAATTTAGCTCCATTTTTTAATACCTGGGGAGTTGGCATAAGTGAAGAAACACAGAAAGAATTAAGCGGCCTTCGTGCCTGGAAACCTTATAATTTTCCTCCGGTAAACTAGCCGTAACCATTTTAAATTAACTCAAATCAAATAATAATGGCAGTAAGTAGAAAAATTGCTTTAAACACAAGCGAGCAAAGTGGTAATCAACTTCATATTTATGAGGTTAATCCGATTATTTTTTATTCTGGCGAAGCAGATGAACTCAATATCGAGCTTTTAGAATTTAATCACGGAGAACTGATTATTAAATCGCTATCAACCGCCATTTTAAAAGTGAAAGAGTTGATCATGGAAGATGAAGCGTTTATCATCAAATGGAAACAGAACGCTAAAGGCTTAAGAATTACCCTGCCTGATGGATTGATCAATGATGGAAACAGGGAGAAGTGTACGTTAAAGATTAAGTTTTAATTATTGACAGACTTCCGAAATTTCTGTGCTCATTTCATAGTTAAACTTCGGAAGTCTTTGTTTTTAAGCCTCATAGGTCTTAGCGGATGTAGCGTTTTTATTTTGATTCCCGTTTTAGGTTAAAATAAACAACAATGAAACGGACGCTATTTATTTTATCTTCAATTGTACTGATCATGAGTTTGATATGGGCTTGTACAGATCGCGAAGAACCTATGCAAAATGTCGATCAGGCAGAATTAGAAACGCTTTATAAAGACATTGAGAAAACCGCGCAGCAGTTTACCTGTGAAAATGCAGGTGAGTGGAAATTTACCGCGATTGGATCTAAAGCTTGTGGTGGCGCAGCTGGTTACATGGCTTACTCTGTAAAAATAGATGAAAGTACCTTTCTGAAAAAGGTAGAACAATTTACCAAACTACAAGCCGATTACAATAAAAAATATGGTGTATTTTCTGATTGTGCTTTGGTCATACAGCCTAAGGGCGTAACCTGCGAAAATGGGAAACCTAAATTTACTTATTAATTAACCTTATTGAGATACAATCGGTTGATGTCTCAACAACCGAAACGAGAATATCACCAACTGATTTTATTTTTTATTGTCTCGTAGCGCGTTTTCGAAATATTCGGAAATGCGCTTTTTTAATTTCACAACAGTTGTCCCTTCGTTTTCAGGATCAGTATCGCCATTAATCACGGTCTGCGTCATTTCAATAAAATTTTTCCTCGCATCTGGCGAAAAACCTATTTTTTGTAAAGTTTCATCCCAATCTTCACGCGGAATCTGTTTTGCCTTTACTTCTTGTCCCAGCGCCGTAGAAAATGCTTCAGCTACATCTGCTGAACTTAGCTTTTGTGGCCCAACGATTTCATAAACTTTAGACTCATTGTCCTTTTCTAAAACCTCAGCTACAAATGCAGCTACATCCATCGGAGAGATCATAGGTAGGGATAGGTTGGTTGGATAAAAGGTAGGCAGCTCTCCAGTCTTTTTAATTGCAGGGAGTTGAGCCAGCCAATTGCTGTAATAATAAGCTGGCCTGACAAAAATCTGTGGAATAGCCAAATCTTTAAAAGCGTGCTCCAGCATGTACGACATTAATAAATTGCCTGTGCCTTTAGGATATTGTGCTCCAATGGAGGATAAGCCTACCACTTTTTTAATTGAAGATTGACTGATGGCTTTATTGTAATTCTCCAGGATCGTTTTGGTTTCGCCGAGCACATCTTTATTCTTTCCTGTTTCAGGGGTTAATACGAAAAGTGTGTCGCCGCCTTTAAAAGCTTCAATTAAAGAATTTAAATCCATGGCATCGGCAATGGCCACTTCAGCTCCTTTTGCTTTAATTGCTGAAGCTTTTTCGGGATTATGGATGACGGCTTTAACGGGTAATTTTTTAGCCAATAAATGATCTACAATTGCTGATCCAACCTGACCAGACGCGCCTAAGATAACGTACATAATAAAATAATTTATTTACGAGCGTTTGCTTATCTAACAAGAAACAAAGAAACTTGGTTTCAATTTTTTTAATTTTGATGCTATCCCCCAGCGCGAACCAACCTAAACTTTCCTTATTCAAAAGAGAAGTCAAGTTTAGTAGGAGGGTGCCTATTTAAACTTGACTTCTCTGCGATTAACTTATCTTATTTAATGTGTTCTCTAATAAAATTTTGAGGGTTATAAAACCGTTCATTTAGTTGTGTATTATTAAAAGTTAACCAGCTTGCGCAGCCATAATCATCAAATTTTTTCCTGATTTCTAAATGAAGATGGTGATAATCGCCGCCGTATTTTTTACTTTCCTGCGGTGTAAATAACCTGGCCAGTTTGGTATTCTGATCAACATTTTGACCGTTACTTACATAAACTTCTTTCAGGTGTTTGTAGCTGGTAAACATGATTAATCCGTTGGGCAGTTTATGTTTTACCACGACTGTGCGTTGGTTTTCGCCCAAATGCACAGAGCAGACTATTCCGTTGGCCATGGCGTAAACATTAACCAGTTTCGCTTTGGGTTGCGCAGGGTTAATATCAATAGCTGTATGGATATGGCCTTTAACATAACTATCCCGATGATCGCCAAAAATGCTGATGATTTTGATGTTATTTATTTTTTTACGGTTGGCTACATCAAAGGGGAGAAACCAGTTATCGGCTGTTTTTGCAGGGGCGGTATCCGTATAATAAGGTTTCCAGCGGTCGCGGTCTTTTTCAATCGTAGGTGTTTCGAATAAAAATGTTGTTAAAAAAATCAATAATAGTGCTCTCATGCTTTAAGAATTTGTAAAGCAAGATAATGATTTTATCGATATAAACTATTTTTATAGTTTAAAAAGAGTTGTCAACTTTTATAGGCTTTCGCCGGAAAGTTGACAACTCTGACTGCAAACGACGATTTATTTTTTTCGTGGTGTCAGATGTTACCATCTGACTGCACATTATTCGTCATTGCTCGGGAACGATGACGATATCACCTCACAGAAAGATCGTCATCTCGACTGGAGCGAAGTGAAATGGAGAGACCTATCCTTTAGACTTAGCTACGCTGAGCACTTCGTGATTCACGACTGCGTTGCACTCCGCTCGAATTGACGATTCTTACCTGATATTATTTTAAAACTACACCATCAAATCTTCTTTCAAAGCTTCTGCTGCGGGGTTAACCAATGTACCAATCAATTCAGGAACCGGAACATCAGTGCTTTCGCTGTAACCGTGTGTTAATAATCGCACTCTATTGATACAAACCCTGATAAATTCAGGTACAAAAAGATCAAATTTTTCGAATTTAGGCGTAAGCTCTGGGTTTTCCTGTTGAAATTCTAAAATTACATCTGCCACCTGGCGCCAGAATTGCTTTTCATCCAATCCAACATAACTGTGAAAAATATTGCTCAGGTATCTGAAAACAGCATCAAATATTCCTGAAAGGATAAATAAAGGTGCCAACTCATCATTAATCTCCCTTAAAACATCGACCAGATCATTCGGTAATTTTGCTTTCGATTCTTCTGTTAATACAATTTCTTCTACAAAATCTTTAATGATAATGCGCTCGGGTACGCCGTTTTTCATTACCAAAATCGTGTTTTCGCCATGTGGACTAAAGAAAAACGCATGTTTGTAAAAAATCCTTAATACAGGTTTTAAATAAGCCGATAAATAGGCATTTAACCAGGTTTCTGCATCCAATCCTGATTTTTCGATCAGGGCCTCTACCATGCTTTTACCATTGTCATCTACATAAAGCAGGCTGGCCATGGTCATGATATTTTCGCCCTCTAAGAGGTAATTCTCGGCACTTTCACGCCAGATGGCCCCTAAAAACTCCTGATATTGATAAGGAGCGCCCGGTATTTCACTGTATTGTGGATGGGTATAGGCCACTGTAGCCACTTCACCCAAAAGCACTACGCGGGTCTTTTTTAAATACTCGTCACCCTGGAGCATGTCTTTTGCCCACTGGGTTACCTTTGGTGCAATAGCGAGTTTTTTAGGTGAAAGTCCCCTGAAAATGGAGGTGTTTAAAATCGAGATTGCCGTTTTTACATAATGTTTTTTGGGTTCGCTCACATTAAAAAAGGTACGTATGCTGTTTTGGCACATGTATTCGTCAGTGCCTAAGCCAACTGGTACGATTAAATTATGGGCAATGTCATGTGCCAGTTGTAATACGATTTTATTGTTCCACTGCCATTCGTGCACGGGGATAAAGAAATAATCTTCAGGCTGTAATTGCTGTTGGATGAGTACCTGATTAAAATCGTGAACCTGCTTTAAACTGAGTTCTTCATTATAAAAAGAAAACGGAGAAATGCTTTCGATACTTTTAAATTCTGCTCTTGTTTTATGTACCGCTAACCAGGCCAGTTGCGTTCTTTGAGCGGCTTCAGGAGCATATCTGCCCTGATCGCTATGGTTAAAACCTATGCGTCCTTTGTTGATGGTAGCCCAGGGATGCCCATCCATTTGGTGTTCGATGGTCTGGTAATCCGAATTAGCCAGCTCATCAGCACTTAACCTGCCTTTTTCATGAATATAAGCATCGGCATATAACGTATTTAAGGTTTCTTCTACAAAATGAGCCAAAGTAAATGGTTTAATCCCAAAGGTTTGCTGTAGTTCGGTATAAAAAGCAGGTGCATTGTTTACGGTTACACTTTCGCCATTTACAAATTTTTTGATGCTTTGTTTGTCAATGTGCAGGTAATCTAAAGCGCGCTGCTGACCTGAAAAGGTATAGTAAATGTCCTCAGTATCGGTAGCCAGTCGAAAATCGGAAATACCTTGTTCATTAGTATTGATCAGTGTTGGTTCTGCTAATTTTTCGTGCATCAGTTCCACGATCGACTTAGCAATATAGTTTAGATTTACTTTATCCCAAACTTCTTTATTTAAGGGTTTAATGTGATTGAAGTTGTTGTAGTTCATGGTATTTGTTTTTTAAATTTTGGGTTAGTCCGGATTTGTAATCCGGACTTCTCGTACTCCGGATTTCAAATCCGTTTCTCAACGGTCGGGATTACAAATCCCGACCAACGTATTAACTTAATCTTCTGATAACTGAAGCTCAGCAGTAGACAATTCATCTACCTGTATTTCATCGGCTACGCTAAACTGCTGAAAGGCAATCCGTTTTTCAACATGGTAGATTTCGAAACCTAAAATGGCATTGATAATGGAGGCATTGCGATAAGCACCCATACCCAGATCAGGCGTTACAAAACCGTGCGTATGCAATTCAGCGTTTTGAACAAAGATTTCGTTTCCATTCACATCAATAGCATAGTTGCGGTGTACCTGGAAAAGCCCATCAGCATTGCGTGTGATGCGATCGTTTATTCCTGATAAGAAACCCGGCTCATTGTACTTGTAACCAGTTGCCAGTACCACAAAGTCAGTATCCACCGCAAAATCCTTTTCACTTTCGGTGTGGTAAAGTTCAAGCTGGTATTTACCATCGGTGTTTACCGTTAAATTATTCAACTGGCAGTTGGGCATCAGTTCGGCATTGATTTTTTCGCCATCAACACTCAGCTCGTAAAGTTTATCGAAAATCTGGTTAATGAGATCAAAGTTTATTCCCTTAAATAATGAGTTCTGTTTCGCTAATAACTGTTTGCGTTTTGCATCATTCAAATTATAAAAATGATCTACATATTCAGGCGAAGTAAGTTCAAGTGTCAGTTTCGAATACTCCATCGGGAAAAAGCGGTCTGGCCGCGTAAACCATTTCAGTTTAAGGCCATTTTCAGTTTCGGGCAAAAGATCGTAGAAAATTTCGGCAGCGCTTTGACCAGAGCCAATAATCGTTGCGGTTTTTTGCTTCAACAGCGTTGATTTAAATTTTAAGTATGCTGAAGAATGTATCGCATTTTGATGCTCAGCCGGATTGATAAAACCAGGCACTTTAGGTGCGGTTCCTGTACCAAGCACTATTTTTTTAGTCAAAATGATTTCTCTGGCACCGGTTACCTGATCAACTTTTTCTACCTGATAAATGTTATCGATATAATTTATACTGGTTACTTTCTGCCCAAACAGGCAGTTTTGCAGATGATTGATCGCCCATTTACAATAAGCATTATACTCTTTACGTAGCACAAAAAAATCTTCTCTGATATAGAATTTATAAAGGCGATCTGTCTGTTTAAGGTAGTTTAAAAAACTGTATGAGCTGGTTGGATCGGCCATGGTAACCAAGTCGGCCATAAATGGAACCTGTAAAGTCGCATCACTCAGCATCATACCGGGGTGCCAGTTAAATTCGCTCGACTGATCTAAAAATAAGGTGGATAGGCTGCTGATGGGCGCACATAGCGCCGCTAAACCCAGATTGAACGGGCCTATGCCAATCCCTACAATGTCGTATATTTTTTGATTCTGCATTTAAATTTCCTCCGTTTCAAATTCTGATGATTTAGCCATAGCATAGGCTTTTGCGTCAGGGAATTTTTCCCAGTACCAATCACGGTAACAGAAGGTAAGGTTGGCCATTTTATAAGGCATTTGGATCACTTTTTCTAATTTAAAACCCAGTCGGGTTACAAAAATGTGCATCGCGCGACTTTCAACAGCGGCTTCACCAATGCATTTACCTACTTCGGGTTGTTCAAAAATGAAATCCATTAAAGCCTGACCGGTTTCGAAGCTGAATTTTTTGTCCTTATCTGTTGGCGCAATCAGCAAATGTGCACCATAATCGGTAGTTAAAGCCTCGTAGCAGGCACCTACACCATCTCGCATAGGCCAGTAGGGCTCTATGGTAAAGGTGGGTTCACCATTTATTTCACCTATAAAACTGTGTGATGAATCGTTTGGCAATAAAGTCCTGTAGAATAACTCCAGACCTCTGATTGGTCCATCCATCTTCCAGATTGGTTTGGCATGTTCCTGATTAAACCAATCGTGAACCATTTCCAGGTCGCGTTCGATATTAAACGGACGGATGTTGATGGTTACATTTTCTTTTGGGAAAAACCTGCTGTAAAGCACCTCTTTGGTTCGTGGTTTGATCAGGTTTTCGGAGAAGAAATATTTAGATAATGGATTCGGGAAATCACGATAGATGGCTGGATTATCGATAGGGGCACTGGCCTCATCGATATTACAGAGGTTGGTTAAGAGGTTGCCTTTTACCTCCCAGCTGCGGCGGTTGATGATATAATCTACCAAACCGGTGGTGTCACTGTTTTCAAATTGTTTAAATTCCAGATAAACGAGATCAATCAAGGTTTTCTCATCTGCTAAATTGTTGCTGGCAATGGCATTTACCACACCTAAAATATTGTTGATGAGCAGATAATAGGTGAGTTTAGGAATGATGTATTCGTTCGGTACAATAGAGCCACTTTCTGCCGCAATTCCCGGATATGCCTTTTCCAGTGCTTCGGCTTTGGCGTCGCTAAAGAAAAAGCCCTGATTATCCCTGAAATAAAGTTTGGCTGGATAATAATCTTTATCCAGTTCTACCATCACATTTTGCTGGTGAAACTCAAAAGCCATCCCATAATTGTTATAAAGGCCCACAATCGGTGCTACGCAAAGGTGTAGATATTGTTTAAACCAGTTTATTGCGGTATGTGCAACCGGTTTGTTTTTGCTGATCGCTGCTTCTTCAATCAGTTTTACCATTCTTGGCTTTTGGCCTAATAGGGCATCCTGGCAAAGCGCCGCTAATAAGGTTACATTTTTTTCGGTTCCTTCTCCTTTAAAAGGATTATGCCTGATACTGATGTTAAAACCATCGATGGTTTCACCTTTATAATTTACGGTGATAAATGCAGGATCGGTGATAAATTCAATTTCCGGGTACTCAGCTTTGGCTGCTTTGCCATATGCTGTTTTTAATAATTTACTCACATCATAACCACGGTGAAGCTCCCGAACCAGGTTAACGCGCTGTGAGTTGGTTATTTTTACATGCAATGAAAATTTAAGCATCCAATCGCTCGATGCATTATAAACTGTTCTTACCGAAGATGTTGGCGTGTAGAATTCTCCAAAATGTCCGAGATAGAACAGCAGCTTTTCTTCCTGCATCGCTTTTACCTTAGGCAGGTTAAGCAGGTATCCGGCTTCCCACGGGTGCATGGGTACCACTTTATAATTGGGGTGTTGATCGAGTAAATTAATGATTTCAACATTATTGCCATCTAATAATTCGATTCTGAAAAGATCGGTGATGTCGAAACCTTCGGCATTTTTCTCCACAATATTTTCTGCTGCGATCAGGAAATAGGCCAGCTGGAAACGACCCTGGGTTTCTGGCGAATATTTAAAAAGTTCTTCTTTATTGTTAAAACCCGATCTCCCTTTGGGAAGCGGATGTGCATTGTGGCCTAAAAATAGTGATTGCTCTGCCTCAATAAAATTCATTTTGGCGAAATTTGCCGGCCTGCCATTCTGTTTAAAGAATGATAAAAATGCTTCAAGATTTTCTACACTATTCGCTAAACGTTGTTTCACCAGACCGGCATCAACATTTGGAAACGCTTCAACACTAAACTGTATGGCCAATT
The DNA here is from genome assembly GCF_059423705.1 of Pedobacter sp. GW460-11-11-14-TSB4. Lineage (NCBI taxonomy): Bacteria > Pseudomonadati > Bacteroidota > Sphingobacteriia > Sphingobacteriales > Sphingobacteriaceae > Pedobacter > Pedobacter sp. GW460-11-11-14-TSB4. The sequence goes on from NZ_JBWKYI010000005.1 coordinate 52,794, forward strand.
CCATAAACCTGTAAATGCTGATCGGACTAATGACATCTGTAGCAACATTACGTTCGATTATCGGGAAATTAAATACGTGCCTGCCACTATCGGCATAAAATTTTAAAGGTGCATATACTTCGAAGCCAATAGCCGTAAAATCGAAGCGGATATGCAAGCGGTCAGGTTTGGTAACCAAATAGTTTGCTAAAGGCTCATCGTACTTAGGTATGCCTAAATAACGGTTCCAGTTATTAAATTCTCTGCAGTAACTGTTTAGGAGTGCATTAAAATTAGTTTCTTCTGAAATCTGCTGAAGCCTGATTGAGTCTAACGTATTCGTTTCCATGTTTTTTAATGATTTTAATAATGTTTTCAATATCGCTGATGGTAGTAAGCGGGTTAAGTAGGGTAAATTTGAGGTAGAATTGCTGGTTAATCTTGGTGCCCGCAACTAAAGCTTTTCCTTGATTAAACATTGCTTTTTTGATGTACTGGTTCATGGCGCAGACATCTAACTGTACGTTTTTAGGACGGTAGCGGAATACCAATGCACTGATGTCTGATTCGTTCATCAGCTCGAAATCACTATCAGCATGTAACAGATCGGCAATTTTGGCTGCGGTTTCGATAATGGTATCAAAATAACCGCCCAATTTGTTCCTGCCCATCATCCTAAGGGTAAACCAGAGTTTTAACGCATCAAAACGTCGCGTCGTTTGAATCGATTTGTTCACCTGATTGGGTAAACCATCCTCGTCATGATCTTTAGGATTTAAATAATCAGCGTGGTGGGTAATCAGGTTGAAGAAGTTTTTATCACGGACCAGGAAACCACTGCTGCTTACCGGCTGGAAGAAAGATTTATGGTAATCAACCGTAACCGAATGGGCCAGTTCGATGCCATTCAACAAACTCCGGTATTTATCTGTTAGCAGTAAACCACAACCATAAGCTGCATCGATGTGGAACCATGTATGGTATTTTTTGCTGATAGAAGCCAGTTCTTTCAGCGGATCAACATTGCCGAAATCGGTAGTACCTGCAGTGCCGACAATGGCAATAGGGATGTTGCCCTGTGCAATTTCCCGCTTAATGGCGTCTTCTAGTAAAACGGTATTCATCCTAAAGCTGCGATCAGTTTTAATCTTGATCACCGATTTTTCACCCAAACCCAAAAGGGAAGCATTTTTCTGAATACTGAAATGCGCTTTTTCAGAAACAAAGATCCTGAAACGGGAAGCTTCCTGAGGTAAGCCTTCTACTTTAATGTTGTGGTTTAGTGCCGTAATGGAATAATGATCGCGGGCCAGTAAAAGTCCCATTAAATTGCTCTGCGTGCCACCGCTGGTAAAAATACCGTCGGACTTTTTGCTGTAACCAATCTGGTCGCAGGTCCATTCGATTAGTTTTTGCTCAATTAATGTACCGCCTGCACTTTGATCCCAGGTATCAATTGATGAATTGATGGCCGAAATCATCACCTCAGCAGCTACCGCCGGAATCACAATCGGGCAGTTTAAATGGGCAATATAAGCAGGGTGGTGGAAGGCCACCGCATGGCTGGTGTAAAGCTGTTCCACTTCTTTAAGCAAGGCATCGTAATTATCGTGCGTTTTTTCAAATTCAATTGAATCAAACAGCGGTCTTAATTTCGAGGGCGATACACCACTAAAAGGTTGTTGGTTGTTGTTGAGGAATTTTTTTACCGCCTGGGTAACTTTTCCTACCGCATGGAGGTACTCTGCTTCATTTTCGTGGTGGAAGATTTCCTTGGTCGGACTTTCCGTAAGGAAATCAATTAATTCATGTTTTTCGAGGTCTGATGTAAACATTAGTTTTTCAATTTTTCAAAAGATTAAGGTTTAAAGGCTATAAAATACCGGGCCTTTTAAGCCGATATTTTTTATTAATAAATCTGGTTATTGAGAGATTAGCTTGAGCAGTTTTTTTATCGATAATTCCGACCGCTAAGGTATATTTTTATTTAGATTGATTAAAAATAATATTTAAAATATTTTTAACACATTGTTGATAAGTTGTTTATGAAGTGCTACTTAACCGTTTTAGTAGGCTGTTCAAGAGAAAATTAAAATATTTTATTTGGATTTGATCTAAATAAATGATTGCTTTGCGCAAAAAAAATAATAGTAAATGAAAAATCTATACTTAATTGCAATCCTTGTTTGTGGATTTATGTTAACAGGTAAAGCACAAACTGTTACCGGAAAGGTAATTGGCGAAACTGCTCCGCTTGCGGGGGCAAATATTAAAGTCGAAGGCAAAAATGCTTCGGCTACAACTGCTGCTGATGGCAGCTTCGAGTTAAAATTAACCGAAGGTGCTTACAAATTACAGGTAAGTTATGTAGGATATACAACCATACTGCAAAAAGTAAGTTTGGCTAAAGACCAAACGGTTAATTTAACCCTTTATTTAAGCCCTACTTCCAATATGCAGGAGGTGGTGGTGGTTTCATCACGTAAACCGACCAAAATCAGCGAGATACCAGGTACAGTTTGGGTTGTAGACGGTGCAAAAATTCAGGAACAAGCCAGAGCAGGGATTCCGCTTAAACAAACATTGGCGCAATTGATCCCGAGTTTGGATGCTGGTCCGGAGGGACGTACGAATTACGGCCAAAACCAACGCGGCAGAGATGCATTGGTGATGATTGACGGGGTATCGTTAAACAGTACACGTGGTGTAAGCCGTCAGTTCGAATCGATAGATCCTTTCAACATCGAAAGAATAGAGGTATTGTCTGGAGCAAGCGCCGTTTATGGCGGTGGTGCAACAGGCGGTATTATCAACATTATTACCAAAAAAGGGCAGGATAGTCAGCCAAGCTTCACTACACAGGTTGGTGTACGCAGCGGTTTGAAAGAAAAAAGTGACCACGATGTACGTGTAGCACAAGCGATTTCAGGCGGGAGCAAAGATTGGAACGGACGTATCGGTATGGCCTTCCAGAAAAATAACGCAGCCTATGGCGCAGATGGAAAACAGATTTTTACTGACATTACACAAACAGATTTACAGTATAACCAGTCCTTCGATTTTTTCGGAAGTACTGAATTTAAATTGACAGACTACCAAAAACTATCGGTGAATGCCCAATATTACAATTCGGGTTACCGTGGTGATAAAGACCTTTTCCTGGGTACAAATTATGGTGGATTATTATCAAATCCGGCACTTTTAGAAATGAGAAATGGTTATTCAGCAGATGTTGACCCAAAAACCAGCCGAGCGAATATCAATGCCAATTACCAGGCCAGCGACATTTTGGGTGGACAAACACTTTATGTACAGGCAGCGGCAAGAAATGAAAAATTCAGCTTTCACCCATTTCCGGGACAGGCAGCAATACCTGGTGTGCTTTACAGCGGATCATCTATCCAAAACACGAATTATAGTGCATTAAAACTCGTATTGAATAAAGATTGGAACCGACTAAACCTTACTTATGGAATTGATGCCGATAATGAGAATTTTAATGCCCAGCAAGCCCTGTTTGATAGAACAAAAGCTGCCACATCGGGCGGTTTAAACAATACTACAGTAGCGACCATTGCCCGTTATCCAAACTTTAGGGTGAATGGTTTATCTGGATTTTTACAAGCTCAGGTTAAAGTAGCCGATTTTTTAACTTTATCAGGAGGAGTGCGCCAGCAACGCATGTTTGTTAAAGTTGGCGATTTTGTGGGTACTGCTGCAGCGGTTCCTTTGGCTTATGGCGTGGGTAGAACGGCTACTGCTATTGCAGGTGGAGAAAACCATTATGATGTGAACTTATTAAATGGTGGTTTGGTATTTAAAATCAATGCCCCTCAACAGGCCTGGGTTAATTTTTCACAAGGTTTTAACCTGGCTGATCCGGCAAAATATTATGGACAGGGTGCTTATACTTTAGCTGGCACCAACTGGAATTTAGGTAACTCGATTAATGTTGCAAGTTCTCCTTTAACCGGTATCAAAACAGAACAGTACGAAGCAGGTTACCGTTATCGCACAGGCGTATTTAATGCACAGGTAGCTGGTTTTTATGCCTTATCAGATAAAAATGTGAAAACCAACAGCACATTCAACATTGAAGTTTTTGATGAAAATGTACGGAATATAGGTGTTGAAGGTTCATTATCGTTAAACCTGCAAAATGGTTTCGAGGCTGGAGTAAACGGTTTGTATATCAAAACCCAGAAACAAAATGCTGATGGTACCTGGTCTTTACAGGATGTAACGGTGGCCAGTCCGTCAAAAATTGCAGGTTACCTGGGTTATAACGGAAAAGTATTCGGTTTAAAAGCACAGGCTTTTCACTCGTTTGATTCGAAAGGTTATGCAACAATTGCAAATGTTGCCGTGCAAAATGAGTTAAAAGGCTTCACCACGGTTGATTTATTAGGTTCGGTAAAATTATTTACCGGAAGTTTATCATTTGGGGTACAAAACCTGTTGAACAAAAACTATCAGACCATCTGGAGTCAACGCTCACAGTTTTTATATCAATCCTTAGCGAAGAAAGAAACCTTTTATTATGCAGGCCGTGGCCGTACGTATAATTTGACGTATACGCTTAATTACTAGGTTAGATTTTTTCGGTCGTCATCTCGACTGTAGCGCAGCGGAATGGAGAGATCTACCTAGGCAGATTTCTCGGCTTCGTTGCACTTCGCTCGAAATGACGACCTTTTTGTTAGAAAGAATAGTTGGTAATAACTGTTTTACTTCCGCTTCAATTCAATTACCGTAATCTCCGGCCAGATACCAATTCGCCCTGAAAAGCCTAGAAAACCGAAGCCTCTGTTTACATTCAAGTACCTTCCGTTTTCGGTTTTAATGCCCGCCCAATGTTTGTAACGGTATTTTACAGGGCTCCATTTAATCCCAAAAGCTTCGATCCCAAACTGCATACCGTGTGTATGTCCGGCCAGCGACAGCTGAATTTTCGAAGGATAATTTTTTACCTGCGCATCCCAATGCGAAGGATCGTGTGATAAGAGAATCTTGAAATCGTTAACAGCGGTATTTTGCAGGGCTTTATTCAAATCGCCGCGCTCTCCAAAACCAATTCCCCAGTTTTCTATTCCGGCCAGTATAATTTTCTCGCCATTTTTATGCAGTTCCACATGTTCATCCAATAAAAGCTTAAAGCCAAGTTCTTTATGATAAGCTTTTAACTGATTTAGATTCTGTGTTTTATCCGCTTCTGTAGGCCACTTGATATAGTCACCATAATCGTGATTGCCCAAAACGGAAAATTGTCCGAAGGGTGCTTTGATTTGCGAAAAATGGCCAATGTAAGGCACAATTTCAGAAGAGGCATTATTGACCAAATCGCCGGTAAAAACAAACAGATCGCTCTTTTGGGCATTGATCATGTCGATACCTTTTTGTACCGCTTTAGGATTGGTAAAACTTCCCGCGTGTACATCCGATATTTGGGTTAGCGTGAAACCATCAAAACTGGCAGGCAGATCATCAAAGTATAAAGTATGTTTAATTACGCGGTAAGCATATTTTCCCTGGGTAATGCCATAAGCAAATAAGGCAATGGTTAAACAGAACATTACAAAGGCAAAATCAACCCAGTAATTGCTGCGGCCTAAAATATGGAAACCTTCTGGCTGAAAATTAGTTGAAAGCCCTAATAGCAAGCGGTAAACATCGCCCAGAAGCAGAAAAAAGGCAAATACAATTTCTGCGGCAAAAATGATCAGAAAGGCATGGCTGATGATCTGGAAGAACCTGTTCATGCCCTGAATCCGCATCTGCTGAATGGCGTAAAGTAAAGCGAAAGTTAGTCCAACAATAAAGACCCAGAAAATAGGACTAAGCCAGGTAGATTGATTGATGGTACCCAGGCCAGATAAAACATAGGCGTTAAGGGCAAAAAATATAATTGCAACGATTAGGAGCGGCAATAGATTGAGTTTTCTTTTCATTGTTAAAAATCTGTAATTCAGAATATAGGTAAAAGTAGAATTTAAACGCTGATAATAAGCTACTGTTACGGTTAGCGATTATTTTTACGCTGGTTTGATTAAAGCAATTATCGTTATTAAGCCTTATATTTATCAATATCATAGTTTGTTGAATTAAAATCAACTTCCTGTTGCATATTTTATAATTTACTTTCTTTTATTAGCTTTGTGCAAATATGCTGTCCAAAAAAACAAAGTATGCCATTAAAGCGCTTGTTGCGCTTGGTAAAAATTTAGATAAACCACCTATGCAAATTTCAAAAATTGCAGAGGAGGAGCATATCCCGAAAAAATTCTTAGAGCAAATCCTGCTCGATTTACGTAACGCTGGTTTTTTATACAGTAAAAAAGGCGCAGGCGGTGGTTATAGCTTAAACAAAAAGCCCGAAGAGATTTTATTGGTACACGTAATGCGTGTAACTGATGGTCCTATTGCCATGGTGCCTTGTGCAAGTTTAAATTTTTATCACAAATGTGATGAATGTGTTGACGAGAAAACCTGCGGAATCAGAAGTGCCTTTATTGATGTTAGAGATGCTACGCTTAAGGTTTTAACCGAAACGAGCATTGCAGATGTAATTGGCCGTGAGGATAACCTGAAAATCGGGGTTATTAATTTATAATATTTATTTTTCGCCATTAAATCCGTCACCCGGAATTCATTTCAGGGTCTAATACGATATGTCTTAAACCTCGCAGGTTTTAAAATATTAATCCCAAATTCATTTATTGAGTTTGGGATTTTTTTTTTTGGAAATGAAAGTTCAGTTTTTCATAGGGGTTTTCAGTCCCGCTTTCCGTTTGTAGTGCCGGCTTGAAGCCGGCAGCTACCACTGCAATCGGGTTTATTTAACAGCGGTAGTAGCAAGATCGGGAGTTAAGACCTCGAAGGTTTTTAAAACATGCGAGGTCTTAATCCGCGTTAGCGCCCTAATCAGTTGACAATTTTCGGTTTTCAGTTATCAATCTGGAATTAAGTTACAGGTTGACAGTTAGCTATTTATTAACCAGCCATTCAAAACAGATCCTGAAACAAGTTCAGGATGGCGTTTAGCGGAGGTCACCTGCCAGGTTTAACAGGTTTTCGTAAAATTTTTCATAATAAATTACGACTATTCCTATATACTTTATATATTTGGCGTATGAATTTCAATTTTATACCTAATCAATTAATCGCTATGCAAATAATGTGTTGTTGTAAAACGCAGTAATAGGAGCCTACAGATAATTTTAAGTATAAAATATGGAATGCTTCTCGGTAACAGGGAAGCATTTTTAGAATAAAGCTAACAACACATATGCAAAGTTTCAGAACAGAACTCGAAAATCCGATTGTCGAGCAGGACATTATCGATTTGGAGAATAAAATTAAAGCTTTTAGAGATGGAACCATCCACGACGAAAAGTTTAGAAGCCTCCGCTTAGCACGCGGTGTTTACGGTCAAAGACAGCCTGGAGTACAAATGGTGCGTATTAAACTGCCTTTTGGTAAGGTAACTTTTAAGCAGTTGTTACGTATTGCCGATATTGCTGATGAGTATGGAAGTGGAAATTTACACTTAACTACCCGTCAGGATATTCAGATTCACTATGTAAGTTTAGATCGCACACCAGAACTTTGGGCTAAATTAGAGCAGGATGATATTACGCTTCGCGAGGCTTGTGGAAATACGGTACGTAATGTAACCGCTTCTCCAAATGCTGGAATTGATGCAGAAGAACCTTTTGATGTTTCGCCATATGCGCAGGCCGTATTTGCTTACTTTTTGCGTAACCCAATCTGTCAGGAAATGGGTAGAAAGATTAAAATTTCATTCTCTTCGAGTGATAGAGATACCGCGTTTAGCTATATTCACGATTTAGGTTTTATTCCTAAAATTAACGAAAATGGCGAACGTGGATTTAAAGTTTTATTTGCAGGTGGTTTAGGTGCGCAGCCGTTTTTAGCCAATGCGGTACATGAGTTTTTACCTGAAGACCAGTTAATTCCATTTACTGAATCGGTTCTTCGTGTATTCGACCGTTATGGCGAACGCACCAACCGTAACAAAGCGCGTTTAAAATATTTAGTTCAAAAATTAGGTTTAGAAGAAGTTTTACGTTTGGTTGCTGAAGAGCGCATTGCCAACAAAGTAAAAACCTTTAAAATCGATATTAATACGGTACCTCAGCCACTCTTGCCTTTAGAACAGGAGTACCCTGCGGTAGAAATATTAAACGAAGCTCATTACAAACACTGGTTAGCGACCAATGTAATTGAGCAGAAACAAGCCGGATTTTATGGCGTTTATGTAAAAGTTCAGGTAGGCGATATTAAAACTGATAAGGCGCGTGCTTTTGTTGATGCCATCAGACTTTATGTGGCTGATGAAATCAGGATTACGCAAAACCAGGGCTTATTATTAAAGTTTGTACGTAAGGAAGCATTGCCTTCATTATATTCAGCTTTAAATAAAATTGGTTTTACTACAGCAGGCTTTGATAGTTTAGCTGATATTACCACTTGCCCTGGTACCGATACCTGTAATTTGGGTATTTCCAATTCAATGACCCTGGCTGAGGTTTTAGAAGAGGTGATTTATACGGATTTCCCTGAGTTTATTTACGAGAAAAACATCAAGATCAAAATCAGCGGATGTATGAACTCTTGCGGTCAGCATGGTTTAGCTGAAATTGGTTTCCACGGAAGTTCGGTAAAAGCTGAAGGAAAAGTTGTTCCGGCAGTTCAGGTGATGTTGGGTGGTGGTACAGTAGGTAATGGTGTGGGTAGAGTAGCAGAACGTGTAATTAAAGTGCCTTCAAAAAGAGCAACCAGTGTTTTACATTTCATTTTAAATGATTTTAAAGCCAATAACCTGGAAGAGGAGAACTTTCACCAATATTATGATAGAAAAGGTAAAGACCATTTTTATCAGTTGTTAAAGCCACTGGCCGATTTAACCAATCTTAAAACAGAAGAATTTGTAGATTGGGGACACGTAGAAGAGTTTGTAACTGCAATTGGTGTAGGCGAGTGTGCCGGTGTGGTAATTGACTTAGTCGCTACCTTATTGTTAGAGGCCGATGAAAAATTCGATTGGGCGAAACAAAACCTTGAGAAAGCTGCTTATGCCGATGCCATTTATCATACTTACAGCACTTTTGTGAGCGCTGCCAAATCGTTATTGTTAGATAAAGGTGTAAATAGCAGCACACAGGTTGGTGTGATTCGCGAATTTGATAACCATTATGTAGAAACCGGAGAATTTAATTTATCGACCAATTTCTCTGACCTGGTTTTACAGATTAACAAAAACGAACCAACAGCCGAGTTTGCTCAGAAATATTTTGAAGAAGCAAAACAATTTTTAAATCAGATTAAGGAGAAAAGGGCCGTATTAGCGAAATGAGATTTGATACAATAGATAGGAGATTGGAGAACTGCAGACGCTAAATGCCATGCGCCAAACAACTCTTCATCTAGTCATTCAAAATTCAACAATTAAAAAGAAACATGGTTAATCAAAATAAAGAATCAAAAATAACCCTTTTAGGCGCTGGTCCTGGAGATCCTGATTTATTGACACTAAAAGGCGTAAAAGCATTGCAAACTGCTGATGTGGTTTTGTATGATGCCTTAACCAACGAAGCTTTATTAGAGCATGCTCCGGCAGAAGCCATTAAAGTTTATGTAGGGAAACGTTCAGGTGAGCATTCTTATCCTCAGGATACCATCAATAAATTAATGATTGATTATGCCTTAAACTACGGTCACGTGGTGCGTTTAAAAGGTGGCGACCCATTTGTTTTTGGCAGAGGTTACGAAGAGTTAGATTATGCGGCATCGTATAGTATTCCGGTAAGTGTAATCCCGGGTATTTCGAGTTCTATCGGTGTACCAGGCTTGCAGCAGATTCCGGTTACACACCGTGGCATGAGCGAAAGTTTTTGGGTAATTACCGGAACAACCACTTCCGGAGAAGTTTCGGCTGATATTTACCAGGCCGCACATTCTAATGCCACTGTTGTGGTACTGATGGGACTTAAAAAGTTGCCAAAAATTGTAGAGATTTTTAAAGCCGCAGGCAAACATCATTTACCAACTGCAGTGGTTCAGAACGGATCGGCAGAAGATGAAAGATTAGTAGTTGGTGTGGTTGAAACTATAGAAGGCTTAGTGCAACAAGAAAATATTAAAGCACCCGCTTTATTAATTTTTGGAGAAGTTGTATCATTACATCCATCATTTAAGAAATTAATTAAACAATATGCAAGTATTGCCTAACCAACCTAATAATGCAGAATCTTTTTCGGAAGAAGAAAAAGGTAACCAGCTCTTTCCGGTTTTTGTAAAGCTGAACAAGCTGCGTACATTATTAATTGGTGCAGGAAATATTGGGCTGGAGAAGTTAACAGCGATTGTAAATAACAGTCAGCAGGCAACCATCACCATTGTTGCAGAATTAATATCGCCAGAAGTTTATGCCCTTATCGCCAATTATCCGCTGATAAAGGTGAAGCAAAAAAGTTTCGACGTAGATGATCTGAACGATATTGATATCGTTTTTGCGGCAACCAATAACAATATTTTAAATGAAGAGATCAGAAAGGTGACGCACGAGCGTGGCCTGTTGATCAATGTGGCAGATAAGCCAGAACTGTGCGATTTCTATTTGGGATCAATCGTTCAAAAAGGCGATTTAAAAATTGCCATTTCCACAAATGGAAAATCACCAACCATAGCCAAACGTTTAAAGCAGATTTTAAATGAAGGTTTGCCAGCTGAGCTTGATGAAACACTGCAGAATATGAGTGCTTTGCGTCAAACTTTAAATGGCGATTTTTCGGCAAAGGTTAAAAAACTCAATAAGGTTACCCAAAGTTTAATTAACCCTAAAAAAAGTTTTGCCGAACGGAACATTAAATGGTTAATCTGGGTGGCATCCGTTCTACTCATTGGTGCTATCGGCTTTTCTTTGTGGAATACGGAACCAGAATTTCAAGCATTTTTAATTAATATCGATCCATTATTCTATTGGTTTTTAGGTGCTGGATTTGTATTTGCCTTAATTGATGGCGCAATTGGAATGTCGTACGGTGTTACCACAGCATCTTTTTCGTTAGCGATGGGTTTACCACCGGCATCGGCAAGTATGGCCATTCACATTTCTGAAGTAATGAGTAATGGTATTGCAGGCTGGATGCACTACCGTATGGGTAACGTAAACTGGAAACTATTCAAAATTTTAATTATCCCTGCCATTATCGGGGCAGTTTTAGGGGCTTATATTCTGTCGTCATTAGAACATTACAGTGCTTACGTTAAACCGGTTGTTGCTGTTTATACCTTAGTTTTAGGGGCAATTATTTTAATGAAAGCCTTTAATATTAAAAGAAAAAAAGCACAGGATAAAATTAAGAAAATTGGCTTGTTAGGCTTTGTAGGCGGTTTTATCGATGCGGCCTTTGGTGGTGGCTGGGGTTCAATCGTATTGTCGAGTTTAATTGCAGGCGGCAGGCACCCATTATTTTCATTGGGTACGGTAAAAATAAGCCGCTTTTTTATTGCCACGCTGAGTTCGCTTACCTTTTTTACCATGTTAGGTGGCAAACACTGGGAAGCTGTTTTGGGCTTGATTATTGGTAGCGCAATTGCATCGCCAATCGCCGCAAAAGTATCGAACAAAATTTCGGCAAAAACGATTATGGTTGCTGTAGGGATTATTGTGATGATTGTAAGCTTGCGCAGTGTGATTATGTTTATTTTAAAATTAATTTAGTGATGGAGAACCTAGAGGAGATCAAAGCAGAACTGGCAGGTTTAAGTACAATTGATAAACTGAAATTTTTGGCAGCTAAATATGCCGACCGTATTATATTTTCGACCAGTTTTGGTTGGGAAGATCAGGCGATTACACATTTAATTTTTGCCAATAATATTCCGATTAAGGTTTTTACTTTAGAAACCGGACGTTTGTTCCCGGAAACGTATTACGTTTGGAACCGAACCTTAGAAATTTATAATAAACCCATTTATGCCTATTATCCGCAAAACGAGCTGTTGCAGGATATGGTAAATACAAAAGGCCCGAGTAGTTTTTACGAATCGGTAGAAAACAGAAAAGAATGCTGTTATATCCGTAAAATCGAACCTTTAAAAAGAGCATTAAAAGGTAATGAAATCTGGGTAACCGGAATCAGGGCCGATCAAAGTGCCAATCGTGAAGATATGCACGATTTAGAATGGGACGAAGGAAACCAACTGGTTAAATTTCATCCTATCTTCGATTGGACTTTAGATGATGTGAAAGCCTACATTAAAGAAAACAACATTGTTTACAATACCCTGCATGATAAAGGTTTCCCTAGTATCGGTTGTGCCCCATGTACCAGAGCAGTACAGCCAGGCGAAGATTTTAGGGCCGGAAGATGGTGGTGGGAAGACCAGAGTAAAAAAGAATGCGGTTTGCACGCTACTTAAGGTATAAGGCGGAGGGCTAAAAGGTGGAAGGTTTATACTCCTTACTCGACGAAACGTTGGAATATTTCAACGTTCAAACCTTTCAACTTTACAACAATTTTAACAACAACAACAACACAACAAATATAACAAGTTGAATAATGAAGCCATTTAGCATTTAATCATTCAACATTTAAACATTCCAACATTTGCAATGAGTACATATAATTTCGATTATTTAGATGAACTAGAGGCCGAAGCCATTCACATTTTACGTGAAGTAGCGGGTCAGTTTGAAAAGCCAGCCTTATTATTTTCGGGTGGAAAAGATTCAATTACTTTGGTTCGTTTGGCAGAAAAAGCTTTCCGTCCGGGGAAATTTCCTTTTCCTTTAGTCCATATTGATACAGGCCATAATTTTGAAGAAACCATTACTTACCGCGATCAGATGGTAGAGCGGATTGGTGAAAAATTAATCATCGGATCTGTGCAGGAATCAATAGATCAGGGTAAAGTGGTAGAGCAAACTGGTAAAAATGCCAGTAGAAATGCTTTGCAGACGGTAACCTTACTCGATACCATCGCGAAATACCAGTTCGATGCCTGCATCGGTGGTGCACGCAGAGATGAGGAAAAAGCAAGGGCAAAAGAACGTATTTTCTCTGTTCGTGATGAATTTGGCCAATGGGATCCAAAACGTCAGCGTCCTGAACTTTGGAACATTTACAACGGTAAAATCCACAAAGGAGAAAACATCCGAGTATTCCCGATCAGTAACTGGACAGAATTAGATGTTTGGAATTATATCCGCAGAGAGAAAATAGATTTGCCAAGTATTTATTTCTCACACGAACGCGATTGTATCACCAGAAACGGACAGTTGATGGCCGCTTCGCCATTTTTAAATATGGATGATGAAGATGTGGTAGAACGCAAACAGGTTCGTTTCCGTACCGTGGGCGATATGTCTTGTACCGCTGCAGTAGAATCGGATGCCACTTTGATTGATGATATTATTTCTGAAATCAGCGCTTCTAAAATTTCAGAGCGTGGTGCCCGTATGGATGATAAAGTTTCTGAAGCCGCAATGGAAGACAGAAAAAAAGGGGGATATTTTTAGTCCAGAGTCCTAAGTCAATAGTCTTTAGTCTGTGGCTCATCATTTAGGCCATCAACTAAAAAACTATTAACCATCAACCAAAACATTAAAATATTTCAACATTAAAACATTTCAACAATCGTGAACATATTAAAATTTTTCACAGCAGGCAGTGTAGATGATGGTAAAAGTACCTTAATCGGCCGTTTGTTATACGATACAGATTCTATTTTGGCCGATCAGTTAGAAGCTTTACAGAGCTCTAACCGCAAAAATGATGACGGCACAATAGATTTAGCCATTTTAACCGATGGTTTAAGGGCAGAGCGCGAGCAGGGCATTACCATTGATGTAGCCTATAAGTACTTTCAGACCGAAAAACGCAAATTTATTATTGCCGATACTCCTGGTCATATTCAATATACAAGAAACATGGTTACAGGCGCTTCTACAGCCAACCTCGCCATTATCTTAATCGATGCCCGTAACGGCGTGGTAGAACAAACCATCCGTCACTCCTATATTGTTTCCCTATTGGGTATTAAACATGTAGTGGTTTGTATCAACAAAATGGATATGGTTGATTATAGCGAGACCGTTTATAGCGCAATTATAGAAAAGTACAAGGTTTTGGCACAGCAGTTAAAGCTGGCTGATGTAACCTACATTCCGGTTAGTGCCTTAAAAGGCGATAACATCGTGCAAAATTCAGGTAATATGGATTGGTATGAAGGAGAGAGTTTGTTACACTTCTTAGAAAAAGTTGATACCGATAACTTAGATAAATCGCAATTGGCCCGTATGCCTGTACAGTGGGTGGTGCGTCCGCAAACTGAAGAATTACACGATTACCGCGGTTATGCAGGTAGGGTATTAAGCGGAACCTTTAACTTAAATGACAAGGTTACGGTATTGCCTAGTGGTGCGAGCTCTACAGTGGAGAAGATTGAATTTTTTGATCAAACCCCAGATGCCGCTCATGCTGGCCAATCGGTAATTATCCACCTAAAAGATGATGTAGACATTAGCCGTGGCGATACCATTGTAAATGCTTCGGCTTTACCACAGGAATCGAAGCTGATTGAAGCAGATCTTTGCTGGATGGATGGCCGTGCATTAGATACCTCTATCATGTACAATATTCAGCATAACAGTAAAATTACCCGCTGTAAAATCAGTGAAATTTTGCATAAGGTTGATATCAATACCCTTGAAAAACATGCTGCTGATGAATTTAAATTGAATGATATTGGTCGTGTGATTATTAAAACTGCTGATGCTTTGGCCTTCGATTTATATGATGATAACCGGGCAAATGGTTCAGCCATTTTGGTAGATACGCGTACGAACTTAACCGTTGGTGCTTTAATGTTCAGGGCAGCAGTAGAGTAGAAAAGTAGGGAATGTAAAATGGAAGATGTGGGATGGAAAATGATCAATAACCAATTTTCAATCCTCAATGGCTGTAGCTTTATCGCATATCGCTAAAATCTTGATATTTTTAATTCCTTAATGCTAGAAGAACGGATGATATAAGCGGTGAGATGGAAATGATGAATATTTTATTTCAACTCATTGATCCTAAATCCTATGTGTGATGGAAGATATAATCCAGTAGAACCACAACCAAATATAATAATGAAGACTTTAGGTTTTTAATCTAAAGGGAAAGCAATTTCAGCGGGGCACCATCAGGCAGCCCCGTTTTTCGTTTACACGCTTTTTAAATATTTTAAATTTAAGCCCTTTAATTTTTTTTATATCTTAGTTTAAATCCCTCAGATAATTTTCCGAATAAACCTAAAACTATGCACGCTGGAAAGAAATACACCTTTTTCGAATTTATTGTATGGACCCGACGAGATATTTATCGTTTAACCATTCTCGCCATTATTCCAACTGTTCTTTATCATTTCTGTAAGTTCACATTTCTTTCCATTTCCTGGGTCCCGGTGGCACTTTTAGGTACTGCTGTTTCCTTTATCATAAGTTTTAAAATAATGCCAGTTACGCACGTCTTTGGGAAGCCAGGCAGATTTATGGTGGAATTATCAATGCGAGTCGTGCTTTTGGGGTCATGGTACGCGATTACCTGGCCAATCAGGATAAAAAGGCAGACATTCAGGTTATTTTTTACCGCCATTTCGCCTGGTTAACCGCCCTTCGGTTTCAGTTAAGAGAGCCGAGGGCCTGGGAAAACTCGAACGATCCCCGTAATATAGAATATGCCAGACTATATCATGTTTCCGAAAAAACGGAGAAGTTAGAAGATATCTTATCGAAATATCTTTCAACAGATGAGTTGAAATACATTTTAACCAAGAAAAATAAATCTACTCAGTTAATGGCTTTACAATCTCGCCATATCAATAAATTGGCTGCTGCAGGGAACTTATCCGACTTGCAACTACAATCTTTGCAAAGTTCGGTTACCAGTTTTTACGATAACCAGGGCAAAGCCGAAAGAATTAAAAATTTCCCTTACCCACGCCACTTTTCATCAATAGCAACCATTATGTTAAACTTATTTGTGTTTTTAGTGCCATATGGCTTATTAAACGAGTTTAACAAACTGGGGAATGGTACTTTGATTGAGGGTTATTCTATTTGGTTAAATATTCCATTCGCCATTTTACTCACCTGGGTGTTTAACTCGCTGGATATTGTTGGCGAAAGTTCTACCAACCCTTTTGAAGGAAGTGCCAATGATGTGCCAATTAGCAATATCTCGCGGACAATAGAAATCGATATGAGGGATATGCTTGATGAAACAGATCTGCCGCCGGTACTAACACCCGAAAATAGTATTCTGATGTAAATTTGCATTATGGAAATGATGGGAAATAGTCATCGTATTTGTATATTGAAGTAGAAAACAATAAACGACAAATACCATGAAAAGAAATATCCTTTACCTTGCCCTGGCAGCAATCCCTTTTGCGTATGCCTGTACCCAAAATAATAAAACAGCCACTGGCGCTAAAACCAAAACCGATTCTTTGGTTACTGAGAACTGTTATGCTGCGGCCTTTGAAAAAGACAGTGCTGCCATGAATGTTAAAATATTGGCCTCTGGTAAAGTTACAGGCTCATTATTGATTAACTACGGAGAGAAACCCCATAACAATGGCACCATTGATGGAAAATTTAATGGCGATACTTTATTGGTCGATTACCGCTTTAAAACCGGTGAAGATACGGTAAGCGTTTATACCAATCCATTGGCATTTTTAAAGAAAGATGGAAAACTCATTATGGGCATAGGGCAAATTGAAACCACGCTCGGAAGGTCGTATTTTGTTAAAGATAAACCTATTAATTTCGAAGCCGGTAAATTTATTTTTCAAGGTGTAGATTGTAAGTAAATTTAATTCTGAGCTAAAATGAAAGCTAATGGTCTTAGCGTCTCGCTAAGACCATGTTCATTTTACTATGTTTGTTTTTGCCACGGAGGCACAGAAAACACGGAATCTCCAATCAGTTGGTCGTCCTGAGCGGAGCCGAAGGATCTTTGAAGTAGCTCTCATGTGTCAGCATAAAGATTATCCATGCTACTGGTCTTAGCGTCTCGCTAAGACCATGTTCATTTTACTATGTTTGTTTTTGCCACGGAGGCACAGAAAATACGGAATCTCCAATCAGTTGGTCGTCCTGAGCGGAGTCGAAGGATCTTTTGAAATAGATCTTCTGTGTCAGAATAAAGATTCTTCATCGCCGCTACTGGTCTTAGCGTCTCGCTAAGACCATGTCCGTTCGTTTTTATTTTGTTTGTTTTTGCCACGGAGGCACAGAAAACACGGAATCTCCAATTAGTTGGTCATCCTGAGCGAAGTCAAAGGATCTTTGAAGTAGATCTTATGTGTCAGAATAAGGATTCTTCATCGCGTTCAGAAATATAAGTTCCTCATTAACAGTTAAAATCATCAAAATCGACACCTGCTAAAAAATTAAATGAAAATATTTTAAAATAAATTACTACTATTCCCATAGACTTTATATATTTGTATAATTAACAAACGTATAACGAGCTTAAATTATCTGTTATGATTTTGAATAAAGTAGAAAAAGCGAACATTGAACCAAGAATTACTTTAATAGGTGCAGGTCCTGGCGATCCGGATTTATTTAGTTTAAAAGGTGTTAAAGCATTAAAAACAGCTGATGTTGTTTTGTATGATGCAAATGTGAACGAAGCTTTATTATGTCATGCACCAGATGGTATTCCAAAAGTTTACGTGGGTAAACGTTCAGATGATGAATCGTTTTCGCAGGATGCAGTTAACAAACTGATTGTTGATTATGCTTTAAACTACGGTCACGTGGTACGTTTAAAAAGCGGCGATCCGTTTTTCTTCGCCAAAGGATACGAAGAAATAGATGCTGCAGAATCGTACAGTATCCCTACTGAAATTATTCCGGGTATTTCGAGTGCAACGGGTGCGCCAAGTTTGCAAAAGATCCCAATGATTTATAAAGATTTGAGCGAAAGTTTTTGGGCAGTAACCGGAACAAACTCAAAAGGAGAAATTTCTGAAGATTTATATATCGCAGCAAAAACCAAAGCGACTATTGTGGTATTAAACGGAATTGAAAAAGTAAAAGAAATTGCAGCCATATTCCAGGCAGAAAATAAAAATCTTTTGCCAGTAGCAGTCATTCAAAATGGTTCTACCTCAGAAGAAAAAATTGCAGTTGGCATTGTTGATACCATTGCTGAGATTGTTGAAGATAAAAGAATAACCGCACCAGCTTTATTGGTTTTTGGAGATGTAGTTTCCTTACACCCGCAATTTCAGCCGATCCGCGATTTCTACGAAATTATCGCCGAAGAATATTAAGATATTTTTTAAACCAAAAATATATTTGTTTTGTTGTTAAAACCGCTTAAGGATTTAAGCGGTTTTTTTGCGTTTGGTAGAGTCGCTGTTGATGTCAAAAAATCCAGGTATAGATAACTCTTATTAACCGCATAATCTGTTCTACTTTAAGATGGATGGCCTTGCCGAAAGGGTTAAATGAGCCATATATAGGGTATTTAACAGTTTAAAACGATTAACTAAAAATTTAATTATCATTATTTGCAAAATTCAAAACAATTAGTAACTTACTTAGGTTATCTAGACCAAATATTTGATGGAAATTATACATATAAGTGCTGAGTGTTACCCTGCAGCAAAAGTTGGAGGTTTAGCCGATGTAGTAGGAGCCTTACCAAAGTACCAAAATAAATTAGGCCACATTGCCAAGGTGGTAATACCAGCTTACGATACAAAATTTATCCGTGAAAGTGAATTTGAAGTGACTTATGATGCCTGGGCAAATTACGGAAACAATCATTTTCAATACCGCATATTAAAAGAAAAAACCAATAAACTTGGTTTCGATTTATACATTGTTCATATCCAGGGTTTAACGGATCGCCCGGGCGTATATGGATATCACGATGATACAGAAAGATTTGTCGCTTTCCAGATTGCCACACTCGATTGGATTGTACAATGGGAACATCGTCCGGATGTCATTCATTGTCACGATCACCATACAGGTTTAATTCCTTTTATGGTTTCAAATTGCGTAAAATATAAGCCAATAAGTGGCATTCCGACAGTTTTAACCATTCACAATGCACAATATCAGGGTCAGTTTGGCTGGGATAAATTATACTATATACCAGCATTCGATTTATGGAAAGGTGGTTTACTGGGCTGGGAAGATGCCATTAACCCTTTAGCATCGGCCATTAAATGTGCCTGGAGGGTAACCACCGTATCGCCAAGTTACCTGGATGAGATGATGAACAATGCACGTGGATTGGAAAGTTTGTTAAGGCAGGAGCGATGGAAATCATTAGGAATATTAAATGGAATCGATAGCGAGGTTTGGAATCCGGAAACCGATCCGATGCTGAGTAAAGGTTATAATTTAAAAACAGTTGAAGCAGGCAAACTGGCAAACAAAACAGCACTCTGTGATGTTTTTCAATTGGATGCGTCTAAACCCCTGTTTACTTTTATCGGCAGGTTAGTTGATGAAAAAGGAGCCGATTTATTGCCCGATATTTTTTATACCGCTTTACAACAACATGGTGATAACATCAATGTTCTGGTGTTGGGATCAGGAGACAATTGGGTGGAAGGCCGGTTAAATCAATTGAAAGATATTTTTACAGGTAAATACAATGCTTATATTGGCTACAACGAACAGGTTTCGCACGAGATGTATGCTGGAGCAGATTTTCTGATTATGCCATCACGGGTTGAACCTTGTGGTTTAAATCAGCTTTATGCATTAAGGTATGGAACGGTTCCTATTGTGCGCCGTATTGGAGGATTGAAAGATACAGTCATTGATATAGGCGATAAGGGCTTTGGGATTTGCCACGATCAAACCAGTATTTGGGATGTTACCCACGCCATTAACCGTGCTGTTGAATTATATAATGATAAAAAAGCTTTTAAAGCAGTTAGAAAAACAATGATGAAAATAGACCATTCGTGGGATAAGGCAGCATTGAATTATATTGAATTATATCAAATATTAAAATAAGCTTAAACTATGACCGACAAAGTTTTAGGCGTTATCCTTGGCGGTGGCCAGGGCTCTAGATTATCGCCACTAACACAAACACGTTCTAAACCGGCAGTTCCGATTGCTGGTAAATACAGATTGGTAGACATCCCGATTTCAAACTGCCTGAATTCTGGTATTCATCGAATGTTTGTGTTAACCCAGTTTAATTCAGCATCCCTAAACAAACACATTAAAAACACGTATCACTTTAGCCATTTTAGTACGGCCTTTGTTGATATTTTGGCGGCTGAACAAACTGTACAAAACTCAGGTTGGTTTCAGGGTACAGCAGATGCAGTCCGTCAGTGTATGCATCACATTGTTTCGCACGAGTTCGATTACATCTTAATCTTATCGGGCGATCAGTTGTATCAGATGGACTTTAAAGATATGATCGAAAAACATATCGAAGCCAATGCAGAAATTACTATTGCAACTATTCCGGTGACGGCAAAAGATGCAACTGATTTTGGTATTTTAAAGGCTGATGATGAAAACATGATCACTTCTTTTATCGAAAAACCTAAAACGGGTTTAGAAGATTGGATTTCGGATACCGGTGAAGAAATGCAGGGCGAGGGACGTAATTTCTTAGCTTCGATGGGTATTTACGTATTCAACCGCGAGTACCTGATCAATATCTTAAATGAGAACGAAGAGGAGAAAGATTTTGGTAAAGAAATTTTGCCTAGAGCAATTTCTCAGAGCAGGGTTTTAAGCTATCAGTACGAAGGTTACTGGACTGATATTGGAAATATTTCATCTTTCTTTGAGGCCAATTTAGGCTTAACGGATGAAATTCCTAAATTTAATATGTTCGATAGTAACCATGCTATTTTTACAAGAGCGAGGATGTTACCGCCATCGAAAATTTCGGGTACCACTTTGGATAAAACCATTATTGCCGAGGGCTGTATTATTCAGGCCAGTAAAGTAGAACATGCGGTTTTAGGGATCAGATCAAGAATTGGAAAAGATACCGTAATTACCAATGCCTACATAATGGGTAGCGATCGGTACCAAACACTGGAAGAAATTCAGGATGAAACCAGTAAAGGGCATTCATTAATCGGTATCGGAGACCGCTGTCATATTAACAACGCGATTATCGATAAAAACTGTCGCATCGGGAACGATGTAAAAATTAATGGCGGCGACCATTTAGAAGATGGCGACTTCGAACTTTATGCCGTTAAAGATGGCATAGTGGTCATTAAAAAAGGAGCAGTAGTGCCTAGCGGTACTGTGATTTAAAATAATCATTATTCATTAACCAGAAGCCAGTCGCGATTTCGTGGCTGGCTTTTTATTTGGACGAACCCTTGTTTATAAACCTGATAAAGCGGAAAGCCCGGAGCGAGGAACGAGTGAGGACTCTGATAAATTTTTAGTTTTATTTGGAAGGCATTTGCAGTAAGTCTTTTTAATGTTGGCCCCGCTTTTCATTACTTCCGATGAAAAATCGAAATCATTTCAATCGGCCTTATTGAAATAGGCCTGTGCTAATTAAAAATGTATCAGAACCCTTGTTTATAAACCTGATAAAGCGGAAAGCCCGGAGCGAGGAACGAGTGAGGACTTGAAGCGATTGCAGGGCTGGAGTAAGCGATTGAAACAGAACCCTCCATTTCCAAAAACGAATAAATACCTCATTATTTTAGCACAGATTTTATAAGTTTTTAAAGCCTGTAAAAGCTTTTTTAAAATTTTCTCTCTAACATTTTCCTAATCGGCTTGTTACTAAAATAAACAAAATTATAGTCTATGGCCGAAAAGCATCTTTATCAAACCGGAATTATAGGAAATTGCGCTTTCATTGCACACGTAAATAAAAACACCGATATATCCTGGCTTTGCTGGCCCCGCTTCGATAGCCCTTTTGTATTTGGCAGTTTATTGGATGAGAAAAAGGGAGGTGAATTTTCAATCTTGCCACAAGGCGAATTCACTTCTCATCAATATTATATCGAGAACACCAATGTGTTAAGAACAGAGATTACTGCCGAAGATGGAAAATACCGGATTACAGATTTTGCACCCCGTTTTCATCTATACGATCGTTATTTTAAACCGCTCATGTTCATCAGAAAAATCGAACCTTTGGAAGGGAGCCCGCGCATTACCATCAAGTGCAAGCCTGTGTGCGATTATGGAAAAGGTAAAATGAAATCGAGCAGGGGCAGTAATCACATTGATTATCTGGGTTGTGACGAAAATATCCGTTTAAGTACGAATGTATCGCTTACCTATATTTTTGACGAGAAAGCATTTGTACTGAATGAGGCTAAATATCTCATCATGACGTATGGCCAAAATCTGGAAGCTCCTGTAGTAAGTACTGCTGAAAATTTTTTGCGTGAAACGATAGCTTATTGGCGGTTATGGATTAAACATTCGTCCATTGCAGGTTTTTACCAGCCTTTTGTTATCCGTTCGGCCCTGGTGCTTAAAATCCACCAATATGAAGACACTGGCGCAATTATAGCTGCAAGTACAACCAGTTTACCAGAATCACCGGGTAGTACCCGAAACTGGGATTACCGGTATTGCTGGCTGCGCGATTCTCACTATGTATTAACTTCGTTAAACCATATTGGCCATTTTGAAGAAATGGAGCGGTATTTTAATTACCTGTCTGATATTTCGCACGCGGAGGATATACGTTACCAACCCCTGTATGGCATTGCGGGTGAAAGGGAAATTACCGAACGTACATTAGACCATTTGACAGGATACAAGGGCGAACAGCCCATTAGGGTAGGGAACCAGGCCTATGAACATATTCAGAATGATATTTATGGTCAGGTTTTAATTTCGATGTTACCACTCTATACCGACCACCGTTTTGTTTTTTCAGAACGTAGCGATTCGGTAAGGTGGATTGAAAGTGTGCTTTCTAAAATTGAACGGACAATTGATGAAAAGGATGCCGGAATCTGGGAATTCAGAAATATTGCCAATGTACATTGTTACAGTAATTTATTTCAATGGGCAGGCGCACAGGCTGCTTTAAAAATGGCCAAAACAATTGGTAATGATGATTTTGAGAAACGCGCGCAGGTTTTAATTGATAAAGCTGCTGCACACATAGAAGCCTGTTACGATCCGGAACGAAAAGTGTATACCAACGCTGTAGGAAGCCCGCATTTAGATGCCAGCACCTTACAATTGATCATGATGAATTATTTGGATCCTGCATCAGACCGGGCAAAGGATCATTTAATAGCTTTAGAAAAAGAACTGAAAACGGAAGATGGACTATTTTACCGTTATTTACATGCTGATGATTTTGGTAAACCAAAAACCACATTTTTAATTTGTGCCTTTTGGTATGTGGAAGCTTTGGCATGCGTTGGCCGAACCGATGAAGCGATAAAAGAATTCGAAAACATTATTAAATATTGTAACCACCTTCTTTTATTCAGTGAGGATGTTGATGCTAAAACGGGTAGCCAGTGGGGTAATTTCCCGCAAGCTTATAGCCATGTGGGATTAATGAATGCGGCTTATCGCATTGCAATTAAACTGGATAGGCCGATATTTTTGTAAGGCAGTAAGTGGATTGCAAATCCACATTTCAAGAGTCGGGATTGCAAATCCCGACTAACTTAAAAATATCGTCATCTCGACTGGAACACAGTGAAATGGAGAGATCTATATAGTTAGATTTCCCGATTACGCTGCATTCCGCTCGAAATGACGATTCCTATTGAGAAAATGTTTTTACTTAATTGATGTCATTCCCGTGTATCCGGGAATCTTAGAGCAATAAGCATAACGTCATCCCCAATCGAGTTGGGGATGACGTTTACGCTAAAATTTAACTCCTTCCCACAAACTCTTCTTTTACTAAACTCCAGAGCAGTTTTCGCACTTCTTTAAAATCATTTAGGTAATACTTGGCTTCTGAAATGTTATTGCCAACTTTAATGGTAAAAGCATCATCTGGCAATGCCCTAAAAATATCTTCATCGGTATGGTCATCGCCAAGCGCCAAAATAAAATCAGGTTTTTTATTGTACAACCAATTTAAGGCTGCTTTGCCTTTGTTAACCTCCATGTTTTTAAACTCGATTACCTTATTGCCTGGCATGAGTTGCAGGCCTTTATCTGCAGCCAAAATTTTCATATGGCTGATAATTTCATTGGCCCTTAAATCGCCAAGTCCTTCTTCTGCTTTCCGGTAATGCCAAACCAATGAGTAACTTTTTTCTTCGATAAACGATCCCGGCGTACGGTCGGTATAAGTTTCCAATAGCGTTTTGATTTCCTGTTTCCACTGATCGGTTAACAGTGGCAGGCTGTTCCATTTATCTTCGAACGATTTTTGCCAGGCTCCATGCTCCGCAATCAAATCTACCTTTAGGTGCCCAAACCACTTTTCAAGCGTTTCATTTCTTCTGCCACTAATAATTACAACTTTATTGGCCTTATCAAGCGTTAGGTTCTCAATTAAATCGTATAATTCTGCATCTGGCGAAGCATCGTCAATATTTCCCGTAAAATCTACCAGTGTGCCATCATAATCTAAAAATAGTACACGATCTTGGGTTTTTGCATATTGGCTTGCAATTACTTCGTTAATGGCATTTACGGCATGTTTTGTTAATAAGGATTTTTGAGAATCTTTCACTTCGTTTAATCTTAAAATAAAATTGTTCACCCAATGTTTAACATTGAATTTTTCTACAATTGCACGCATGGCTTTCATACGTTGTTTTTGTTCTGCTAAAGGCATTTTAAGCGCAGTTACAATGGCTTCCATAATGTCGCCGAGGTTATTCGGATTAACAATAACTGCATCTGTTAACTCCTTGGATGCACCGGCCATTTCGCTTAAAATCAACACCCCGTCATTATTGTTCCGGCTGGCCACATATTCTTTACTAACCAGATTCATTCCATCGCGCATAGGCGTAACCAAACAGATATCTGCTGTGGAGTAAAGGGCCGATAACACTTCAATAGGGAAGGAGCGGTAAAAATAATTTACCGGAATCCAGTTCATTGAACGGTACCTGGCATTTAAATTTCCAACAAACTGATCAATCTGATCTCTTAATTCACTGTATTTTGGTACGGTATCCCTCGAAGGAACCACAATCATAAAAAGTTCGATTTTGCCAATATATTCGGGATGGTGCTGGAGCAGTAATTCTAAAGCTTTTAACCTTTCCAGTATGCCTTTGCTATAATCGAGCCGATCGATAGACAAGATTACTTTCGTATGTTCCTTACCTGATCTGAAATAGGCAATCTCTTTTTGTACTTCCTCCGTTGCGGTTAAACCTGAAAACTTATTATAATCGATTCCCATTGGGAAAGCTTCCACTACAATTTGTCGTTCGTTGCTGCTGAGTATGTTTGATGAGGAATTTACCGGAAGTAAACGTGTTGCGGTACTGATAAAGTGGCGAACATCATCAAAAGTATGGAAACCGATTAAATCGGCACCGATAAGCCCGTTTAAGAGCTCTTCACGCCAGGGAATCAACCTGAATATTTCGTATGACGGAAAGGGTATATGCTGGAAAAAACCAATGGTGGCATTAGGAAGTTTTTCTCTTAATATGCCTGGGAGAAGGAGTAACTGGTAGTCCTGGATCCAGACTTTATCTTTTCTGTTCAGCACCTGCATCGCGCTTTTTGCAAATTTCTCATTAACCGATCGATAGCAGTCCCAGTAGTTTTGTTCGTAATGTGCGTAAGTAACGAGGTAATGAAATACGGGCCATAATATTTCGTTCGAAAAGCCTTCGTAATATAAATTGATTTCGTTTTGAGTAAGGAAAACCGGGTAGAGGTTTAGTTCGGCAAGTTTTTGTGTAACTTCTTCCTGACGTTCTTCTGGTACTTCAATTCCTGGCCAGCCGATCCAGATGGAATTTCCTGATTTATAAACGTCTCCTAGTCCGGTAGCAAGGCCGCCTTCACTCGGAATAAACGTGTATTCGTCGTTTTCTTCAATGATTTTAACGGGTAGTCTGTTCGATATTATAACTGTCTTCATGCTTGTATTTGATGTATCCACATCATTAAAAGCATATCAAACTGGTTTTGTTTGATATTTTAACTCAAAAAAACATTCAAATGATTAAACATAATTAAATACCAACGAAAAAGTAGTGCCATTATCGGGTATTGAAATAACTTCTATACTGCCCCTGTGCATTTTCATAATATTACGGCTAATGGTTAAGCCTATTCCTGAACCATTTTTTCTGGTGGTGTAAAATGGGACAAATATCTTTTCGAGATCACCGGCATCGATACCCTTTCCGTTATCGCTCACATCAATATACAATTTGGTGTTTTCTAAGCGATAATTTACATTGATGTGTGGGTGTTCGCTGTTTTCTACAGCATAAATACTGTTGGTAATCAGGTTAATCAGCACTTGTTCAATTAATTTTAAATCGAGCTGAATGGTGATTTTTGAAGAAGTTTGCTCCACATCCAATACCACATTTTTAACTTTTGCAAAAGGCTGCATTAATACTTTAATGTGTTTCAGTATTTCGCCAATGGTATGCGATTCGAGGTTTGGGGTAGGCAACTCAGCAATCAATCGATAGTCTTTCACAAAATCCAATAAGCCCGATGATCTACGCTGGATGGTTTGCAAAGCTGTTTTTAAATCATCCATTTCATCTTCGGTGAGCATTTTTTTATCACTTACCATTTTGTTTATGGTGTCAGACAGTGAACTGATCGGCGTGATCGAATTTAAGATCTCATGAGAAATTACGCCAATTAATCTATTCCACGCTTCTGTTTCTTTTTGCTCAATTTCATCTTTAATGTTTTGAAAACTGATGATGGTATAATTGTTTCCGTAAAGGTTTAAAGGGATCACTTCGGTTGATAATTGAATCAGTTTATCCTGGATTTTTAACTCCAAAAATCTTTTTCCTCCTGAAGAAATCTGTTCAACCTCGTTAGAAAAACTGGGCAGGTGCTCCTTTAACCGGTGCCAATATTTATAAGCAGGAACACCTAAAAGACTGGATGCTGCCTGGTTAAAAAACGCAATCTCTTCTTTCTCCTGCTCTGTATTATTGACCACAATTACACCCACAGGAACTTGTTCCAGAATGGTTTTGATCAGTTGAAAAATAGCTTCCTGTTCCAGCCGGATTTGTTTGTGGACCTGTAAAATATCGCTGAATGATTCGTATAATTCAGGGAAACTTCCTTTAGTTGCTTTGTTTTTGAAGTTTAGGGTATGATCTCTTGTTTTAACGGCTAAGATAAAACGGTTAATATCTGAGCGGATTTGATTGATGTAATAGTAAAGTGAAATGATGGTTCCCAACAAAATCAATGCAACACCTGTTATCGTAAACCAGAGCTGCGTGTTTTTAATCAGGTAAAATAAGAGGTAGCCGAGCAGATTGATGATCAGCAGGCGAACTATTAAACGAAAAGTAAAACGTTGGTAAAACATCATTAAGGTTTAGGGTTTAAGGTCTAGGGTTTAGGGTTTTGTTCGGCGATTAACCTTACGCCTTAAACCTTACACCATACACCTCTTTTAAATTCCAAATTTCTCAATTCTCCTGTACAGTGCAGCACGGGTTAAGCCAAGTTCTGCTGCGGCTTTTGATATATTTCCTTTGTGTTTATCAATTGCTTTTTGCACCATCATTTTTTCCATATCCTCCAGTGCCATCTCGTCTGGTATGGTGTTGTTTTGTGCGTAGCGCTGCGGACTCAACTGCAAATCTTCTTCTGCAATATCTGCACCATCGCTCATAATAACGGCTCTTTCTAAAACGTGTTGTAACTCGCGGACATTGCCCGGCCATTTATATTGTAAAAGTGCTTGCTGGGCTTTATTGCTCAGCTTACGGATGTCTTTGTGATACTTAGCGCTAAAAACCTGCATAAAATGATTGGCTAAAAGTAAAATATCTGTTCCACGTTTACGCAAAGCTGGTAATAAAAGTTCAACTGTGTTAATGCGGAAAAGTAAATCCTGCCTGAAGGTATTTTTAGCTACCATTTCATTCAAAGGCATATTGGTGGCCGTTATTAAGCGAACATTTACCTTACGTTCTTTGCTTTCTCCTAAACGGGTTACCGTCCGGTTTTGCAAAACGCTTAACAGTTTAGCCTGAAGCGGTAATGTTAAATTTCCAATCTCGTCTAAAAATATCGTTCCGCCATCGGCCAGCTCAAAGCGGCCGGGTTTATCTTCTTTGGCATCGGTAAAAGCACCTTTCGCATAGCCGAATAACTCACTTTCAAATAAATTTTCATTTAAAGAACCCAAATCCACATGCATAAAAACCTGGTTTTTCCTTTGCGAGTTACCATGGATTTCATAAGCGAAAACTTGTTTCCCCGTTCCGTTTTCACCCAGAATAAGCACATTAGCGTCCGTAGGGGCCACTTTTAAAAGCGTATTTTGCAATTGTTTTATTTCATCTGCCTGCCCCACAATGTTCTCGAAACCCCGGGTAAGGTCTTTTTGGAGCGATGAATGTATTTTTTCTAGTTTCTTTACCTTTTTGGTCGACTCGCGAAGTTTAGATGCCGATGAAATAGTGGCAAACAGCTTTTCATTTTCCCAGGGTTTTAGAATAAAATCGGTAGCTCCTTTTTTAATCGCCTTTACGGCCAGTTCAACATTCCCAAAAGCAGTCATTAGTATGACTACATAATCTTTATCAATCGATAAAATATGTTCCAGCCAATAAAGGCCTTCTCTACCATCACTGGCACCTTTTTGGTAGTTCATATCCAGCAGGATGATATCAATTTCATTTTTGCTCAATAAAACATTGATCTCTTTAGGCGATTTACATGTAATTACTTGCTTTACCTGCTGCTTTAAAAACAAACGGGCACTAAGCAGGATATCGTCGTCATCATCGATAATTAAAACTGTGGCGTCAAGCATAACCTCTACCTATTAAAAGTTCGTATATATTTATTCTTTTTTGCTGTCCCTCTACAGCTTCGAATTGGCACCATGAAATAACTTATTCTTATAATCATCCATATCTGATAGATTAACTTAACCTATTAAAGATAATGTTTTATGCTTTTTATGTTACAACATAGAGGGGCAAACCTGTTTTCTCCTCCCTGCCCCCTCTCCTCCAGGAGAGGGGATAAAGGGCTGAGGCAAAAGTAATAAAACTGTCCGCTCCCGCACATCAACTGTCCGATAATGAACATGTAAAAAATAAATCTACTATTAATCTATTGATTATTAATGTTTTAAATGTGTTTGGTTCTTTTGGCACAAGCTTGGTTATTAGTGAAACCAAACAGTACAACCGAACACATGGATAAGAAAATAGAGAAAAAAAGATTTAGCACTAAAAGCCTTTTAATTATAGGTGGAGCAATTGCTTTTGTAGCGGTTGTAATTTATGGCTATACTTTGTCCCTCAAAAAAGTTTACAGTGCAGATGCCGATAAATTAACCATCAGTAAAGTTGAATATGGCGATTTTGAAGATGTCGTGTTATTAAATGCCAGTGTAGTTCCTTTAACTTCGGTAATTGTAAGTTCATCGGAAGGTGGAACAGTTGCCGAAATTTTTACCGAGAACGGTGCTTCTGTAGTAAAAGGTACACCTTTATTACGTATAGCGAATTCAAATGCCATGTTGGGTTATACCTCGCAGCAAACAGCCGCCACCGAGCAAATCAATCAACTGCGTAAATCGAGGTTAGACTTAGAGCAAAATCAAAGGATCCTGAATCAGGATGTATTAGATGTAGAGAATAATTTACGTACAGCAACCCGTCAATTTAGATTAGATAGCTCGCTTTTCGCCAAAAAGGTAATTACGCTGCAAGAATTTAACAAGTCGAACCAGGATTATGAATATTACCAGGGTAAATTGAAAATTGTACGTCAGGCCATTAAACAGGAAAATCAAAGCCGTAAGATGCAACTTGCTCAAATCGATCAGTCGATGGGACAAATGAATGAAAGTTTGGAGATGATCCGTAAGAACATCGAAAATATGACGATCAAAGCCCCTGTATCTGGTAAATTATCGTCTTACGATCCGGTAATTGGTAAATCATACAATTCTAACGAAATGATTGGAAAGATTGACGTGTTGCAAGGTTATAAACTTCAGGCAGGTGTGGATGAATATTATATCAATCGGGTAAAAGAAGGACAAACTGCTAACTGCGAGTTTAATGGTAAAACTTATAACTTAACTGTGAGTAAAGTAATACCTGAGGTTACAGCAGGTCAGTTTCAGGTAGAAATGGTTTTTAAAGGAGCAGCACCCGAAGGTTTGCGTCGCGGATTATCGTTGCAAACAAAATTAACCTTGTCTGACAACAGCAAATCGCTGCTTCTGGCTCAGGGACAGTTTTTCCAGAGTACAGGTGGCTCCTGGGTATTTGTGGTAGCCAATGGAAAAGCAACGAAGAAAAATGTAAAAATTGGAAGAAAAAATTACCTGTACTACGAAATACTGGATGGTTTGCAAAAAGGTGATGAAGTAATTACCTCGTCTTACGATCAGTTTAACCAGTACGACCAGGTGGAGATTAATAAGTAGAGCGGTAAGCGTTTGGCGTTAGGTGTTTCGCGCCAATTTAACTGATTAAGCAAATAGACAATTAATATAATCAGGCTTTGATACCTGATAAAATACATGATACTAGAATAATACTTGATACGATGATTAAAATAGAAAATCTGGAAAAAGTTTACAAGACAGAAGAAGTAGAAACGACGGCACTTAATGGCATTAACCTCCATGTTGCGGCAGGAGAATTTGTTTCAATCATGGGACCTTCGGGTTGCGGAAAATCTACTTTGTTAAATGTAATGGGTTTATTAGATAAGCCTGAAAATGGAAGCTACAAATTTATCGATACGGAGCTTTTAACGCTTAACGATAGGGAACGTTCAAATTTCCGAAAAAGAAATATGGGATTCGTTTTCCAGAATTTCAATCTGATTGATGAATTAACGGTTTTCGAAAACATCGAACTACCATTAATTTATAACAAGATCCCTGCCGGAGAACGCAAAAAACTGGTCAATGAAATCATCGAAAGGATGAATATTGTAAACCGTAGCGGTCATTTTCCTCAACAATTATCAGGCGGACAGCAGCAACGTGTAGCAGTAGCCAGGGCTTTGGTTACCAAACCTAAACTGGTTCTGGCTGATGAGCCTACCGGAAACCTGGATAGTTCGCATGGTAACGAAGTAATGGAGCTCCTTTGCGAATTAAATGAAACCGGAACAACTATCGTAATGGTTACGCACTCCAGTCACGATGCCAGTTTTTCAAACCGGATCATCAACCTGAAAGATGGTCATGTGATATCGGAGAAGATTAACAAAAGCCGGAATGAAGAACTTATTTAAGGTTAAAGGCTGAAGGTTTTAAGGTAGAGGGTTGAGTGATATTAACCTTTAGTCCTCCGCCCTTCTCGCTTCAACCTCTAAAAAGATTTTAGTTTAGTTAATAATAGCCGCCCAATAATCTTCCCGGATGGGAAGATTGGGGAGGCAAAGAGTAAAGATCACCAGGTAGGCATTTTGAACGCCATACGCCAAACACCTATCGCCAAACAATAAAAATATGTTCAGATTAAACTTAAAAATAGCTTTGCGAAACCTCTGGAAAAACAAAGGTTTCTCCCTGATTAATATCGGTGGATTAGCCATTGGTTTGGCCAGCTGTATGATTTTGTTATTATATGTTGCTTACGAGTGGAGCTACGATAAACAATTTTCCAATCATGATAAAACTTATGTAGTTTATCAAAATATGAAGGCTAGTGGTAAAACTTTTAGCTGGGCATGGACACCAAATGTGATGGCTAAAGAAGTTCAGGAAAAAATCCCTGGAGTTAAATATGCCGCTCACACCACTTATCCAAGGAAACAACTCATTACCGTTGCAGATCATAAGATAAATAGCAATGCCGTATTTGCCGATCAGAATTTTATTAAAATATTGGATTATAAATTTCTTGAAGGTAATTCGGCCACCGTTTTAAAAGATGTAAATACCATTATTCTAACCAGGTCTTTTGCGAAAAAATTATTCGGAAATGAAGATCCTATTAATAAAACAGTAAAGCTCGAAAACGAAGAAGTATTAAAAGTAGAAGCCGTAATAGAAGATGCTCCTGCAAATAGCAGCTTAATTTTTGAATGTATTATGCCCTGGGCGTTGTTCGAAAAACGGGAAACCTGGGCTAAGGAAGACAATTGGGGGAATAACATGTGTTTAACACTCGTTCAGTTAAAGGACAATAACTTTTTCACAACTGCAAATGATCTGATGTATGGTATTTACAAACGCAATCAAAAAGATAATTCGGCAGTAGCTTTATTGCATCCTTTGTCTAAATGGCATCTTTATGATGATTTTGTAAATGGTAAATCGGTAGGTGGAAAAATAGATCAGCTCAAAATATTTTTATTGCTGGCCTTTTGCATCTTATTAATTGCCTGCGTAAATTTTATGAATTTATCTACTGCACGATCAGAACGTAGGGCAAAAGAAGTTGGCGTTCGTAAAGCAATTGGATCAACACGCAAATCGTTAATTAGTCAGTTTTTTTTAGAATCCCTGCTCATCACATTTATCGCCACCGTTTTAGCTTTTATCTTAATTGAGGTTAGTTTACCATATTTTAATAATTTGTTGGATATTAAATTAACAATCGATTATCATAATGGCCCATTTTGGTTAACGCTTATGGGGCTAATGGTTTTAACCGGATTTGTGGCAGGTAGTTATCCGGCACTTTATTTATCTTCTTTCGAGCCGATTAAAGTGTTAAAAGGTTTCACCCTTAAAACAGATTCATCCGCTTCGGTGAGGAAAGTATTGGTGGTTGGCCAATTCGTTTTTGCTGCTGGTTTAATTATTTGTACCGCAGTAATTTATCAGCAACTTAACTATGTTAAAAACAAACCTATTGGTTATGATCAATCCAATTTAATTCAAATAGCAGTAGTAGGCAAAATGAACGATGCTGCCAAGCTAGAATTGCTTAAAACACAACTTATAGCCGCTGGTGCAACCACTCATGTTACTTCTTTTAGCACAGATTTTACTGAAGGTGGGGATAATACAACCGGTGTAGAATGGGAAGGTAAAAATCCGAATGAGAAAATTTCTTTTAATCATAGAGCAATAGGATATGATTTTGTTGAAACCATTGGAACCAAGCTAGTAAGTGGTAGAGAGTTTTCTGCGAAATTTCCAAATGATACAACCAGCATATTGTTAAATGAAGCGGCAGTGAGAATGATGGGATTAAAAAATCCGGTCGGTAAGCAGATTACTTTCTGGGGTAAAAAACTAAATATAGTTGGTATTGTACAAGACTTTGTTGTAGAAAGTGTTTACCAAAGAGTATCCCCAATGATTTTTAGGTCAAATGGAAGGGATGATGCGAGGGTTATCATTGCGCGGTTAAACCCAAATCAAAACATCAGTTCATCATTGGCTAAAATTGACGATTTAGTAAAACAAATGGAACCTAATTATCCGGTTAACCGCAAATTTGTGAACGAATCATTTGAAGTAAAATTTAAAAATGAAAAACTTTTAGGTACGCTTTCAAACTGGTTTGGTGGTTTCGCCATTTTCATTTCTTGTTTAGGATTATTAGGCCTGGCGCTTTTTATGGCAGAACAACGCAAAAAGGAAATCAGTATCCGTAAGGTTTTGGGTGCCAGCACGGGCAATATCCTCGTGTTGCTGAATAAAGATTTTATAAAACTGGTGGCCATTGCCAATCTTATAGCGTTTCCCTTAGCCTATATCATTATAAATAAATGGCTTTCGGCTTTCGAGTACCGCGTCTCTATATCTGCATTACCTTTTATTGTAGCAATTGCTTTGTCGGTAATCATTGCCATACTAACCGTTAGTGCCCAGTCGGTTAAAGTGGCAAAAGCCAATCCTATTGATGCGTTAAAATATGAATAAGGTATAAGGTTAAAAGGTTGAGGGCGTAAGGTTAAAACGCCCAGACCTTATACCCTATACCTC
Organism: Pedobacter sp. GW460-11-11-14-TSB4; assembly: GCF_059423705.1. Lineage (NCBI taxonomy): Bacteria > Pseudomonadati > Bacteroidota > Sphingobacteriia > Sphingobacteriales > Sphingobacteriaceae > Pedobacter > Pedobacter sp. GW460-11-11-14-TSB4. Next base: position 86,879 of record NZ_JBWKYI010000005.1, read on the forward strand.
AAACCTTACACCTTATGTTCAGATTAAACTTAAAAATCGCTTTACGTAACCTTTGGAGAAATAAAACCATAACCGCTATTAACGTAGGTGGTTTGGCTATCGCTTTAGCTGCTTTTATTTTGGTTACGATGTATTTTACCTATGAAACAGGTTTTGACAGGGAAAACCCTCATTATAACGAAATTTACGTCGTAGGCAGGCAGTTGCCTGATTTTAAGACCAATAATACTCCGCCACCGTTGGGGAAAGCCATTAAGGCAGAAATGCCAGAAGTACTTGCAGTTGGTACCATGAAATTAAGTTACTTTGAGTTTCCTGTTACCAGCAATAATGGCGTGGTTTTTTTAAGTAAATGCCTCTATCTCGATTATGCTGCTGCAAAAATGTTTAATTTGAAACCCAGTAACGGTTTAACCCAGCCAGAAAGTACCACCGAAAATCTGTTTTACCTCAGTAACGAAAATTATAAAACGCTTTTCCCTCGTAATAAAAACGGTCAGCCTGAAATGGTTTGGATTGGGAGTAAATCTGCTAATATAACAGGTAAACTGAGCGGAAGTATTTTTGCCAATCCGCAATCTAATATTTCTTTCGATGCCATTTCATTGATGAAAGAAGTTGGGACAGGCGAAAACTATGGGTATAACAACTATACTACCTATATCCAGGTAAAACCAGGAACAGATGTTCAGGCGCTGGAAGCCAAAATAAATGCACTTTACAAAAAGGAAATGCTCAAAGACGGAGCTGATCCAAACAATGAATCTTTTAAAAAGACCAAAACCTTTCTTGATCCTTTAAAAAACCAGCACCTTAGACCAAAAGCAGGTAGCGATGCCAACTATAAAGTGCTAATGGCTTTATCGGTTTTAGGTATTTTAATATTAGTAATTGCCTGTATCAATTTTACCAATCTGAGTATAGCACAGGCGACCAAACGGGCAAAAGAAGTAGGTGTTAAAAAAGTAATGGGCGCTTACCGCTTTCAGCTTGCCTTTCAGTTTTTATCAGAAATACTGATCCAGTGTTTCGTAGCCACCATTTTAGGTTTGATCATAGCAGAAATCATCCTGCCAAAATTTAATAACCTGTTTACCATAAATTTAACTATTTGGACATCCCATAATGCCTTGTTTTGGCAGCTGCCACTTATCTTAATTTTTATTACACTAATCGCGGGTATTTATCCTGCCATGGTCTTATCAGGATTTAAGCCTGCCCTGGTTTTAAAAGGTAATTTTCAAACCAGCAAACAGAGCTATTGGTTGCGTAACAGCCTGTTGGTGGTTCAGTTTAGTGTAGCCGTAATTTTTGTTATTGGTTTGCTCATCATTAATTCTCAACTGAAATACATGCGTACACAGGATGTTGGTTTCAAGCCTGAGCAAGTCGTTTACATTAAAAACCTGGCTTATTTCGTTGCGCCAAGTAAATTTGAGCCGATACGAAATCGAATTTCTAAAATTCCGGGCGTAAAGTCTGTTACCGTTGCCAATGCCTTGCCTGATGGCTCCGACAGTGGGAAAAATAAATATACGGTTGATGGGAAAGAACAAAGTTTAAGTTTTACTGATGTAGATTTTGATTATTTCGAAACCTTAGATATCAAGATTAAAGAAGGCAGAACATTCTCCCGGGAATTTAAAACCGATACTGCAAACGCTGCTATACTGAATGAGGCCGCAGTAGCCAAGTATGGACTAACCAACCCGCTGGGTAAAACCATAAAAGGTTGCCAGAATAAAGAATATAAAATTGTAGGCGTGATAAAAGATTTTAAAGCGCTGGGATTTGAGAAAGCAGTAGAGCCAACCATTTATGCAATAAATGATCCTTGTGGAAATCCGAAGACTGAAATTATGATTAAGATCGCCGAGCACAATATGGCTGATGTGCTGAGCACCCTAAAATCGCAATGGCCGGCGATTAACAAACTGGATGGAGATAATTTCCGCTATCAGTTTCTGGATGAAATGTATGGCAAACTCTTTAAAAAACAAGAACAATTACAATCTGTATTTTTTGCTGCGGCTATACTCACCATTTTTATTGCAATACTAGGCTTGTTTGCTTTTGCAAAGTACATTACGACAGGTAGGATTAAAGAAATTGCAGTAAGGAAAATTCTTGGCGCAAGTCATTTACAGATTTTTAAACTCATCAATAGTTCATTTTTTGTAATGGTTCTAATCGCTAATATTATTTCCTGGCCACTGGCATACATATTAACTAAAAAGTGGCTCGAAACCTTTGCATATCGAATAGATCTGCCACTTTTTCCTTTTTTAATCAGTGCTGCATTAACCATTTTATTAACCATTATCACCGTAAGTATCCAGGCGAATAGCGCAGTTAAAGCAAACCCTGTTGATGCCCTTAAATATGAATAACGGCGTAAGGTTTAAGGTATAAGGCGTAAGGCGTAAGGTTAACGCCCAGCCCCTAAACCCTAAATCCTACACCCTAAACCCTACACCTTATGTTTAAACTCAATTTAAAAATCGCCTGGCGAAATCTCTGGAAAAACAAGGGTTATACCTTGATTAACATTCTTGGCCTATCAATAGGTATGGCGAGTTGTATCCTCATTTTTATTTTTATCCGTTACCAGTTAAGTTTTGACGAAAACTTTAAAAATGAGGGGCGCATATATCGCGTCATAAGTGGCTGGACTACCCCTGATAATTTTTTCGAATCTCCAGGTACGCCCAGACCTCTTCCGGCAGCTATGCGCAATGATTTTAAACAACAATTTGATAAAGTTGCTGCAATTCAGGCAGGTGGAGGGATCATTAAAGTGAAAGATGAATCGGGAAAAGAAAGAATTAAAACTTCTGAAAGTGTGCATTATGCTGAGCCCGATTTTTTTGAGATTTTAAGCTTTAAATGGCTCGAAGGGAATCCACGCCAGTCGCTGAGCCAGCCTAATACTGTTGTTTTATCAGATGATATGGCCGATAAACTTTTTGGAGATTGGCATAAGGCAGTAGGGCAAAGTATTAATTTTCGAAATAAAGAAAACCTTAAAGTTACTGGCATTATAGCCAAAACCCCCGATAATAGCTCTTTTCCGCTGAAGGTAGTCATCTCTTATAAAACATATCTGAATCAGGCAAGACCAGAGTCTACCAATTGGGGTACAGTTTCTTCTAATTCCGAATGTTACGTTTTATTAAAGGAAGGTGTTTCTATTGATGATGCAAGTAAAAACCTCCCTCAGTTTATCACTAAATATTATCAAAAAGATGCTGTTTCGAAAGAAGGGCATCGTTTTCAGCCACTGAGAGATATTCATTACAATGCAGACCTGGGCAATTTTGCAAATAAAGTAATGCCAAAGAAAGAACTTTATGGCCTGGCCATAATTGGTGCTTTTTTGTTGTTAACTGCATGTATCAATTTCATAAACCTTGCTACTGCACAGGCGGTAAGCAGAGGGAAAGAAGTTGGTGTACGTAAAGTGATGGGCAGTTTGCGCAGGCAGTTAATTGTACAGTTTCTAACCGAAACATTAACAATAACAGTCATATCGTTATTGGTAGGATGTGTTTTAACAGAAGCGGCCTTGCCCGGGATGCAAAGCCTCTTTAAGGACCATATTTCATTTAGTATAATCGAACACCCGATCATATTGATATTTATGGTGGCTTTGGTGTTAGTCGTAAGCTTTTTAGCCGGTTTTTATCCTGCAATGGTGATGTCTGGTTATAGTCCCGCATTAGCCATTAAAAATAAAATCACAGCAAACGCTGCAGGTTTAAGTTTGCGGAAAGTTCTCGTGGTGGTACAATTTGCCATCACCATTATACTCATTATAGGCACTTTGGTTGTATTAAGGCAAATGAGTTATATGCGGGAGAAACCTCTTGGTTTTATCCCTACAGCAGTAGCCCTAATTGATGTCCCTTTTGATAGCATCGCCATTACCCGGTACCATACTTTGCAAGATCGGATCAGTAAAATTCCAGGTGTAATATCAAGCAGTTATTGCAGTGCAGCACCATCTTCCGATTTTAATAATGAAAGTAATTTCAGGTATAATGGAACAGTACAATCAACTTTTCAGGCCAATACCAAAACCGGTGACGAAAATTATTTTAAAACATTTGGTTTAGAAATTATTGCCGGGAAAGGTTTATCTAAAAGTGATACACTCAAAGAATTCGTAGTCAACGAAACCATATTAAAAAAACTCAATGTGGTTAACTACAATGATGCGATTGGTAAACCCATTCGGGTTCATGGTAAAATAGGCAATATTATCGGTGTGGTTAAAGATTTTAACAACATGAGCCTGCATGAGCCCATTTCTCCGATTTTGATCAGTAGCGATAAGGAATCGTATAACACGATAGCGGTAAAGCTCGATAGTAAACTTATTTTACCTGCCATGAAGGCCATAGAAAATACCTGGAACAATGTACTGCCTGAGTATGTATACGGCGCTACTTTTATGGATGATAAAATAAGTGAATATTATCAAACGGAAAAAATAATGGGCGCCCTGTTTAAAGTGTTTGTGGGGGTAATTATCTTTATTTCCTTTATTGGTTTATTTGGTTTAATATCATTTGTTGCGGCACAACGCACTAAAGAAGTGGCCATTAGAAAAGTTCTAGGCGCTTCGACCATCGAATTGGTTAGGATGCTTAATGGATCGTTCCTTTTAATGGTTTTTATTGCCAACCTGGTGGCATGGCCGCTTGCGTACCTGTTTATTTCGAAATGGTTATCCGGTTTTGCCTATCGGATCGACATCAGCATCTGGCCTTTTGCGCTCGCCATGCTGATTTCGATGGCAATTACTTTGGTTACCGTCAGTATCCGCTCTTATAAAGCAGCAGCTGCAAATACGATTGATGCACTTAAATATGAATAAACTGGCGTTTAGCCATTGGCGCTTAGCGTAGATTTATCGCTAATGCCAACCGCTCTCCGCTAAACCTTACACCTTATGTTCCAGCTCAACTTAAAAATCGCATTGCGAAACTTACTTAGAAACAAAGTTTATGCAGCCATAAATATTGGTGGTTTGGCTATTGGCTTAACCGCTTTTGTATTGATGCTCTTATATATCAATCACGAAGAAAGTTATGATACCTGGTCGCCTGATCTGCAGAACGTTTATCAGATCAGAGAGAAACATGATTTTTTTACGCCCGATAATCAGGATCATTGGCAGGAAATCAGCAATTCGCGTGTTGCAGCCTTAATTAAAGAAAAGGCACCACAATTTAGTGCCATCACAAAGGTCGATTCTGAGTGGGGAAACGGGTTTTCAGTCAAGTTAGCCCATGCTGATCCAATTATTGTAAAATCAATTAAAGATGCCGACTCTGCATTTTTTGATGTTTTTCCTTATAAATTTATTCAGGGAAATAGAGAAAACGCCCTGAAAGAACCGAATACGGTAGTTTTAAAGCAAAGTTTGGCCATTAAACTTTATGGTACGGACCGTGTTTTAGGGAAAGAGTTTAAATTGGTGAGGTGGCGGGATGACAAGGGCACAGCCTTGAAAATTACCGGAGTGGTTGCTGATGTTAATACCCCTGAAAGTGTAACTTTTAATGGAATAAGTCATACAGGAGATCAGGATCATGATCCCGATCAGCCGGGTAGTTCGCATTATAACCAGGTGTATGCAAAATCGGCTAACAGAATAGATACGCTTACTGCAAATAGTACTTTGCAAAAGGTATATTTAGACTTTAAGAAAAAATCATTTGCCGAGCAAAAAATCAATTTTGAAGATGTTTACAAAAACGGGAAAAAACCGGGACTTAAAGCTATTGCATTAAAAGATGTTCATGCGAATCCTCCATTTGCTATTGATTGGTTAAGCAAGTTGAAGCCTGTAATCGGGATTTCTATTTTTTTGCTGTTGGTATCTATTATCAATTTTGTGAATCTGGCCACAGCACAATCGGTTCAAAGAGCTAAAGAGGTTGGTGTAAGAAAAGTATTAGGTTCATATAAAAAACAGTTGATATCTCAATTCTTAATCGAATCTGCACTACAAAGCATGATCTCATTATTTTTAAGCATTATTTTAATAGAGGTTTTGTTACCGACATTTAATCATCAGTTTAATGTTGAATTAAGTTTTTGGCACAATGATCATTTGCTTGGTTTAAGCATGCAGCTTTTAGGGCTTTTTGCTTTGGTAACACTTTTGGCAGGCTTTTATCCCGCATGGATATTATCTAATTATGATCCCGTTGCAGTTCTTAAAGGCAATTACGGGAGTAGTTTTAAGGGGCTCGCCCTGCGTAATGTGCTTGTTGTCTTTCAGTTTGTCATTTCTGTAACTTTTATTATCGCGATAGGGGTAATGCAGATGCAAACCAGATACATTAGCCAGAAAGATTTAGGTTTTGACCGCGATAAATTGATTAACCTTCAAACAGGTTACGACCAAAATTTTGCGGAGAAGATTAAACGTATTCCAGGTGTCCAATACGTATCTACCACAACCCAGGTAATGGGAAATGCCTTTAATAATAAAAGCGAAATCATTTATAAAGGCAACAACATTAATCTTAATGGAGTAACGGTTACAATGGATGCCTTACAAACCCTGGGGGTTAAGTTAATTTCGGGGCGATTATTTTCTAAAGAATATAAGCAAGATACCATTAACTCAGTTATACTTAACGAAGCTGCAGCAAATTTACTAGGTAAAAACATGGTTGGCCAAACTTATGCAAAAGTAGATTATGAAGGTAAGATGATTACTTTTCAGGTGGTCGGCGTGATCAAAAATTACCACAATGAGGGTTTTGACAAAACGGTATTGCCAACGGTTTACAAAGTAACCAGCTTAGGCGGAACATCCAATACAAACAATATGTTGGTACGTTTCGATACGAAAAACTATAAAGGAATTATCGATAATATCGCGGCGGAGTGGAAAAAAAGCTATCCAGATTTTTCTTTTCGCTACCAATCGATGGATGAAGCTTTTTCGAACATCCTGGAAGAAAATAACCGCTTTATGCAAATGATTATCCTGTTTAGTGCAGTTTCTGTTTCACTGTCCTTACTAGGTTTGTTCGCCCTATCCACATTCATTGCCAAACGCCGTACTAAGGAAATTGCGGTAAGAAAAATTTTGGGCGCATCTAATATTCAGATTGTAAATCTTTTAAATAAATCGTTTTTAATTTTGGTTACTGTAGCCAATTTAATCAGCTGGCCGATAGCCTATATTTTAATTAAAAAATGGCTCGATGGTTTTGCCTATAGAATTGATATGCCGGTTTATCCATTTTTGATGGCCACCATGGTTTCAGTAGTGATCTCGGCATTAACCGTTAGTATTCAGGCGAGAAAAGCAGCCAATGGCAACCCGGTACATGCACTTAAATATGAATAAACTGGCGTGTAGCGTTTGGCGCTTAGTGTAGATTTATCGCTAACCCCCAACCGCTATACGCCAAACCCTAAAAAATATGATACAACTTAATAACATCGAAAAATATTACGCAAACAAAGGCATTAAAAATTATGTGTTGCGTTTAGTTACCACCAGTATTAAACAAGGTGAATTTGTTTCCATTATGGGCCCATCGGGTGCGGGGAAATCTACTTTGCTTAATATTATTGGCATGCTTGAAGAGCCAACTTATGGTTCGTATGAATTTCTGGGAGAGAATGTAACCTCGTTAAATGAGCGCAAACGCATTGAACTTTACCGAAATCACATTGGTTTTGTTTTTCAGGCTTACCACTTGATTGATGAAATGACCGTTTACGAAAATATTGAAGCCCCGCTACTATATAAAAAAGTGGGTAGCGCCGAGCGGGCCAGTAGAATTGCCGACCTGTTAGACCGTTTTAATATTGTGGCCAAAAAAGATTTATTCCCGAATCAACTTTCGGGCGGGCAACAGCAATTGGTTGGTATTGCAAGGGCATTGGCCGCGCAACCATCCATTATTTTAGCAGACGAGCCAACCGGTAACCTCCAATCGGCGCAGGCAGATGAGATCATGACCCTGTTTAAAAAGTTAAATCAGGAAGATGGCATTACCATTATTCAGGTTACGCACTCCGAAAAAAATGCGCAATATGGAAACAGGATTTTGCACATTGCCGATGGTGTAGTAAAAGAAGACGTAGCGGTAGCCTAAACTAAATGAAAAAATCGGGATGTGCATTTAAACGCATCCCGATTTTTTATTAAAATTATTTAAAATCTGAAAGCGCAAGTTTATAAACCCCACCGGCCTTGGTTTGCAGTTTTGCTGTTTTATTTTGATAACGGATTAAACATTCACCACCGTTTTTCGCAACGATAGTAATTGTAGAAATACTGTTGTTGTGCCATTGCATATCGATCACAAAACCACCTCTGGCAACCAGGCCTTTTATATGGCCATCTTTCCACTGGCTTGGTAATGCGGGTAATAGCGCTATAAAATCTTCATGGCTTTGCATCAACATTTCAGTTATACCAGCAATTACACCAAAATTTCCATCTATCTGAAAAGGAGGGCAGGCATCAAAAAGGTTATGATAACTTCCACCACCTGCACTGTATTTGGTATCGGTATCATCCGTTGGCCGCAATTGAGCGTTTAGTATTTTAAATGCACGGTTACCGTCATTTAATCTTGCCCACAGTGCAATTTTCCAGGCGTATGTCCATCCTACACCAGCATCACCTCTAACTTCCAACGATTTTTTTACCGCCTCTGCCAATTCAGGTGTTTTATCTTTCGTAATCTGGTTGCCAGGGTAGAGTGCATACAAGTGCGATAAATGGCGATGCTGTACTTCCAGCTCTTTAAATTCATCTGCCCATTCCATTAATCTTCCATCCGAAGCTATTTTCGGGCCGGCGAGATTTAGTCTGGCATCATCCAGCTTTTTTATAAATTCAGCATCATCATTTTTTAAGATATTGGCTGCTTTTAATGTATTGCTAAATAATTCGTAAATCACCTCCTGATCGTGGGTAGGCCCCATACTGATCTGAACTTTGGCACCATCAGGTGCTAAAAATGAATTTTCTGGCGATGGAGATGGACCTGATACCAATTTACCTGTTTTTGGATCTTTTACCAGCCAGTCTAAGTAAAATTTGCTTGCTTCTTTGAGGATAGGAAATACCTTAGTTAAATAATTTTTATCCTTCGTAAAGGCATAATGTTCCCACAAATGCTGACAGATCCATCCACCACCGCCTACATGCATGCCCCAGCTGGGATGTTCTCCCGGAGAAGTATAACCCCAAACATTTGTAATGGGATGTAATACCCAGCCATTCATTTGGTATTGGATTTTCGCAGTACGCTTGCCTGGTTCTAAAAGTGACGAAACCAGATCAACCAGCTGCTCCTGGCATTCGGAAAGGTTAGTTACTTCTGCTGGCCAGTAATTCATCTGAACATTAATATCGGTATGGTAATCGCCATTCCATGGCGTTTGTATCTGATTGGCCCAAATACCCTGCAAATTGGCAGGCAGGCTTCCTTTGCGCGATGATGATAATAAAAGATAGCGTCCATATTGATAGTAAAGACCATAAAGAGCCGATTCATTTTGGCTTTGTACATTTTTGGTCATCAACTCATTTGTAGGAAGATTATTCGTACTGTTATTTAACGTTAAAGAGGATCTTTTTGTAAAAGATGAAAAATCTGCTACATGCCTTTTGCGTAATAATTCATAATTTTTGGCAGCTGCTTTTTGGGTTATAACATTTAATTCACTTTCAAAATTCGCATTGGTATAATCCGGATAATGCAAATGGTAATTTGTAGCGGCCGTTAATATGATGGTAACCGAAGTGGCTTTGGTTACCTGTAAGGAATTTCCGTTGATTTTTATTGTTCCGCCTGTAAGTTGTGGTATAGCATAAGCTTTGTAGCGCATTCCATCACCATCTTTACCGTTATTTAAAATCCCGCTCATTATTAAACGACCGTTTTTGGCCACGGTATTAAATCTTTCGGGCCTGTTTAGCGATAATGAAAAGGATAAAGCATTAGGTTTGTCGGCCGTTAGCCTAATCACCAAAGCCCGATCGGGATAACTCGAGAAAACTTCTCTCTTGTATTTAACGCCATCTTGCTCGTATCTGGTTAATGCTACCCCCGTAATCAGGTCTAGTTCGCGGTAATAATTCTTAAAAGTAGATTTTTTTCCAAAATCCAGCCATAAATCACCCAGTGTTTGGTAGCAGCCAAAAGGTACATTTGCACCATTTCCCTGTCCAGAGCCTTTACCCTTGCATACCTGGGTTTTGTTGGTCAATGCTGCGGCTTCCTTATATTTTCCTGCGAAAAGGAGATTTCTTATTTCGGGGATGTATTTTGCTGCTTCCGGGTTATCACTATCCTGCGGACTCCCGCTCCATAAAGATTTTTCGTTAAGTTGTATTCGTTCCTGGTTTACATCTCCGAATACCATTGCCCCTAAAAACCCATTGCCAATTGGCAGTGCCTTTAACCATTCAGGATCACTTTTCCAGCCATTTGGATTGTCTTTTGTACTCGCGTTAGCAGGACTGGTATACCAGATTTTGTCATGCTGGTTCGACTGGGATAACACTTTTTTTGAGCTAAATATGATCAGCAGCAAAAGCAGGAAGGGTAGTATTTTCTTTATCATAAGTAGTTATTGAGCTATTTATTGTAAGATTAATCATGGTGAAAAACCTCTTCCATAGCACTCCAGGTTTCACCTTTTGCGGCGGCATCGGGCAAAGGGATTTGACTTGGTGCAGTTTCTTTCCACCAGCGTTGCGTAGTGGTGTCAGCTGCCATCTTTTTCATGTCGGCAGCAAAATCAGTTCCGGTATATTCGAAGTAGCTAAAAAGATATGGTTTGCCTTCAATTTCTTTTAAATAAATGGAATAATTATGAATGTTGCATTCGGTTATTTTTTTTAATACCCCTGGCCAGGCTGCTGTATGTAACTTTTTGTAATAAGCCATTTTTTCGGGTTTCAGTCCTGTAATACTGCCATAACGTAATACTTTGTTTGCTGTATTTGATGATTTGCTATCATTTTTTGCAGGTGGGTTACAGGCGGAGGCCATTAGCACGAAGGCTAATGCCAGGAAATACATTGCTTTTAAAATTTTCATATTTGCCTTTTTTAAATATCGGTTTATTTAACAATTGGAATATTTTCGGTGTTTCCGTTTAATTCCAGCACCACAATATAATCTGACTGGCTGGCCTGGTTAGCAGGAAGCTGCACTGAAATATCATCCTTATGCACTACATTAACAGGTTGTTTATCTAACAGGTACGCTTTTTTAACTTTTAAACCTGGGATAGTTTTTAAACTAAGCTTAGTCAGGCTGGAATTTAATACATGCAGGTAGATTTTATTTCCTTTTCTGGTGGTAGCATATTCACCATTAGGCTGGTAGGGGCCACCTAAAGTACCATAAATGGCTTCGCCATTGGTTTTTAACCAATCGCCAATTTCTTTTAAACGTTCTATCTGGCGGGCTTCAATTCTACCATCTGGCATCGGACCAACATTTAATAAAAGATTGCCATTGCCACCTGCCGTTTTCGAAATAATCTCGAGGCACTGTTTTAAGGGTTTCATTTTATCATTTGCTTTCCAGGCCCATTGGTTACAAATCGTAAAACAGCTTTCCCAGGGCATTTGCATATTTAATTTTCCTACTACTTGTTCAGGCGTGTCGTAATCACCTATCATTTTAGAAACATCAATGTTTTTATTCTCCAATGCGGCAAACTCTTTTCCCAATCGGTTATTGATAATGATGGTTGGTTTTAAATTTTTGAGATAGGCATACAGGTCTTTACCCATTTCGTCTGTCCAGGGTTTTTCCCATTGCCCATCAAACCAGAGCATATAAGGATCATATTTGGTAATGAGTTCTTTTAACTGGTTTTTCATATACACCACATAACGGCTCATGTCTGATTTGGGATCAATCGTTTGGTTTTTTGGCGAGTGGATTGGGTAATCAGGATGGTGCCAGTCTAATACCGAGTAATAAATACAGAATTTAATCCCCTGTTTTTTACAGGCTTCATTTAATGCGCCAACAATATCTTTCTTGTATGGTGTGTTGGTGATGTTAAAGTCGGTATAGGCTGTTGGCCATAAACAGAACCCATCGTGATGACGAGCGGTAATGGTGAGGTATTTCATTCCGGCATCTTTTGCTGTTTTTACAATTGCATCGGCGTCAAACAGAACCGGATTGAATTCTTTATAAAGATTGTCATAATCTTCCGTTGGAACCTGCTCACCACGGCTCCAGCCAATTTCGGTGCCGCGTAAACTTACCGGCCCCCAGTGAATAAACATGCCGAAGCGTTTATCCATAAAATCGTTTATTGGCGACGGTTTATTATTTTTGGATTGCGCAGCAACCTGTAAAGCCATTGTAAAGGCTAAAACGCATACTAAAGTGATACGGTTAATGATTTTGTAGGGTAAGGGATATTTGAATTGTATCATATATTTAATTTTTTTAAATGTTATTTATTAACTGCCTAGTTTGATTTACTTATGGTGCTATAGTTTTTCCTAATTAATGTACACATTATTTAAAATAAACATACAAGACACCCATTATGGCCAATAAAAGCACCGATAGAAATTTGTAGTTTCCAATACCGCTCCAGCCTTTGCTTTTCAGCGGTTCCCAAATAGAGGTCCAATACAAGGTTTCACTTTGAGCGGTGTGTTTCACCGGATAGATGTGAGAAAATACCACCTGGATCAACACACAGATGCAGAACAGGTAAAAAGCCATCATCATGAAGGGGATTTGACCAATTATCGTTTCTGTTCCATAAACTTTGTTTACCACAAAAACACCAGCGCCAATAATGGAGCCCAGCAGTAAAGTATATTGCGCCCCTTTTGCAGATGCTTTTTTCCAGAATACGCCCAATAAGAACACGCAGGTGATGGGAGGGGCAATATGTGCGATTACATCGTTGATGCCATTGAAAAGACTTTCGTAGCTATTTAGTAACGGCAACAGGCCTATTGAAACGGTTAAGGCAATACCCGCCGACCAACGACCTACGCTCACTAATTTTTTATCGCTGGTTTCGGGTTTAAATCTTTTATATAAATCATAACTGCTTAGCGTAGCGATAGAATTTAAGGCACCTGCAATTTGACTCATTAAACCTGATAATAATGCGGCCACCAAAATACCTACCAATCCTTTTGGCAAAAGCTGGGTAATCATTAAAGTATAAATGCCTTTGGTGTTTAATACGGTTTCACCGTTACTACCAACAGTTTGTAAACTCGATAAATCCATCGTGCCCGATTTATATAAGATATAGGCAAATAAACCAGGAAGCACGAAAATAAATACCGGTAAAATTTTGATAAAGCCACAAAATAACGAGCCTACACGGGCATGGTTTTCGTCTTTTGCACCTAAAACACGCTGCACAATAGTTTGATCGGCGCACCAATACCAGATACCCAAAACGGGATAGCCTAAAAATACGGCTATCCAGCTCATTCCGCTTTTATCGCCAATCGGGCGTATCATACTGAGTTTATCCATGGCATTTTCTTTCTGTAGTATCGCCGTCATATGATCCCAGCCGCCAACTTTATTCCAGGCAAAATAGGTAATGATAATGGCGCCGGTAATGAGCACCAAGCTTTGTATGGTTTCGGTAACGACTACAGCCCTTAAGCCACCTATAATCGTATATAGTCCGGTTAGTAAGGCGATTACCACTATGCTTACATACATGTCGATGCCAAATAGGGTTTCGAGTACGATACCACCTGCTAAAAAAGAAAAGGCAATGTGAATAATGATGGCCGATAGAATGGAGATGAATGCCAGCCAATCTCTGCAGGCGCGGTTATATCTTCGTTCTAAAAAATCAGGTAAAGTAGAAATGCCCGAACGGATATAAAAAGGAATAAATAACAAGGCTAAAAGAATGAGGGTAAAGGCCGCCATCCATTCAAAATTGCCATTTAAAAGCCCGCTGTCAAATCCACTCTGTGCCAAACTTACCAAATGGAGGCACGAAATGTTTGTTGCAAATAATGCCAGACCAATCATAGGCCATTTCAAGGTTTTGCCTGCCAAAAAATATTCACCACTGGTGGTTTCTTCGTTTTTCTTTTTTCGCGTTCCGGTCCATAAACCTATGGTTACAATAAAAAGTATATAGGCAATGGTAATTACAATATCGGTTGTACTGATCATATTTGGTTAGATTTTGGTTATTTTAAATCACAGCTACTTCCTGCCTCTTGCGGGGTAATGTAAACGCCCTTTTCAATTTTAATCGGATGTTTAAAATGTTGTTTTAAATGGGGGATATGTTCCAGAAATAAAGCTTCGTGCCCCATAGCAATGTGGTTAAAAAGTACCAGATGCTGATGTAATTGTCCCATGTCGCCAACGTGGGGTACTACGGGTACGCCAAATTTTTTACATAACAGACTAATCGTGATGAACTCACTAACACCGCCTACACGCACGGCATCTACCTGGGCAAAACCCGTACAGCCAGTTTGCAGGTAGTTTTTAAAAATAATGCGGTTGGGTACATGTTCCCCTAAAGCCAGTTTAACGGGCGCAATTTCTCTGGCCAAAGTCTGGTGCGCCAATACATCATCCGGGTGTGTAGGTTCTTCAACCCAAAAAGGATTCATATTTTTAAGCTCATTACATATTGAAATGGCTTGTGGCAGGGTCCATTGCTGGTTGGCATCTAACATTACTTTTGAGCTTTCGCCGGCAACTTCGCGTACAATGTTTGCCCTTCTGATATCACGTTTGGGGTCAGCTGATCCTACTTTAAGTTTCATTGCGGTAAAACCATTGGCAATAGCTTTTTTGCAGTTTTCGCGTACTTTTTCATCATCGTAATTAAACCAGCCCACAGAAGTGTCGTAGCCTGGATAACCGGTATCGAGAATACCTTCCCTCGATTTTTTTGAATCCGTTTGGCTTTGCAGCATGGCTATCGCCTCTTCCTTAGTGAGTACATCTTCCAGGTAGGAGAGATCGAGGGTATTTACAATTTCTTCGGGACTTAAATCAATCAGGAGTTTCCATAGTGGTACACCTCTTTTTTTTGCCCACAAATCGTAACAGGCATTGGTTACGGAAGCTAAGCCTAAATGTACAACACCTTTGTGCGGCCCCAACCATCTAAATTGCTGTTCGTTTGATAGGGTGCGAAAAGTCTGCCCAAAATCGCTCATCAATTCTTCAATATCCTGTCCTTTTAGCTTATTGGCATAAAACTGAGCAGCATTGCAAACCAAATCGTTCCCCGCGCCCAGCGTAAAGGCTAATCCTGTTCCTGTAATGCCATTCTCGTTGGTTAAGTTGGTAACTGCATAGGAGTATTGAGGGTCTTTGTGGATGGCATCACTGCCCGCACCGGTTGATAGTTCAAATCGTTTGTCGCTAATTTCTATTTTATTTATCATGTTCGTAATCTGGATTATATGATGGTTCTATACCCCAATTCGGCGCCACCGCTTACCGGTAAAATGGTTCCTGTTATAAATCTGGCTGCATCGCTCAGTAAGAATAGGCAGGCATCTGCAATTACGTCGCCAGCCGGCATACCACCTAAAGGTTGAAGTTTATCTAAGTAATGCTGTATTTCTTCTTTGTTCGGTTGTTCTTTGCTCCATAACTGTAAGGTTGGGGTATTAATCGCCGCAGGCGAAACCGCATTTACACGTATTTGGTACGGTGCATAATCTAAGGCCATGGCCTTCGTGAGGGCATTAATTGCGCCCTTTGTGGCTACGTAGGCTGCATGATTGTCCTGCCCGATAGTACCTACCATCGAGCTGGTATTTAAAATACAACCCTTTGTTTTTTTTAGCTGCTCGATGCCATAACGGGTGGTATATAAAATGCTCTTTAAGTTAACATTCATCAACAAGTCCCACTCCGCATCTGTGGTTTGATCAAGTGTTTTTGAAGGATGTGCAATCCCCGCATTATTATGGATGGCATCTATATTGCCAAACTTTTGAATGATGGTTTCAAAAGCAGCAGCCACTTCATTTTCATTAACCAGGTTGCAGGTTATGGCTATTTTTTGCGCGGTTTCAAGCTCGTTTAGTTTGCTTTCGGCTATTGGGTTTTTATCCAGGATACAAACAGTAGCACCAGCCTTTGAATAGGCTTTTGCACATTCCCAGCCAATACCATCGGCACCTCCTGTGAGTATAATAATTTTATGATGAAGCATGTTGATTAATTCGGTTAGTATTTGTAATAGCTAATTTATTAAGGAAAAAAGAGATAAACTGAGGTATAATTTGCTAATAGTGATGTTATATTAGCTTAATTATTAAATTTGTCTATCGTTATTGGTAATTTAGGATGCTAAATCAGAAATGAGTTCCTCCTAACCAAATAACTGACATATTGCCAAACTGATGGTCAAGAAAATAACCTGTATCAAATGAAACCGATTTTCGCCAAAATACTAGATGGGAAAGTAAATGATGTGTACGGCATAAAGGTTGTAGACGCACCTTACTTTTCTACCGAATTCCATTTTCATGAAGAATGCCAGCTCACTTATAATGTGGAGAGTGAGGGGCGACGCATGATTGGTGATAGCATTGAAGATTTTAATAACGAAGACCTGATTTTTGTAGGTTCTAATTTACCTCATGTATGGCACAATAGCCAACAGTATTTTAGCGATTCTACACCAGATACCCATGCACATTCAATTTCGCTTTTTGTCCACCCCGAAAAAATAATGGATATTTTCCATGAGCCAGAGAATATACAAAAGCTTAAAAACTTTTTTCAACTGGCTAAACGTGGAATGAAATTTAACCTTTCGGCCAGAAAGGAAATTAAACCTTTGTTGTTAAAAATTGCCAGGGCCACAGAAGAAATTACCCGTTTAATAGGGGTGCTGGAAATTTTAAACCTGCTTTGTCAAAACAAAGATTATGTTTTACTGGCCAGCCCGGGTTATACCAATAACTATCAGTTAAAAGATAATGATAGAATGGACAAGATTTTGAAATATGTTTTTGATAATTTTAATAAAGAGATATTGCTGGTTGATGCTGCTGAGATGACCAATATGAATAAGCAGGCTTTTTGCAGGTACTTTAAGAACCGTACCCAGAAAACTTTTGTAACCTTTGTTAACGAAGTAAGAATTGGCCATGCCTGTAAATTAATAGCCGAAAGTGATCATCAAATAAGCGAAATGGCTTACATATGTGGCTTTAACAGTCTTTCTAATTTTAACAAATTTTTTAAGCTGGCAAAAGGCGTTACCCCAAAAGAATATAAAAAAATGTTAATTGTAGATTGATCAGTTAAAAACTTGCTGAATGAAGATTAACTCTGGAAAAGGCTTGCTTTAAACAGACTAATCTTTCTATAACCTATATTTGCAACATGCAAAAATCCTTTATCGATCAAATGGGCAGGGAAATTTCTATTAATTTTCCACCTAAACGGATTATTTCTGTGGTGCCCTCACAAACAGAATTGTTGTTTGATTTGGGCCTGGATCAGGAAATTATCGGATTGACCAAGTTTTGCATCCATCCGATAGAAAAATTTGCAGCAAGAACCAAGGTTGGTGGCACCAAAAAACTCAACATTGATTTAATCAGGGATTTAAAACCCGATTTGATTATTGGGAATAAAGAAGAAAATACACAAAGTGATATAGAAGAGCTTGCAACAGACTTTCCGGTTTGGATGAGCGATATTTTTACTTTAGATGATGCAATGAAGACGATTGGCCAGATAGGGGCGCTGGTAGATCGCGAACCGGAAGCCGGTTATCTTAACCATTTAATTGCTGCAGGATTTAATGATCTGCAAACGCTCGCCCTTCAAAATCGTATCGATAAAAAGATAGCCTATCTCATCTGGCGTAAGCCCTTTATGGCAGCTGGAAAAAATACATTTATTAACGACATGCTGCTTACTAATGGTATGACTAATGTGATTACGCAAGAACGTTATCCATCGGTTACATTAGCAGAACTGAAAACTTTAAATTGTGATCTGATCCTGCTTTCTTCCGAACCCTATCCTTTTGCTGAAAAACATATTGAAGAAATCCAAACCGCCATTCCAGATACAAAAATTATACTGGTTGATGGAGAAATGTTTAGCTGGTATGGAAGCAGGCTGGTTAAAGCAGTTCAGTATTTTTTTGAGTTTCAAAAAGAACTTTATTAGTTATTGGCGATTAAATTTTTGTAATTTGTAGCATAAAATTAAATCATCTCGTTACCATAACTATGAAAAAAATATTAATACTATCCCTATTTGTAGCCGCAATTTCTGGTTGCAGTTCAATGAAAAACGGAGGAGACGTCACTACAGTTACAGCAAGTGGAACAATAGAGAAACTTGGAATGACGACTTTTCAATATGGTACACATTTATTAAAAGCCGACAATAAAACTTATGCCTTAAAAAGCGCAAACATCAACCTGGATACTTATCTGGATAAAAAGGTCACCATCAAAGGAAGAAAAGTAGCAGGTTATCCATTAGATGGCGGCCCTGAGTTGGTCGAAGTAACGCTGGTGAAATTTTAGCTGTAAAACGGGGGAGGTGAGATGGATAATGTGATGTTGTATTTTAATGGTCTATGTTTCAGATCGCAGCGCTGAATAATCAATTTTATGCTCCTATAATGCGCTGCAAAAATTTGATTATCCAATCTTGTTTCTATCTTTGCAGTCCTTACAACATCCTAACTGCGGAAGTGGCGTAATTGGTAGCCGCACCAGACTTAGGATCTGGCGCTTCACGGCGTGGGGGTTCGAGTCCCTTCTTCCGCACAACAAGATAAAGGCCGTTCCGATTTAAACATCGGAACGGTTTTGTTTTTAAAAACATTGATTAATAAAAATTGATGTGCGGTGTCGGTTGTGGCGATATATGGTTTTTTCTCAAATCTCATATCGCAATTCTCCCGTCTAAAGTACATCTTACTATATCTCATAAAAATGAATATTACACAGGAAAAAACCGGCAACTTAAATGCTGTTGTAAAAATCAAAATCGCACCTGCTGATTACTCTGGAAAAGTAGAGAAAGCCATTAAAGATCAAGCTAAAAAAGCACAATTACCTGGTTTCCGTAAAGGAATGGTTCCTGCTGCCCACATTAAAAAAATGTATGGCAAAAGTATCCTGGTAGAAGAGGTTAACAACTTGTTGAACGATACCTTATCTAACTACATCGCAGAGCAAAAATTAGAAATTTTAGGTCAACCACTTCCTAAAATGGACGATGAACGCGAATTTAAATGGGATAATACAGATGATTTCGAATTTGATTATGAGTTAGGTTTAGCGCCTGCTTTTGATGTAAATCTTTCATCTAAAGATAAATTTACCGAATACGTAATTAAAGCTGATAAAGAAACTTTAGAAAGCCGTATCAAAAATATCCGTCGCAGCTATGGTAAAATGACTAATCCTGAAGTTTCGGCTGATGATGATGTGCTTTATACCGAACTTACTCAGGTAGCTGCAGATGGTACTGCTGTTGAAGGCGGTATTACCAGCACAGCAACTATTCGTTTAGATCAGATTAAAGATAAAAAAATCCTTAAATCGTTGATCGGTTTAAAGAAAGATGATGAAGTTACCATCGATATCCAGAAAGCATTAGAAGATGCTGCGGTAATTGCTAAAGCTTTAAACATTTCGGAGGAAGAAGCAGCTGAATTAAAAGCAAACTTTAAACTTCACGTTAAAAACGTGAACCGTTTAGAAGAGTCTGACTTAAACCAGGAGTTTTTTGATAAATTATTTGGTGAAGGTACGGTAACTGACGAAGCGGGTTTCAGAGCGAAAATTACGGAGGAAGTAGAAAGTATGTTTAAACAAGATGCAGAACGTAAATTATCGAACGATATTTATGAAGCACTTTTAGCTAAACACACTTTCGAATTGCCTGATGAGTTTTTACGTCGCTGGTTAAAAGCCACAAACGAAAAACTGACTGATGAGGAATTGACAGAAGGTTACGATGATTTCGCTAAAAACCTGAAATGGACTTTAATCGAAAACAAAATCATTAAAGATAACAGCATCGAAATTAAATATGAGGATGTAGTTCAGGCAGCTAAAGCGAAATTAGATGCTCAATTCAGAATGTACAGCCCAAGCCCACTTCCTGAAGATCAGCTGGCTCAATATGCAGTTCAGTTTTTACAGGAAAAAGAAAATGCAAACCGTGTTTTCGAAGAGGTAAAAGCATTAAAAACTTTCGAACAAATCAAATCTGTTGTTACTTTAGAGCAAAAAGATATTGATTACGATAAGTTTATTGCGCTGGATAAAAAAGCATAGGGCAGAGTGCCTTGTGATTTTAATGTCATGATATAAAATCTTATTTTGTCTTATGGCAAAATTTAGATTTCAAGACTTGCTAATTTGGCAGAGAGCTATAATTGTAGGTAATAAGTTAATTGACATTTCTGAGAAATTAGAAGAAATAAAAAAGTATAGATTTGCAGAGCAGCTTCGAGGAGCTGCTCTTAGCGTATCTAATAATATTGCAGAAGGTTCGGGATCTAATTCTACACCTGATTTTAGGAGGTTTTTGAACTTTGCGCATCGATCTGTTTTTGAGAATGCTAATATCCTTTTGGTTTTGAATTTAAGGCTACTGATTTCTGACAAGGATTTGGCAGATTTATTAGAAGATTTAGATATTTTAGCAAGGATGATTTCTAGCTTCTTTAAAAGTTTGAAATAACAAGCGTGCTATATTGTCATGGATTTTGATGTGGTATACTCTTTGTCTAAACCAATACATAATTGAAATATTATTTATATTTTGGTTTTTTATTATTCACGAAACTATGGGGAACAGGAAATTAAAACTCTATGCCCTCTGCTAAAAAACTCATACAATGAACATAGATTCACAAGAATTCAGAAAATTTGCCGTTAAACATCAGGGGATTGGCGGTTTACACGTAGATAAATTTATTGCTCAGGCTAATCTGAACCCGAAGAGCATGACACCATATATCATTGAAGAGCGCCAGTTGAATGTAGCGCAAATGGATGTTTTCTCCAGGTTGATGATGGATCGTATTATCTTTTTAGGTGATGCCATTTACGATCAGAATGCAAACATTATCCAGGCGCAGTTGTTGTTTTTGCAATCAACAGACGCTGACAGAGACATTCAGATCTACATTAACTCTCCAGGTGGATCGGTTTATGCAGGTTTAGGTATTTACGATACGATGCAATATATACAGCCAGATGTAGCTACAATTTGTACAGGTATGGCCGCATCAATGGGAGCCGTTTTATTGGTAGCAGGTGCAAAAGGAAAACGTGCTGCATTACCTCACTCAAGAGTAATGATTCACCAGCCATCAGGCGGTGCACAAGGTGTGGCATCTGATATGGAGATCAACTTGAGAGAGATGTTGAAATTGAAAAAAGAATTATACGATATTATTTCAGAGCACTCTGGCCAAACATACGACTGGGTAGAGAAAGCTTCAGATCGCGATTACTGGATGACAGCTGACGAGGCAAAAGGATTTGGTATGGTTGATGAAGTGTTATCGAGAAACGCAAAAAAAGATGGCGAAACAAAATAAAGAATCCCGTTGTTCATTCTGCCATTCTGGCAAGCATGAAACGTTAATGTTGATTGAAGGCATGGATGCATTTATCTGCGATAAATGTGTAACCCAGGCCAATCAATTGCTTGCGCAGGAATTAGGGACCAAAGGGACAAAAAATATTCAGGAGGCTATAAATTTATTAAAGCCTCTTGAAATTAAACAACATCTTGATCAGTATGTGATTGGTCAGGATGATGCTAAAAAGGTATTATCTGTTGCCGTTTACAATCACTACAAACGTTTAAATCAAAAAGTTGATAAAGACGAGATTGAGATTGAAAAATCGAACATCATGCTGGTGGGCGAAACCGGAACAGGAAAAACACTTTTGGCAAAAACCATCGCAAAAATTTTGCATGTGCCGTTTTGTATCTGTGATGCCACGGTTTTAACAGAAGCAGGTTATGTAGGTGAAGATGTGGAAAGTATTTTAACCCGCTTGCTTCAGGCCGCCGATTATGATGTAACGGCTGCCGAACGTGGCATTGTATATATTGATGAGGTAGATAAGGTAGCCCGTAAAAGTGATAACCCATCTATTACCCGTGATGTATCAGGAGAAGGTGTGCAGCAGGCTTTATTGAAGATTTTAGAAGGTACGGTTGTAAATGTTCCACCTCAGGGCGGGCGTAAGCACCCGGATCAGAAAATGATCCCGGTAAACACCAACAATATTCTATTTATCTGTGGTGGTGCATTTGATGGTATTGAACGCAAAATTGCCAATCGCTTACGTACCCAGGCTGTAGGTTACAAAGTAAAGAAAGATGAGACCGTTTTAGATCTTAAAAATCTTTATAAGTATATTACACCTCAGGATTTAAAATCTTTTGGATTAATTCCGGAATTAATTGGTCGTATACCAGTTCTTTCTCACTTAAATCCATTGGATAAAGAATCATTAAGAAACATTCTAACGGCACCTAAAAACTCATTGATTAAACAATACGTGAAGCTTTTTGCTTACGAAGATGTTAAATTGATTTTTGAGGATGATGTTTTAGATTTTATTGTGGATAAAGCAATGGAATATAAACTGGGTGCCCGTGGCTTAAGATCAATCTGCGAAGCGATTATGTTGGATGCGATGTTCGATACGCCAACGCAGACGGATGTCAAGGAATTGCACATCAATCTCGATTATGCGATAGAAAAATTTGAAAAGGCCGACTTTAAAAAGTTGCAGGCCGCATAAAAATTCAAATCCTCTCGCGAAAGCGGGGGGATTTTTTTTTAATATAATATTTGTTAACGCTAAGCGCCAAGCGCTATGCTCAAAACTAAAAGAATATGAACGAAGAAAAAGACGTAAAAAAAGACGAGGAAATTGTAGCGAAATCGAAAAGAGTGAAGGAGGTAGAATCTCCCGTTAAATCAGGATTAAAATCGAAAGACGAAATTGTTAAAAACTGGTTGCCACGTTATACTGGCAGGCCATTAGATCAATTTGGCGATTATATTCTGTTAACTAATTTCAGTAAGTATGTAAGCATGTTTTCGGAGTGGAACGATAATGCGCCGATTATGGGTTTAGATAAGCCTATGCAAAGTGTTACGGCAAATGGCATTACCATTATCAACTTTGGCATGGGAAGTCCTTTAGCGGCAACCATGATGGACTTACTAACAGCCATTAAACCTAAAGCGGTTCTGTTTTTAGGTAAATGCGGTGGTTTGAAGAAGAAAAACCAGTTAGGCGATTTAATTTTACCCATTGCAGCGATTAGGGGAGAAGGTACTTCAAATGATTACCTGCCGGCAGAAGTACCTGCGTTGCCAGCATTCGCGTTGCAGAAAGCGATTTCTACCACCATTCGGGATCACGGTAGGGATTATTGGACCGGCACCTGTTATACCACCAATCGCAGGGTGTGGGAGCACGATAAAGAATTTAAAAAATACTTGAAAACTTTAAGGGCGATGGCTGTAGATATGGAAACCGCTACGGTTTTTACCACAGCATTTGCCAATAAAATCCCGGCTGGTGCATTGCTTTTAGTTTCCGATCAACCCATGATCCCTGAAGGTGTTAAAACCGCAGAAAGTGATAGCAGTGTAACCGAGAAATATGTAGAAACGCATTTAAGAATCGGTATTGATTCTTTGAAACAGTTAATCAATAATGGATTAACGGTAAAACACTTGTTGTTTTAACCTGCGACAACGTCATCCTGAACTCGTTTTATTAGTCGTTATTATTGTTTTAAAGGTCAGGATCTTTTCGACTTGAATTATTAGCAAGATAGATGCTGAAATAAATTCAGCATGACGCCTTAGAAGAATTATTTTTAAGGTGTTCGTCATCCTGAACTTGTTTCAGGATCTTTCCAGTTTGAATTATTAGCAAATAGATGCTGAAATAAATTCAGCATGACGCCTTAGAAGAATTATTTTTAAGATGTTCGTCATCCTGAACTTGTTTCAGGATCTTCCAGTTTGAATTATTAGCATTTAGATGCTGAAATAAATTCAGCATGACGCAATAAATTAGGATAATCGTCATCCTGGACTCGTTTCAGGATCTTTTCGATTTGAATCATTAGCATTTAGATGCTGAAATAAATTCAGCATGACGTGTCAAGTTAGGATAATCGTCATCCTGAACTTGTTTCAGGATCCTTAATAAGCCCAATTACCATCATAAATAGTATAAACAAAAAAAAGACCGGCATTTGCCGATCTTTTCCTGTTTGTATGCATTTAAATCTTATCCTAAATAAGATTTTAAAATTTTACTTCTTGAAGTATGACGTAAACGTTGTAAGGCTTTATCCTTAATCTGACGAACACGTTCACGTGTTAAATTAAACTTCTCGCCAATTTCCTCTAAAGAAAGCGGGTGGTTAGAACCTAAGCCGAAAAATAAAACGATAATTTCTCTTTCTCTTTCCGTTAAAGTAGATAAAGAACGTTTAATCTCTTCTGATAAAGATTCATTAATCAATGAGCTATCAGTATTGGGTTCGTGGTTTTCCAATACATCTAATAATGTATTTTCTTCACCTTGAACAAATGGCGCATCCATTGATACGTGGCGGCCAGAGTTACTTAATGTGTCCGAAATTTTATCCACTGTCGTTTCTAAAATATCGGCCAGTTCTTCCGGAGAAGGCTCACGTTCGTATTCTTGCTCTAATTTAGAGAAAGCTTTACTGATTTTGCTTAACGAACCTACCTGGTTTAAAGGTAAACGTACAATACGGCTTTGCTCGGCAATTGCCTGCAAAATAGATTGACGAATCCACCAAACGGCATAAGAAATGAATTTGAAACCTTTAGTTTCATCAAAACGTTTGGCCGCTTTAATTAAACCTAAGTTACCTTCATTGATTAAATCGCCTAAAGTTAAACCCTGATTTTGATATTGTTTTGCAACAGATACAACGAAACGCAAGTTGGTTTTAGTCAATCGCTCTAATGCAGCCTGATCGCCCTCACGAATCTTCCTTGCTAAAATTACTTCCTCTTCTGCTGTTATTAAATCTACTTTGCCAATTTCGTGTAGGTATTTATCTAATGACTGACTTTCACGGTTGGTAATGGATTGCGTTATCTTGAGTTGTCTCATTTATACGAATTGTGTGCTCTTTAATTATTGAGTGTGCAAAGTTACGAAATAGTATAGCAATCCGAAAGGATAAAATGCTGAAAATGTTGCTGTTTGCACAAGTTTTTTACAGTTTTACTTATAGCAAAAATCATTCCAAATAAAATTCTGACCTTATTTGTGATTAAATGACGGTTATGGTTGTTTTTCGGTTATTATTTATTGTAAATCAATAAATATATTTTGAATTTTAATAATTTATTATTTATGTTTGTGCTGTAAATAATTAAATAAATATGACGTTTCTTAATTTTTAAACGATTTAAGCCAATTCAAAAAATGCACTTATTGCAGTGTGTTTTTGATCATGTAATTTTTGTCAGGTAGTCTGTATGGAAATTAAAACAAGAAATTACTTCTATTATTAAACAGTAAAATAAATCTCAGGCATTACATTTTAAACAACTATGTAATTATGGAAATTAAAATAACAACCAATCAGATTTTGAAAGTATTACAGTTGCTTTCCTGGATCATTTTTATCGGCCTGTGTGTCGAAGCAGGTGGGGTACTCGTTAATACGATTATCACAACATTTATAAATCAAGAGGGCGTACGCAACTTTTGGGATGGAGCAGATTATTTGTCAAATGTTTACAAATTTGATCAGGGGTATTTTCTGGTCATCACACTCGTGATGATTATCGTTGCCGTGCTAAAAGCCATCATGTTCTATTTAATTGTGAAATTGTTTATCGATAAAAAACTCAGCATTTCTCAGCCTTTCAGTATAGAATTAAAGCATTTTATTTTGATACAGGTTTTTTTAGCGCTAGGCATAGGTTTTTTTGCCCATTTAGGCTATAAATTTACCATCTGGTTAGCGGAAAATGGCGTTGAGGGGGCTAACCTCCAAACATTAAATATGGATGGCGCTGATGTGTGGTTTTTTATGGCTGTTGTGCTTTTTATCATTGTACAGGTGGTTAACAGGGGGATTGAAATTCAACAAGAAAACGATTTAACGATATAAGCCTTATGCCCATAATTGTAAATTTAGATGTGATGTTGGCCAGGCGTAAAATGTCGTTAACCGAATTAAGCGATCGGGTAGGGATTACGATGTCTAATTTATCGATACTTAAAACAGGTAAAGCAAAGGCTGTTCGTTTGGAAACTTTAGAGGCGATTTGTAAGGCTTTAGATTGTCAGCCTGGTGATATTTTAGAATTCCGTGCAGATTAACTTCTGGTTGGTTCAATAAACCTGATGGAATGGAAATACTTTTTGTTGCGGGGTCTTCGACTCCGCTCAGGCTGAAAATCACAAAAAGATTGTTTGAGAGCAGGGCTTTTGTAACCGAAACCAATAGAATCCCTCACTTTCTAAATAATTTAACCACCTAAGACACCTTAGATCATCTTAAGGTATTTATGTATAGGGTAAATAATAGTTTAAAGAAACACCCCGTCCTGCGGACACCCCTCTAAAAGAGGGGAATAAAAAAACCTTCCAGTTTGCACTGAAAGGTTTTAGAATATGTTATTGCTTTAAGCTTGGGCCTTTCGACTTTAAGCTTAAACCTATGCTTGTTCAGCCAATACTTTAGTTACTAAATCTGCAGCTTCTTTTAAAGCAATTGCTGAGTAAACCTGAAGGCCAGACTCGTCAATTAATTTTTTAGCTTCTTCAGCATTTGTACCTTGTAAACGGCAGATAATTGGCACCGGAATGTTACCGATTTCTTTATAAGCATCGATTACACCTTGCGCAACACGGTCGCAACGTACGATACCACCAAAAATATTGATCAAAATTGCTTTAACGTTAGGGTCTTTCAAAATGATGTTGAAAGCCGCTTTAACAGTTTGTGCATTAGCAGTTCCACCAACGTCTAAAAAGTTAGCAGGTTCACCACCAGCCAGTTTAATAATATCCATGGTCGCCATTGCTAAACCAGCACCGTTAACCATACAACCTACGTTACCATCAAGGTTAACGAAGTTTAGGTTAGAAGCACTTGCTTCAACTTCCATCGGATCTTCTTCCGTAACATCGCGCATTGCTGCATAATCAGGGTGACGGAATAAACCGTTCTCATCCAGATTCACTTTAGCATCAACTGCAATTACTTTATCATCAGATGTTTTTAATACCGGGTTAATTTCGAACATTGAAGAATCGGTTGCTTCGTAAGCTTTGTATAAAGCGCTTACAAATTTAACCATTTCTTTAAAGGCATTACCGCTTACACCTAAGTTGAAAGCAATTTTACGTGCCTGGAAACCTTGTAAGCCAACTTTAGGATCGATTTCTTCTTTGAAAATTAAGTGTGGCGTGTGTTCTGCCACCTCTTCGATATCCATACCACCTTCCGTACTGTACATAATAATGTTACGGCCTTTTGCACGGTCTAACAATACAGAGATGTAGAATTCTTTGGTTTCAGAAGCACCTGGATAATAAACATCCTGAGCGACCAAAATCTTATTCACCAATTTACCTTCAGGGCCGGTTTGAGGAGTAACCAATTGCATACCAATAATATCGGTTGCACGTTGTTTAACTTCTTCCAGGTTTTTGGCTAATTTAACACCACCACCTTTACCGCGACCACCTGCGTGGATTTGCGCTTTAATTACAACCCAGTCAGAATTGTAATCTATTTTCAGTTGCTTAGCAGCCTCAACAGCTTGCTCAGGAGTATCGGCAACTATTCCTTCTTGAACGTTAACACCGAAACTTTTTAATATTTGTTTACCCTGGTATTCGTGAATATTCATCTGTTTATATTTTTGTCTTTATCTGTCAGATGGAGCCTATTACGATTAAAATAATATTTTAATCGTATCGGGTTCATTTGCTACAAAATTTGCCCAAAGCTACAATTTCAAACCCTTTAAACAAATAGCAATTGCCGATTTTTTCATAAAATGAACGTTTTATGTTAAACCCGAAATTAGCGCCTGTAATGGACGCTTGTTTATAGTGTCCTGCTGGTTTCTCAGATAGACGCAGCGATTTTTTATTTGAAAGCGAAGGCCCGGTGCTTCGTGGCGGCTCGCGGCCCTGCTTTCCGCTATAAGTCCTCACTACGCTCCGGGCTTACCGCTGCAATCAGGCTTAAAAACAAAGTGAGTTTTTGCCAAATGCATAAAAAATATTTCCGCTGCGCTAATCATTTTAAATCTGCGGGAACATAAGGGTTAATAGTGTCCGTTAGCTTCCTGCAAATGGTGTTCCGAAGATACCAACGGCCAGTTCTGCCCAGATGAGGAATAATGCCAGTAAAATCGCTACAAGTATTACCGTTCTTAAAATACCGGTTTTTAAATTTCTGAACACAAGTTCTATGGCTAAACCTGTACTTAGCAATAATGTACCCATTACTGCAAAATCCCTTGTGTCCCACTGTACCTCGTTTGTAAATTGCATGGCTACCAATGGAATGGCTAAAATTGATGCAATTACACTTAAGATGATGGTAATTCTTAGTTTTCCTGAATTTAATGTTTCCTGATTTTTCATGATTTTATATTTTAATATAAGTTTTAAATGGATAATTAAATAATTTTAGTTTCCCTGATGCGGTTTGCACCAGGGAGCTAAGGGTTGAGCGGTTAATTATAAAACGATTTGCAAAACAGCTTTCACTTTCTTAAATTTTGCTTTAGCAATCGGAATAAGCATTTGTGTCTCCCTGAAATCGCCATATTTGCGGCTTAATTCCGAAATCCAAACAGATTGCCCATTTTTGATAAAAACAACTAAGTTGAAATGATCAAGCTGGTTTATCCCGTTGTTTCGGATATTGCTTAAATCTATTTTTAACTTACATTGAAGTGTATTTAGTTGAGTATAAGGCGCAGCAATGAGGATATAATCTGCATCTAAATTTTCAATCTTGGAGAAATCAATGCTTTGTTGTGAAATAATCTGATCTATTATAGCATGCGTTAATGTTCGGTTAGACCTCAATTGATGGTAATAATTCCAGCAGAACAGGCCAACTACCAAGAAGATAAGAAATGCTTTTGCTTTCATGATTTTGATTTTTATTTGTTTAATCCAAAATATGCTGCAGTATTCGAATCTTGTAAATTCCACGATAACCAGCCCGATTCCTCATAACGCGATTTAAAATAGCCAATTCTTTTATCGAGGCGAGTTAAGATTTGATCATTGTTTTTATCTGCACTGACAACCGTTTCTTCTTCTGGGATGAATGAAGGAGGCATTACCAGCTTATTCCGGCTTTTATCTAATGTGGGAAGTGTTTTTTCAGATAAAGAAAGCAGGTAATCTGCATCCAACGCAATAGATGTGCTGTGTGCCAGATTATACTTTACGATAAAAACATCCCAGTTAATGGTGCTAAAAGTTAGGAGCAAGGCGAACCAGATATTTCCGTTCACCTTGAAAAGATAGAATATCGTTTTCTGTTTTGCTACTTTAAAATAAACCGTTGCCAAACCGATGATGCAAAGGATGGCAAATACCAATACACCGATTCTCTTGTGCGTTAAGCCATGGAATTCGATATAATAACTGTCGCGGATCAATACCGATATAATCAATATAAAGTTTTGAGCCATCCAGGTAAAGGCAAGCACCCTTAACGTTTGGCTTTTGTGGTAAAAATTTAAATTTCCCCTGAAAAAGTAAAGGATTATGGCCATGGCCATTACAATACTAAAGATTAATGTATTGGTGCCCTGGTGTAATTCGCCGGAGAAATTTCCTGAAGGTTTATAGCCAAACCAAAGCGTGGTAATATCGATGGCATTTAATAACAACAACAAAAGGTTAAGTGCAACAAACGAAATTATGCCCACAATATATTCGGTTTTTAAGGCCATTTTTCGGGTTAAGAGGTTTCCGCTAAATGTTTCTACAATATTGTACCAAATCGTTTTTTGACCTATTGTCTTCCTGATCCTCACCAATTGTTCCTTGCATTTCAGTTCTGCTTTCTCTAAACTTTTATCAAAAAATGCCAGCAATAAACCACCTGTTAAAACTAATCCGAAACAGAAATGTACAATGCGTCCGATGCTTAAATCTTTGAAAAAGAAATGAAGGATATCTTCAAAAAACTGTCCGATGCTCGTTAACACACTTTCGGCATAGTGTGCAAAAACATTATTGGCGGCCGAATACAAACAGGCAAAAAAGATTACGGCAATAACCGGGATAAAAATATACTTAATTAATTTAAAAACAGGTTTAAGGTTAAAATTGCCTATGCTTACTTTACTTAAATGCCGTATTGCATTAAAAGGTACCGTAATCATTTGTAAAATACTGGCAAGAAAAGCAGTAAAAATGGTTCTGATCTGTTGGTTATGGCTAAAACCGATGAATAATAGTAAACTGATGTAATAGGTGGCAACAGCTAAATCGGAGTTGTTAACCACAACCAGTACCGCTGCCAAAAGATGTGCTAAACCATAAATTTTTAGTTTATTGCTTTTAACTACATCGGGATTAATAAAAGTGATGGCTAGTAAATAAATGCTATAAATAAGCAAATTGAGTGCTAATCTTTCCTGCCAAAAGAGAAAAGTGAACAAGAGGCCACCCAGCAGGACGGAGAGTGTTAAGAGGTTGGATTTATTTTCCATTTTGTTTAAGGTTTAAGAATTGAAGTAACTGATAATGAGTAGGTAGATAATAACTAAAGGAATATTTAATAGCATGCAGATGATGGTAGCGACAGTGTTTCTCCAGGAAGTTTGGTCACAAATGAGCTCAATTAGAATTATTGCTAACACAAAGAAATTTACAATTGCTGCACCAAGCGTAAAAACAGCTCCTATGATCATGAGAAAAAAAGAGTCTGATATTAAGTTTATTATTAGTATTAATGTGCCGATAAGTGCAGAATAGTAAGCCAGCCTTTTGCCTAAATAATTCATTTGAGGCGCTAATATTTCTTCCGTTTTCATGTTTTTAAAAGTGCTTTGAAATTCAAAGTGAATAGTTAAAAAAAAATGTTTATAGTTTCCTGATCATTTTTTCAAGTGCATCTAAATGTGCTTTGAAGGCTTGTTTGCCCAAAGCGGTAATCGCGTAGGTGGTACTGGTTTTTCTGCCAATAAACCCCTTATGTACTTTAATAAATTCGGCCTGCTCTAATGTATTTAAATGCGAAGCCAAATTACCATCAGTTAACTCGAGCATTTGTTTCAGGTCGTTAAAGCCAATCTCATCGTTTACCACCAGGATAGACATTACACCTAACCTGATCCGGCTATCGAATATTTTATTTAAATCTGCTATCGGGTTTTTCATTCTTACTGACCTCTCTCATATTTAAAATACATTAAAAGACCATAAACAATGTGCAGTATACCAAAGCCAAAAGCCCAGAATATTAAGCCATAACCCACGTAAAACATGCAAATCAATCCCAGTATTACCTCGCAAAGCCCCAGGTAGCGAATGTCGCTGTAAGTATATTTACTGGCATTAATAAGCGCTAAACCATAAAAAATTAAACAGCTTGGTGCAATAATAGCATAGGTGTTCGGATGGTTAACCAATAAAGCAATAATAAATAAACCTCCTGCAACCAATGGAACAAATAAGTTAATTAAAAGTGATTTAGAGGTTTTGTCCCAGATGGGAAGATTGTTTTTCTGACTTTTTCTGTAGGTAAACAAAATTCCGCCAGCCAAAGCAATCACCAAAACAAAAATACCAAGTTTGATCAGGTTAAATTCCAGGTCCATTTCTCCATCAACACCGTAACCATAACCCCGTTTGTTGATGAATTTGTTAATTTCATCATTGGCAAAATAAGCCCCGATTAATGCAATAACACCCGCAAAAACACCAGATAAACCGCTCAAAGAAATAAATCTTGATGACCTGTCCATCATTTGTCTGATATCTTTTAAGGCATTTAATTGTTCTTCCTGAGTGTTCATTTTAAAAGTGCTTTGTTTTTCAAAGTTAAATAGAAAATTGATAAATGCAAATCTTTTTTGTTTTTTATTGGTTGATGTTAATGGCCAGATGGCTCATGGTGAGATGGTCCATGGCCTGGCTGTTAAAGAAATATATACCAATCATGAATTTCCAATGGATGATTACCTGTTGAACTATCGCTAACTATTGAACTAACCAACCATTTTATTAAATTTGGAGCATGCTAAAAGCCACTGGAATAAGAAAATCGTACGGGAATCTGCAAATTTTAAAAGGCGTAAATTTTGAAGTACAAAAAGGGGAGATTGTAAGTATTATTGGGCCATCTGGTGCAGGTAAAAGTACTTTATTACATATTTTAGGAACATTGGATAAACCTGATGATGGATCTGTACAATTAAAAGGTACGGTTATCAATAAACTGAACGGCGATTTGTTGAGCACTTTCCGAAATCAGAACATCGGTTTTGTGTTTCAGTTTCATCATTTACTGCCAGAATTTAGCGCCATTGAAAATATTTGCATTCCGGCATTTATTGCCAAAACCAATAAAAAACAGGCCGAAACCAGGGCATTTGAACTGTTAGATTTGTTTGGGCTTAAAGATAGAGCCCAGCATAAACCCAATCAGCTTTCTGGCGGCGAGCAGCAACGTGTGGCCATTGCAAGAGCGTTGATCAATAATCCCTCTATTATATTGGCTGATGAACCTTCAGGGAATTTAGACTCTGAAAATGCAGCCGGATTACATCAGTTGTTTGTAAGTTTGCGCGATAATTTCCATCAAACGTTTGTAATTGTTACACACAATGAACACCTTGCAAAAACCAGCGATCGTGTGGTAAGCATGAAAGATGGTTTAATCGTATAAGATTATGCGCTAATTCTTTATTCGCTCACTCATTTTATCCATTACTAATTTATTCATTCAATCATTATACCTTGAAAATACTGATAACAGGAGGGAACAATGCCAGGGCCTTAAAGCTAATGAAGGCATTTCCCAGTCATTTTGTTTTACTTGCCGATTATGGCGATGTGCCGGGAATAGTAACCGAAAATTATGCCTTTTCATCACTAGGCCTGCTAAATAAAGATAGTATCGCCCATATTCTGTTAAATTTCTGCATCACCGAAGCCATAGATTGTATTATTCCGTTGCACGATTATGAGCTTGAGCCACTGGCTAAATCTGCTGTGCTTTTTGGTGAGTATGGCATCCAGGTGCTGTTGCCCAATGCAGATGTAATTGCTGATTATATAACTGAAGAAAAGGTTGCTTATCAAAATTTTGCGGTGTTTATTCATGGTGATCGGATTTTTTCAACCGATGAACATGTTATACATGCAAATGTATCTCCTGAATTAAATGGCGTATTTGGTTATAACAATGCTGATGATTTAAAACTTTTTACAATTTAATATGGATGCAAATCAATACGTTAAAGACAAGCAGATTGTAATTTTTGAATTGGATGATGTGCTATTTCCGGAGAAAGATTATTTGCTGCAGGTTTATTATCTGTTTGCGCAGTTTATAGAATACACCGAGCAAAAAAGTGCGCAGCCTATTATTGAATTTATGCGTGCAGCATATGAGAAGAATGGTGTCGAAAAACTTTTTGAGAAAACAGCAAACCAGTTTGCCATTGATACAAAGTACAAGCATAATTTCGATCTTCTGCATCAGAATGCCCGTTTACCTTTAAAGCTTTTGCTCTATCAAAATATGCTGGAGTTTATGCAGGAACTTGTGGTAGATCGCAAACAGATATTCATTGTAACGGCCGGCAATCCTGAGCAACAACTGAATAAAATTAAGCAAACCGAGTGGAATGGGCTGGAACAATATCTTACTGTGTATTTTGTTGATGAACTGGGTTTAACTAAAGCAGAAATTTTTCAGAACATGTTAAACAGCAACAATTTATCGCCAAACCAGGCGTTAGTTGTTGGTGCAAATAAATTTGATGAGCAACAATCTAAATTAATTAATTTGCCGTATATTGAGTCACTAGAAATTTACAAATAGATATGCTTAGAAAATTTATTTCGCAAAATACATTTTTGTGTGCTTTGATTATTGTGGTTGGGTTTACAGCATCATGTAAAAAATCAAATAATGCACCTGACGGAAATGATGCGCCGCAAGGCGCTCCAGGAACCCGGGCCGAGTTAACTAAAGATTCGATTTACCTGTATGCACAGCAAACTTATTATTGGAATGTAGGGATGCCAAGCTATTCGGCCTTTAATCCAAGACAATATAGCTCAAACAACGCAGTTTTAGCTGCTTTAAAAGCATTGCCGAGTACAGGTGGGAAAGATAAATATTCGTTTATTGATGATGGAACCGTAGCTGGCGAATTAGGCGGCGTAGCTGGTGATTTTGGTTTCTCTGTGTTCTTTGCCAGTACGAATGATTTAAGAATCAAATATGTATATGCAACGTCTCCTGCTGGTGTTCAAGGCTTAAAAAGAGGTTATCAGATTACAAAAATTAATGGTAGCACAGATATCAATACCAGTGATGCAAGGATTGATTACGTAGTGAACGCTATTTTTGGTTCAAGTCCAACTGTTGCAATGACGGTTTTAAAACCAGATGGAACTAGTCAGGATGTAACCATAACCAAAGCAAATTATAATATCAACCCTGTACTTTTTACCAAAACGTATACCATAGGGCCGAAAAAAGTTGGTTATATTGTATTCAATAGTTTTACCACTAATTCAACTGATTTTCTGGATGCCGCATTTACACAGTTTTCAACAGACGGGATTACTGAACTTGTTGTCGACTTGCGTTATAATGGAGGTGGTTCGGTAGCTACATCAGAAGCCTTTACGAATTTAATTGCACCAACAGCTCAAAATGGTAAAGTAATGTATACCACTTACTGGACGCAGACCATGCAGGATAATCAAGCCACTATTCTTCAAAATCAGAAGTTTTATGCTAAAGGTAACGATGGCGTAACACGGATGTATTCTTATTTTGATTATTCTTATAAACCTACTGTTGCAGCTGGAAACCAGGAAGTTTTTGCTAAACGCGGATCGTTGAATGGCTTAACCAGGGTTTACTTTATTGTAACCGGTAGTACAGCGTCGGCAAGCGAGTTGTTGATCAATAACTTAAAACCTGTCATCGATGTTAAACTGATTGGCAAGAAAACTTATGGCAAACCAGTTGGTTTTTTCTCCATCCGTATCGATAAAAACGATTTATACATTCCTCAGTTTGAAACCAAAAATCAATTAAATCAAGGTGGTTACTTTGATGGAATGGCAGTTGATAAGGATATTTTTGATGATGTAACCAAAGATTTTGGCGATCCAACAGAAAAACTATTGGCTCAGGCTTTATATTATTCTGCCAATGGAGGTTTTTCTTCTTTCCTTAAAGATAATACCATAAGCAGTACTTCACCACTATCTAAAACTCAGGTGGAAGATCTCTCTGGCAAAATGGACCACGAATTTAAAGGAATGGTTGAAACTAGAAAGTTGAGATTTAAATAATTAGCGATAAAAATGCACCGAATTGGCCAGATTTGTAGTTCAAATCTGGCCAGTTTTTTTATAATTATTACACAAATCGAATAAATAAGAGTTGCTTTTTTTATAAAAAATTGATAAGCTTGTTTAACATTAATCGTTAAAGAGATACCATGCCAATAGAAATTGTAGAAAAGGAACATATCAGTTATTTAAACATCATCAATGCAAGAGAGGATCATACTACTGAATTAAAAACCAAGCTTGATGAAGCGCAAAGGTTAGGTAATGAATTTAAATCAAAAGCCGTTATAACTTTCAATACCACCATTGGTCCAAAACGAGTTGATACTACAGTTTGGGCCGTAACAGAGAAATATATACAACTAAAAAACAATATTCATATTCCATTAAAAAGTTTAATCGACATTGATTTTTAAGCTTGCTTTAAGGAAATAAATCATCCCGCATTTATTTAACCTTATCAGATCATGAGCATGCTCCATAAAATTGCCTTAACTTTTATTAAAACGATTGGTCCGGTAACGGCCAAAAACCTTCTTGCCTATTGTGGAAGTGCCGAAAATGTATTTTCTGCAAGTAAAAAGCAGCTTTTGCAGATTCCAGGTATTGGAGAGAAAACAATTGAAGCCATCCGTGGCAGCGATGCTTTGGTAAGGGCCAGGCAAGAATTGGATTTTATTGAAAAACACGGGATAGAAGTATTGTTTTTCTCCGACGAGAAATATCCTAAAAGATTAAAGAATTGCATCGATTCGCCCATACTGCTTTATGCCAAAGGTACCGCTGATTTTAACCAGCAACGTATCATCAGCATTGTTGGAACCCGTAATGCAACAAGTTACGGGAAAAATCTCTGTAAGGAATTGTGCGAAGTTTTAGCACCATACAATGTTTTAATCGTTAGTGGCCTGGCTTATGGCATTGATGTAACCGCCCATAAAGAATGCCTGGCAAATAATATTCCTACTGTTGGTGTGCTTGGTCATGGCTTGGATCGAATGTATCCAAAAATTCATAAAACGGTAGCGCAGAAAATGGTTTCAAATGGAGGCCTGCTCACCGAGTTTCCCATCCTAACCAATCCCGACCGGCAGAATTTTCCACAAAGAAACCGGATTATTGCAGGTATTGCAGATGCTACCGTTGTAGTTGAAGCATCAATAAAGGGAGGCGCTTTAATAACCGCAGAAATCGCAAATTCCTATAATAAAGATGTATATGCTTTTCCGGGTAGAACAAATGATGTTTTTTCAGAAGGTTGTAATTTCTTGATTAAGACCAATAGGGCCGGCTTAATAAATAATGCCAATGACCTGATTTATTATTTAGGTTGGGATGATGAAGTGAAAGGCAAGCACCCTATCCAGCAAACCAGGTTGCAGTTAAATCTTACGCCTAACGAACAGCGGGTTGTTGATGCCTTGCAAAATGGTCAGCTTTCTATAGATGAACTATGCGCTCAATTGAATATTCAGCAAAGTAAACTGGCCATCGTAATCCTTACCTTAGAGATGCAGGGCATTATTGTATCGCTGCCAGGAAAGATATATAAACTCCTGTAAGAAAATTGAAATTGCATTTTGCCCAATAATCAATCTATAATGCCTATCATAATTATAGATTATGAAATTAAATTCTTCTTAATTTTTATTTTCAAAATTATGTTTCAAATAAAATATAGTTTGTAAAATACTTAATGCCTTTGCTTAATTTTGCAAGATGTGGTACAATAATATTTTAGAAACTATTGGCAATACGCCATTGGTGAAATTAAATACGATAACAAAAGGAGTTCCGGGAACAATTCTGGCGAAAATAGAGACTACTAATCCGGGCAACTCAATTAAAGACCGTATGGCCGTTAAAATGATTGAAGATGCTGAGAAAAGTGGTAAACTAAAACCAGGCGGAACCATTATAGAAGGAACATCCGGAAATACAGGTATGGGCCTGGCCATGGCAGCCATTATTAAAGGTTACAAATGTATTTTTACCACTACCGATAAACAATCGAAAGAAAAGGTTGATGCTTTACGTGCCTTTGGTGCCGAAGTAATCGTTTGTCCTACAAACGTAGAACCTGAAGATCCCCGTTCGTATTACTCTGTTTCGTCGCGTTTAGAACGCGAGGTTCCAAATTCATGGAAACCCAATCAGTACGATAACTTAGCCAACTCACAGGCACATTATGAGCAAACTGGTCCTGAGATATGGGCGCAAACAGAAGGTAAAATTACACACCTGGTGGTTGGCGTGGGTACAGGTGGAACCATTTCCGGAACCGGGAAATATCTGAAAGAAAAGAATCCAAATATTAAAGTCTGGGGGATCGATACCTACGGTTCGGTTTTCAAAAAATATAAAGAGACGGGCATATTTGATAAGGATGAAATTTATCCATACATCACAGAGGGTATTGGCGAAGATTTTCTTCCGGCAAACGTAAATTTTGATGTAATCGATCTGTTTGAAAAGGTTACAGATAAAGATGCTGCTTTAATGACGCGAGATATTGCGCGTAAAGAAGGTATTTTCGTAGGTAACTCTGCCGGTGCGGCTATTGGTGGATTAATCCAGCTCAAAGATAAACTGAAGCCCGAAGATGTTGTTGTGGTTATTTTTCACGACCACGGCAGCCGTTACATGGGCAAAATGTATAATGAAGATTGGTTGCGTGAGCGTGGATTTTTACAGGACGAAAAATTAACCGCTAAATCTATTTTGTCTAAAAAAGAAAGTACAGAAATTGTAACCCTTGATGCACAAAAATCGGTGCTCGAAGCGATCAATACCATCAAATCGATGAATATTTCTCAAATTCCGGTAACACAGCAAGGCATGATTGTGGGTAAAATTGCTGAAAGCGATATTTTAAGCGCACTGCTTGAAAATCCAGGCTTAAAATCGGCACCCATTTCAGAAATTATGACGGCTACTTTCCCGTTTGTTGATTTAAATACCTCAATTGATAAAATTTCTTCTCTAATTAATAAAGAAAATTCTGCTGTTTTAGTGGAAGATGAAACAGGTAAGATCGAAATTATTACACAATATGATATTATAAACGCGATATCAGGGTAGGTAGGTTTTGAGATGGGAAATGTAGGATGTAAGATGGGAAATGTAAGATGGATGATGGTATATTTCCTCCGATCGTCCTCCTGAACTTGTTTCAGGATCTTTTTAGCATGGAAAATGCTGATCCAGAAGGCACCTCCTAGTCGTCGCCCTGAATTTATTTCAGGGTCTTAAGACAAGATGATAGGTGCTGAAATTATTCAGCATGACGATTCCCTTTGAAAGTGACCAAATAAAAAACGCCCAGGTAAAATTTTTACTCGGGCGTTTTTCTTTATGCTATTTTCGCTTTGGGTTTTACCTAAAACCCTAAACCTGCTAACCTTACTAATGACTCGGTGCATCAGCATTTACACGCTTAATCTGCGCGCCTAAGGCACGTAAACGGGTGTCGATATCCTGATAGCCACGTTCAATCTGTTCGATGTTGTAGATGGTCGATTTGCCTTCTGCAGATAAAGCTGCAATTAACAATGAAACCCCGGCCCTGATATCGGGAGAAGTCATGCTGATCCCACGAAGTTTATATTTTTTATCGATACCATTAACCGTTGCGCGGTGCGGATCGCAAAGAATAATCTGAGCACCCATATCAATCAATTTATCCACGAAGAATAAACGGCTTTCGAACATCTTTTGATGGATTAAAACGTTTCCTTTTGCCTGTGTAGCCACAACCAAAACAATACTCAATAAATCAGGCGTAAAACCTGGCCATGGAGAATCGGCAATGGTTAAAATCGAGCCATCGATAAAAGTATCGATTTCGTAATGTTTTTGAGAAGGAACATAAATGTCATCGCCGCGGCGTTCTAATTTAATGCCCAGTTTTCTGAAAACCTCTGGTATTACACCCAGTTCATCATAACAAACATCTTTAATAGTAATTTCCGATTCTGTCATGGCAGCCATACCAATAAAGGAGCCAATTTCGATCATATCCGGCAACATTCTGTGCTCGGTTCCGCCTAAAACGCTAACACCTTCAATGGTTAACAAGTTAGAGCCAATGCCCGATATTTTAGCACCCATGCGGTTAAGCATTTTGCAAAGTTGCTGTAAATAGGGTTCGCAGGCTGCATTGTATATGGTAGTGGTGCCTTTTGCTAAAACAGCCGCCATTACAATATTTGCCGTTCCGGTTACCGAAGCTTCATCCAACAAAATGTAAGCACCCCGTAAATTGGTAGCATCCACATTAAAGAAAGCTTTTTTGCTGTCGTAAACGAATTTTGCGCCTAATTTTTCGAAACCGATAAAGTGGGTGTCTAACCTTCTGCGGCCAATTTTATCACCGCCCGGTTTCGGGATTGCCGCTTTACCAAAACGCGCCAACAATGGCCCAACAATCATAATCGAACCACGTAAACCACCACCTTTCGATTTAAAAGTATCAGATTCAAAGAAATTTAAATCAATATTCTTAGCTTCAAAAGTATAGGTGTCTTTGTTAATGCGCTCAACGGTAACACCTAAATCGCCAAGTAATTCAATCAGTTTGTTAACATCTTTAATATCAGGGATATTACTGATGGTTACTTTCTTTTCGGTAAGCAATACAGCTGATAAAATCTGTAAAGCTTCATTCTTGGCTCCCTGGGGGGTAATTTCGCCTTTTAATTTAATTCCGCCTGTTATTTCAAATGCGTTCATATATTTTTCTTTTGCTAACCCTTTCGTCATGCTGAATTTATTTCAGCATCTATCTTAAAGATTCTGAATCAAGTTCAGAATGACGTATGGTTATTAATATTTAGGTTTATTGTTGTTATTACGTTGACGGTTATTATTGTTGTTATTTTGACGGTTTTTTCCGTTGTTGTTATTGTTGTTGCTTCTGCCGCGGTTATTGTTATTATTGTTTTGACGAGGATTTTGTGCCCTAAATTCTACTTTAGCGAGGTTAACACCTTCATCAAGCGATAACAATCCACCAGAAAGGTACTTTAAATCCTTAATAATGGTATCATCACTCACATTGTCTTTGTTCCAGGTAACGTAAGCCATTTTCATAAAATTTGCGATGCTTTGAACCATTGCCTTTTTAATTTCGGCATTTTCTTCACGCATGGCTTTTTCAATCAAATTCTCAACTGTTTTACCATAGTGTTTGTAGGTAATTCTTTGTTGAGGATAGGCTAGCGGTTCTGGTTTAATGTAAGCATTTTCAATTAATGGCTTAGGGTATGGACTATCTACATCAATCTGATAGCCAGAAATAATGTGCAGGTGATCCCAAAGTTTATGCTTAAAATCGGCAACATCACGTAAATGTGGTTGCAAAAAACCCATCAGGTCGATAACCGCCTGGGCATATTTATTACGTTCTTCAATGGTTGGTAATTCGCAGATATACTTTACCATATTTTGTACGTTGCGGCCATATTCCGATAAAATTAAATGGCTACGCGTAGTATTATAGTCAAAACTCATGTTCAGATAAATTAATGGATAAATTTTCTGGCGATACGAATTATGAAATAACCAGAAGAGTTTAGGTTATGAATTCACCGAAATGTCTATTGCCAGATTTTCGTGTTATATATTCAAAGGTAATAAAATTATTTGATTTGAGGTATTCATAGCTGATTTGTGATATTTTAAATTGATGCGTTTTTTTTGGAAATGTTTGTCAGTAGTTCCTGGCCTTCATCAGCCCCGTTATTCGCTGTAGTCCCGATACCAATTTAGTGCCGATTCATCGGTAAAAGATCGGGAGCTGCCGCTTCTACCGGGGTTTATTTAACTGTGGGTTGTGCTTGTCGGGAAAAGCCTTTCTAGCGCCCATGGGCTAAAACTGTATTATAGTACTTGTGCAGTTGGCTAAAGCCAATCTGTAATGATTTAATGCAAACCCACAATAATTTCCGTGTAACTCAGTGTTTCCGTGGCAAATAATAAACTGGCCACTCTCCTTAATGATCTTAATCCCTTAATGGTAAAAAGCCCTAAATCTCATCGCTATTCTTCGGGTAATCGAAAAACACCATTTCTCCGGTTCCTTTACTTACCATTTGCCACGAATCAAAAGGAAAAGAAATTAACACCATGCCTGCAGTTGGGATATTGTAAATGTCGGCATCGCATAATTCGTTCGCGAAATCTGTAAAACCGGGGTTGTGACCAAACAGCACTACTTTTTCGGCCGCATCATCCAAGGCATTAACCACCTGAAGCAAAGCTGTGGTATTGGCTTCGTAAATAGATTCTTCAAACTGGATCTGATCAATATTGTAGGCTTCCGCAAAATATTTGGCCGTAGATTTAGCTCTTTTCGCCGGGCTACTTACGATTAAATCTATTTTGAAACCTCTGTTAACCAGTCTTTCGGCCATTTCTGGTGCATTTTCTTTACCACGTTTGTTTAACGGACGGTCGAAATCACTTAAATCAATATTTCCCCAATCCGATTTGCCATGGCGGACCAGCAGTAGTTGTTTAGCCATTTAGTTTCTCTTTTATTTTGTTTACAATGGTTTCAGGCTTAATTAAGTCTATACAGTTTTCAACACCACAAAGGCAGGGTTTGTTTCCATAAATTGAGTTTGGCCTGCCTGGATGATCAATCTGAATGCAATCGCTTTCCGATTGTCCGTAGCCCAAAAAGCCTGCATAAGGATGTGTCGGCCCCCAAATCGATACAACAGGTACACCAACAAGTGATGCCATGTGCATGCCAGATGAGTCCATACTTAACATTACATCTAAGTTCGAGATGATGGCAAGCTCTTCTGTTAAGCTAAAATTGCCGATTAAACTATGGACATTTTTATACTTTTCAGCCCAGTTTTCAGCAACATCTTGTTCTGTTTTACCACCACCAAATATGAAAAGCTCATCGCCTGATCCGCTTAATGAGGCAATAACCTCTTCCATTTTTGTTAAAGCATATACTTTATAAACATGCTGCGCAAAAGGAGAGATACCTATTTTTTTTGTGGTTTTATAGGTAAATAAATTTTGTGCCTTTTCTGGGATTTCCTGCGGAGACTTATTTATTTTATGAGTGAGTTTAACATTAAATCCCAATTCGCGGAAAACATCGGCATAACGCTCAACGGTTTTTCTGAGCGGTTTAAAAACCTTGTTATGGGTACGGGTTAGTGCCTTTTTCTCAGCCCTTCCTTTATCTATGCGCTTAATTTTTGTTCCGGTTAAGCGAAAAAAGGTTGAAATTGCCCTGCTCCTCAAATTATCGTGTAAATCGGCTACCGCGTTTGGTTTATAACTGCGGAGCTCCTGATAGAGTTTGTATAGCCCGTCAATTCCCTTATGAATAGTTTTAGGCTGGATAGGGTGGAAGATCAGGTTCGGGATACCATCAAAAAATGGCTTAAAAGCAGCTCTGCTCACCATAATGATTTCTGCAGATGGATGCTGTTCAGAAAATTCGCGTAAAACGGAGGCTACCATGGCCACATCGCCCATAGCCGAAAAACGTAAAACGATAATTTTTTGGGTTACGGCCATATATTTTTCAGGTAGTTCGTCATTGCGAGGCACGAAGCAATCTCAATGCTAAATTTGAATAGCGAAAGTAGTAGGATTGCTTCGTGCCTCGCAATGACGGTTTGTAGTACTATGCTTTATTATACAACACCGGGTTTAAACTCGGGTCGTTATACATTTTCATTTGTTTATATACTTTCATGTATTTTTTGCCCGCTTCAATATCGGCCAGTAGCTCATCGATGCTGTTTGATAAATCCTCGCGTTGCGATAATAATACATTTAGTTTCGTCTGGCATTGTTCACGGTGCTCAGCTGATGCACTTTCGCGTTCAGCTTCTTCCTGCATATGGTAAATTTTCAGTGCCAATATAGAAAGGCGATCTATTGCCCAGGCCGGACTTTCTGTATTGATTTTTGCATCTGGAAGGGCTGAAATTCCCTGGTAAAGGTTTAAGAAATAACCATCAATAAACTCAACCATATCGGTACGCACCTGGTTTTGTGCATCTATTCGCCTTTTCCAGCTCAAACCTTCAACAGGATCAATCTGTGGATTACGTACTACATCTTCCATGTGCCACTGGGCAGTATCAATCCAGTTTTTAACGTAAAA
Source organism: Pedobacter sp. GW460-11-11-14-TSB4 (assembly GCF_059423705.1). Classification (NCBI taxonomy): domain Bacteria; kingdom Pseudomonadati; phylum Bacteroidota; class Sphingobacteriia; order Sphingobacteriales; family Sphingobacteriaceae; genus Pedobacter; species Pedobacter sp. GW460-11-11-14-TSB4. The sequence continues at coordinate 130,654 of NZ_JBWKYI010000005.1, forward strand.
AAGATGCTCTAAACTTTCGGCATCATATGGGTTTTCAACCGGATGGTCAATATCATCAAACTTGTGATAGTCTGTAATTACTTGATTAAATATGCGGTTGGCAATTTCACTTATCATGGGGCAAAGATATTAAAAGATTTTTATGGGTGATGATGCAGATTTTTCCTTGCAGGTTGATTACACAGATTTGGAGATTACACGGATTTCTTTTTGTGAAATTTAAAACAAGATAAGTTAGAGACTGTTTTCAGCTAACCGCTAACCGCTAACCGCTAACCGCTAACCGCTAACAGCTAACCCTTCTTACTCTCAAAATACGCAGTTATCTCCTCCAAAGTAAAAGCATTCAAACATTTATCAGCACTTAAACCGCCTTTGCGGGCGACTAAAATACCGTAATGCATATCGTGGAAACCTTCAGTACGGTGGGCATCGGGATTTACAGATAGCAATACTCCTTTTTCTAGGGCATAACGGTGCCAGCGCCAATCTAAATCCAAACGTAAGGGATTCGCATTAATTTCGATCACGACTTTGTTTGCTGCGCAGGCATCGATAATTTTTTTATAGTCGATCGGATATCCGGCACGGCTTAACAATAAACGGCCGGTTGGGTGTCCTAAAATAGTGGTATAGGGGTTTTCAATGGCTTTTAGTAAGCGTGCAGTAGCTTTTGCTTCGTCCATGCGCAAATTGCTGTGCACAGAAGCCACTACAAAATCGAATGTTTTTAAGATATCGTCCGAATAATCCAATGAGCCATCACTTAAAATATCGCTCTCAATACCTTTGAAAATTTTAAAAGGAGCGAGTTTTTTATTTAGTTCATCAATTTCCTGGTGCTGACCGAAAACACGCTGCTCATTTAATCCCTTTGCATAAACCGCAGTTTTAGAGTGATCGCAAATACCTAAATACTGAAGGTTTAAGTTCTCTTTGCAGTAAACAGCCATTTGTTCTAAGGTATGTACGCCATCGCTCCAGGTAGAGTGATTGTGCAAACTGCCTTTCAAGTCTTCGTATTGGATTAAAGTCGGGAGTTGATTGACTTTCGCCAGTTCAATTTCGTTGAAATCTTCACGAAGCTCAGGCTCGATAAAAGATAAACCTGCTTTGCTATAAATTTCTTCTTCATTTGCAAAAGGCCCTTCACCAGCTAATGTCAGCACTTTTTCTACATGTTCCGTATTTCCGGTTAACCTGAACCACTCTAAGTAGAAACCAGCTTTTTCTAACACATGGATTTTTATTCTAAAACCTGCTTCGGTAGTACAGATGAAAGCATTTTCGACTTCGATTAGTGAAAGTGGTGCGAAAGCGGGTAAGTTTTGTTTAAGCGCATCGATTTGTGCTGTACCGATTACGATTTCTAATTCATCAATAATCTCACATGCACGGCGGTACTGACCGGCGAAACCTAAAAGTGCATGGCTGTCAATCTTTGCAGCCCAATCAGAAAGCTGGGTAAATAAGGTTTTGGCAAAACCTTCAACCTGGGCATATAAAAACCGTCCGTTGGCAGCCAGTTTAAATTCGATGGCATTTTTAATTTCTTCCTGGGTTTTTAAACCAAAGCCTTTAGCTTCAATTAAGCGGTTTTCGTTACAGGCGTAATACAATTCGCCTATACTTTCTATGCCTAAGGTACGCCAGATGATGAAAATCTTTTTCGGTCCAATGCCTTTTATAGCCAGCATTTCCACTACACCTTCAGGGGTTTTCTCTAAAATTTCGTTAAGTTCTTTTAATTCTCCGGTTTGAAGAAGCTCAATAATTTTGGAAGCCAATCCTTTGCCAATTCGCTCAATTTTATCCAGTTCCGCTAAAGGTTTGTCCTTTAAAGCAAAAGGCAATTTATCTACTTTAAAATAGGCATTTGCAACAGATTTAATTTTGAAAGGGTTTTCTTCATGCAGTTCCATAAGCTGCGATAAGAGGCGCAAGGTGCGGGCGATGGTCTTGTTTTCCATAAGGGGTAAAATTAGGAAATAATGCCTCAAATCTTTACCGCATGTCTAAAATTATAAACACAATTTTATTAAAGCGTTGTTTTACACTGATGAAATCTATAAAATTTGCCCTCCTGGGATTAAGTATAAGTTTGGTGGCCTGTCAATCTGCCGATCAAGCAAATCAGAACAAAACAGATTCGACAAATAATTTAACATCAGCTGCCGTGCAACCTGTTGATGAGCGGTTTCTGGTTGTGGCCGGACATTCAGTGGGCGAAATCACCCTTGGCGAAAATATGGAACAGGTTGGGATAAAACTGGGCAGGCCAAGCGCGGGTGATGCTGCTATGGGAAAAGCCTGGGGGATTTGGTATAGCAACGATTCGACCGGAAAGCACCCCAACGAAATTGCAGTATATTCTTCTTATCGCGATACGAGTATGCTTGTAAAGGATGTGAAACAGATCAGGATTACCTCTAATCAGTTTAAAACGCAAAATGGTTTGGCAACAGGCAGCACTTTGGAAGATACAAAACTTAAATTTCCATCCCTCAAAAAACTTTCGGCCTATTTAAACGAAGATCAAGATACGGTAACAGTTTACGATGCCCAAAAAGATGGGATTGGCTTTGAATTTTTAAAAGGGAAAAGCATTTCTTTAACCGTTCATCGTGCAAATATTCCGGTTAATGCAACTTATTTAACGCTGCATCCGGAGTGGAAGGCGATTGATTAGGGGATGATGTGAGATGGAAAATGGAAGAGGTAAGATGGGTGATGTAAGATGGAACAGGTAAGATGGATGATGGTTACCTGGATCATGGTTTGATGGTTCATGGTTAATTGCTGATGAGACTTGACCTCTATGACCATTAACTATTTAACTATGAACCATCAATCCTAATATTCCATCATCCATTTTCCATCTTAAATTATTTAATAACCGCTTCAAATGGCATCCTGGCCTGAATGCCAGAACTTGCAATTACCTTTTTCATTTGTTGATAAAGCATGTAATTATCGCCAAGTTCTTGTTTGGTATAATAGGTTTTAATTCTGTCTGTACCTTCATCCATTAACGATTTCCATGGATCAATTACATCGGGATATTCTACAACTTTATAGTTTTTTAATTTAGCTTTTTTAGCGGCCGCTTTAATCGCATCGTTAAAACTTCCGATTCTATCAGCCAGGCCAATTTGAACGGCATCTGTTCCAATCCACACATGGCCACCGCCAATGCTATCAATGTAAGCTTTGCTTTTCTTTCTGCCATCGGCCACACGGCTCACAAAACCACTGTAAATCCTGTTTAATTCATTTTGAATAATGAATCTTTCACCAGCAGTCATGGGGCGGTTAGTCGCCATAATATCGGCATATTTGCCGGTTTTAACGCCATCAAATGTAATGCCTAGCTTGTTGGTCATTAAATTCTGGAAGTTGGGGATAATACCGAATACACCGATAGAACCTGTAATGGTGTTTGGCTGCACAAAAATACTGTCAGCGGCACAACCAATATAATAACCACCTGATGCAGCCACATCGCCAAACGATGCAATAACAGGTTTTTCTTTTCTGGTTAATACCACTTCTCTCCAGATCACATCCGAAGCCAATGCGCTACCTCCGGGAGAGTTTACGCGTAAAACCACCGCTTTAATGTTATCATCCAAACGTGCTTTTCTAATTGCCCTGGAAATACGTTCTGAACCAATCTGGTTGTCGGAACCTTCGCCGCCATTAATTTCGCCATTGGCATAAATTACCGCAATTCTATCTTTTCCTTCGCCTGTATCGCTATTGTTTTTGGCATAGTCGTTAATCGAAACCGAGCGGACATTTTCTCCTCTGGTTCTTCCCGATAATCCTTTTAATTCCTCTAAAATCTGATCTTTGTATTTTAAGGCATCAATCATTTTAAAGTTAACGGCATCTTGTGGCTGTTGCACTTTGTAATTATCTGCAATGTTATACAGACTATCTTTTTGAATATTTCTGCTTAGTGCGATATCGCTTAAGAAAGTATTGTACAAACCACCTACATAAGCTGTAACCTGTTTGCGGTTATAATCGCTCATTTTATCTAAAATAAAAGGTTCAACCGCACTTTTGTAATTCCCCACGCGGATGACCTGCATTTCTACACCAACTTTTTCCAAAGTCCCTTTAAAGAAGGTTAATTCAGAGCTAAATCCTTTAAATTCTAAAGCACCTTCAGGATTTAAATAAACTTTATCAGCTACAGAAGCTAAATAATAAGCACCTTGTGTATATACTTCGCTGTATGCAATAATTTTTTTATGCGATTTTTTGAAATCAATCAATGCATTTCTAACCTCGCGCAAAGTGGCAAAACCAGCGTTCGGACTACTTACATTCAGGTAAATACATTTAATATTATCATCTGTTTTGGCTTTTTGTACCGCTTTCAAAAAATCGTTTAAGCCTATACCATCTTTTTCTTCGCCCCCAACAATTGGCAGGTTTCCGAATGGGTTTTTAGGTGTACGTTCCATAATGGCCTGGTCCAAATTCAGAAATAGTACCGAATTATTAGACACAACCACTGTTTTGTCGCTATCAATAGAAGATATTAAACCTACAACAACTACGAAGCAGATAATAAATACAATTACTATCGATAAGAAAAAGCCCAACATAGAGGCAAATAAATACTTAAAGAATTCTCTCATTTAAATGTTTTAATTTTGTGTTGTAAAGATATAAAAATACATGATGCTTAATAAAGCTTTAGAGTGCAGCACGGCTTATTTGTTACTGGGTGGAAATTTAGGCGATAGGGAGGCGAATTTGAAAAAAGCCATTGATCTATTGAACGATAAAATCGGTAAGGTGATTGCCATCTCCTCTCTTTACGAAACGGCTGCATGGGGCAAAACCGATCAGCCTGCTTTTTTGAACCAGGCTGTAGGTGTAGAAACCAATTTAAGTGCTATAGCTGTTTTAGATCTTGCACTAAGTATTGAACAGGAATTGGGCAGGGTGCGGAAAGATAAATGGGGTGAACGTTTAATTGATATCGATCTTATCCTTTTTGGAGATCAAATTATCGATATTCCCGATAAACTTCAGGTGCCTCACCCGCATATGCAGAACAGAAAATTTGTGATGGAGCCCCTGGCTGAGATTGCACCCGAAGTAGTACATCCTGTACTGGGAGAAACGATTTTGTCTATCTGTCGTAATATTGATGACCCGCTTGAGGTTAAAAAGCTTTAGTGCATCTAACTTTGATCTTATGTTAACCGACCAACGCCCTCTTGACTTTTCTTACCTGATCCAAATGGTTGGTGATGACAAGACATTTTTAATTGATTTTTTTGAAGCTTTTATTTTACAAACGCCGGTCTATTTAGCAGAAATGGCTGATGCATTGTTAAAAGAGAACTGGAGCAAAGTAGCTAATTCTGTACACAAAATTAAACCCACATTCAGTTATATAGGCAGGAATGACGTAAAGGAATTCGTTCAGGCAATTGAAGACCATGCAAGGAATAAAATTGCGCTTGAAACGATTCAGGCCGATGTGGAAAGGCTAAAATTGATTTGTGTGATTATCTGTCAGCAACTTGAGCTGGAGAAAAACAAGCTTACTTCCAAGCAGTAATTTCCGCAGAAAAGGAATGCAGATTTTAAAGGATTACCTAAAATAAGTTAATCTGCGATTTTGATCTTCTTAAATCTGCGGGAAAAATTTAGTTATACTTTATGATTGGCTGTAGAACCTCTAAAATGCAATATTGATAAAGCAATATACAATACCAAAACAAAAGGTATTGCTGCAAATTTCAGAACAGCAATTAATATAGCTGACAGGATGAGGAAGATAAATTTGATTTTATTTTTCGCCCAGCTTAAATCGCTGAATTTTAAAGAGAATATTTTTATTTCGCTCACCAGTAAGAAACTTGTAATTGCCGTAATGGCAATCAGCAAAATACTGGAAGCAATAACCTGCGGATAATCGCTGGCAATAAAAGGTAGTGAACAGATAAACAAAGTATTCATCGGGGTATTTAAACCGATAAAATCTTCTGTCTGCCTGGCATCGTTGTTAAATTTGGCCAACCTAAGTGCAGAAAAAACAGTAATGATAAAACCGAGATAGGGAAGGTACTCAGATGAATAATCGCTTGCCTTCAATAAGTGAAACATGATTACCCCAGGTAAAAATCCAAAACTTACCATATCTGCCAGAGAATCAAGATCTTTTCCGATTGCCGATTTTACATTTAATAAGCGTGCAACCATACCATCAAAAAAATCGAAAATTCCTGAAAGAATAACGAAGTACGCTGCGGTTTCCAGATTGCCTTTAAATGCAAAAACGATTCCGATACAACCAGAAAAAAGGTTTGCACAGGTAATCGCATTAGGGATATGTTTTTTTAGCATGGGGTCTAAGGTTTAAGATTTAGGGTGTAAGGTTTAGGCATCCAATTAGGAAACCTTAAGCCTTACACCTTTTACCTTTAAGCTTTATCTTAGCTGTTCATCGAAATTAAGAACTCTTCGTTGCTTTTTGTTCCTTTTATTTGAGATTGAACAAATTCCATTGCTTCCTGGCTGTTCATATCAGCGAGGTGGTTACGTAAAATCCATACACGCTGTAACGTGTCTCTGTCGTGCAATAAATCGTCGCGACGTGTACTTGATGCTGTAATATCGATAGCAGGGAAAATACGTTTGTTAGATAATTTACGATCTAACTGAAGTTCCATGTTACCTGTTCCTTTAAATTCTTCGAAAATCACCTCATCCATTTTAGAACCTGTATCGGTTAATGCTGTAGCTAAAATGGTTAATGAACCACCATTTTCGATGTTACGTGCCGCACCGAAAAAACGTTTTGGTTTGTGTAAGGCATTTGCATCAACACCACCTGATAATATTTTACCCGAAGCTGGTGCTGTAGTATTATATGCCCTGGCCAAACGGGTAATTGAATCTAAAAGGATTACCACATCGTGTCCGCTTTCTACCAAACGTTTCGATTTCTCTAAAACAATGTTGGCAATTTTAACGTGACGCTCAGCCGGCTCATCAAAAGTTGAGGCAATTACCTCAGCCCTTACGCTACGTGCCATATCGGTAACCTCTTCCGGGCGCTCATCAATTAATAAAATAATTAAATAAACTTCCGGGTGGTTTTTAGCAATGGCATTGGCCACTTCTTTCAATAAATTGGTTTTACCCGTTTTAGGCTGCGCAACAATTAAACCACGTTGCCCTTTACCAATCGGTGTAAATAAATCCATAATACGGGTAGAATAATTGTTCGTATCCGTAAACAGGTTTAATCTTTCGGTTGGGAAAAGTGGTGTTAAATAATCAAAAGGAACACGGTCGCGAACTTCAGCAGGGATTCTGCCGTTAATGGTTTCTACGCGAACCAATGGGAAATATTTTTCGCCTTCTTTTGGCGGACGGATGCTACCTTTTACAGTATCACCGGTTTTCAATCCAAAAAGTTTAATCTGAGACTGAGATACATAAATATCATCAGGAGAGGTTAAGTAGTTGTAATCTGCCGAACGTAAGAAACCATAACCATCAGGCATAATTTCTAAAACACCCTCATTTGTAATTACGTTGTCGAAATCGAGGTTAGAATAACTGTTTTCGTTTTTGTGATGATTGCCACCACCTGGTTGTTTTTGCTGGCGATTTTCGTCGCGTTGCGGTTTTTCCTGCTTTTCTTTAGGCTCTTGTTTTTGTTTCGGAGCAACTGGAAGCACTTCTGCACTTTCTTCTATTAAAGCTGAGATTGGTTTTACACTTTCTTCAGCTTCAATAATTCTGTCTGGCTGTCTTTCCGGCTGTTGCTGGTGTTGAGGCTCGTCAAATAAAGTTACAGCATCTCTTCTTCTTTCAATTGGTGCTGCAGGCTCATCTTTCGTTAACCTTGCTCTTTTTTTAACCGGCTTGTCGGTTGTTGTTGCAGCAGGTTTATCGGCTACCACGGTAGAAGCGGCAGCTGCAGCTGCGGCCGCAACTTTTGGAGTTTTTGTCGCTTTGGTTTTAGGCGCAGGAGTAGCTGCAATAGGTTCGATATCGCTATAAGGGTCTGCACCAGCTTTAGCGGCATTTATAATTTCTTGTTGGTGTAAAAGTACTTCAACAAGGTCGATTTTTCTTAGGGAGTCGGCACCTTCAATGCCATAGCTTTTTGCTAGCTCACGTAATTCTGTTGTGAGCTTATCATTTAATTCTGTTTTACTAAACATTCTAAATATATATGTTTCAAGAAATTTTTCATTTGTTTATAACGGATGTTTTCTGTTATAAATCTACACAGGCTTAAAAATAATTGTGTTAGTGCAGGCCCGGCAGTTTCATTGTGTATAAATTCTTAAGGCTATAAAACATTGAATGAGTTCATTATGGAAAATGCTCAAATTGTTTCATAATTGTTTACAAGCTGAATAAAAAGCGAAATTCGCCTTTAAAAAATGGTAACAAAAAACAAGTCTTGATAAATTTTTCTGGGATATTCAGATAAACGGTTGAGAAATTATGTTGCAATTGTATGTATTTGAAACGTAATCTGCAAGCAAAAGTTTAAAATGTTTATAAAAATAATTAATGTGAGCATTATTTTGTCGCTCAGAAAACTTAAAAATCTTCATATTTGCAGCAAATAAGCCCATATATGACCAAGCAACAACTTTTCGAGCAGATACAAAAAAAACGTTCATTTTTATGTGTCGGATTAGATTCTTCGTTAGATAAGATACCAAAACACCTGTTAAAGTATGAAAATCCGATTCTGGAATTCAATAAACAGATTATTGATGCTACAAAAGATTTGTGTGTAGCTTATAAACCCAATACTGCTTTTTACGAGTGTTATGGCAAAAAAGGTTGGGAAACCTTAATTGAAACCTGGAAATATATTCCACAAGATATTTTTTCTATTGCTGATGCTAAACGCGGCGATATTGGGAATACCTCTGCGATGTATGCCGAAACCTTTTTTAACGCAGCATCGTCTGAGATGAGTTTCGATTCAGTTACCGTAGCGCCTTATATGGGGAGCGACTCGGTAACACCATTTTTAACTTTTAAAGATAAATGGGTAATTCTATTGGCCCTAACATCGAACACAGGGCATGCCGACTTTCAGTTACAGGAGGTTGGAGAAGACAGACTTTTCGAAAAGGTGATTAAAACCTCGCAAACCTGGGCAACTGATGAGCAGATGATGTATGTGGTAGGTGCTACACGTGGTGCTGCATTTGGTGATGTACGTAAACTGGCACCCGATCATTTTCTTTTAGTACCGGGTGTTGGTGCACAAGGTGGAGATTTGAATGAGGTGTGTAAATACGGGTTAAACCCGCAATGCGGATTACTGATCAATTCTTCCAGGGGGATTATCTATGCAAGCCAAGGTGAAGACTTTGCAGAAAAAGCCAGAGAAGAAGCATTAAAACTGCAGCAAGAAATGGAGCAGATTTTGATTAAAGCAGAATTAGTGTAAAAAGTTAATTTTAACTATCGAAATGCATGATGTAGCTAATCTTGATAGGGTTGATTGATTTTTCTTTGCATAAAAATCCTTATATTTAATTGTTTAGACCTAGCCTATGACTAATCCTTTTGATAATATGGACTTTAAGTTGTTGCTTGAGCATGTAAAAAACCTCTCAGCTGCCGAAAAAAAAGAACTGATGCAAGTTTTAAATCAAGGCCAGCTTCCGGTGGTTAATGAAGAGCAGGTAGCTTATGTAAAGACGCCCGCAACGCATACTTCTTTTGATGCAAAGTGGGAGGAAAGTTTATCGGCTTCTGAATTTAAAGCAGCAGTCATTCAGCATATTAATACTTTGCCTTGGAAATAGTACGCTTCAACCCCTCGGTTCTGCTTTATCTTAACGAACTGGTTGATGTGCTTTTTTACGAAAACTATTTCAGTATCCGCGAAAGTGCTATAGATTACATTATCAGATTGATTGATATTGCTGAAAGCAAAATCGTGAAGAAGCAATATTACATTGCTCCTAAGGCTATTTCTCGTCATGGCAGTTGGCTTATCCATTTTAATATCAGTCAGAAAACAACCTGGTACTTTGTATTCGAAAAAAGTGAGGATCGTTATTTGGTTACCTATGTTTTTAACAACTACTCCAAAGAAGCTCAAAATTTAAACTTATAAGTTAGTTATAGCTAAATAAATTCATTATCTTCAAGAATGAATTTTCCAGAAGATTTTCTTCATTATGTTTGGCAATTCAGGTCGTTTGATTTTAACGGTCTGCAAACCACTCGTGGCGAAAATCTGAAAATCATAAACCCCGGCTTACTGAATAAAAATGCCGGTCCCGACTTTTTTCATGCAAAAATCGAAATTGGCGATACCATCTGGGCAGGCAATGTAGAAATCCACCTTAAATCATCAGATTGGCTAAAACACAACCATCAGTTGAACCCCGCATATGAAAATGTAATCCTGCATGTAGTTTACGAACATGATGCCGAAATAAACAGGATGGATGGTTCCATTTTACCGGTTTTGGAATTGAAAAACCGCATCTCTACAGATCTCATTAGAAAGTATGAAAACCTGTTTCTTACACTGACTGATTTTCCTTGCATTGCTCAAATAGGTAAGGTAGATGAATTAATTGTCGAATCCTTTTTATCGAGAACTTTAGTTGAACGTTTTGAGCAGAAAACAAATGCGGTTACGGAAACTTTAAACGAATTAAACGGAAATTGGGATGAGACTTTTTACCGTTTCATGGCGCGTAATTTTGGATTCAAAATAAATGCTTTGCCATTCGAGTTATTTTCCAAAGCCGTTTCGCAGAAGATTTATGGCAAGCATAAAAATAATCCACATCAGATAGAAGCATTGGTTTTTGGTGCAGCAGGATTTTTAAATGATCATTTTGAAGAAGAATATCCGAAACGGCTAAAAACCGAATTTCAGTTTCTTCAAAAGAAATATAACCTTAAACCAGTCGACGTGTCCCTTTGGAAGTTTATGCGGATGCGTCCTCAAAACTTTCCAACAATTCGCCTGGCGCAATTTGCAGCATTAATTGTAAAGGCCAACCATCTTTTTTCCAAAATTATGGAAATAAAGAATGTGGCTGAGTTGCGTACCTTATTTGAAAATCTGCCGGTAAACGATTACTGGAAAACACATTATCATTTTAAAAAAGTAGCTTCCTCGGTAAATATCCAGATGGGCAAAACATCTGTAGATAATATCCTGTTAAATACAGTAGCCTTGTTTTTATTCGCTTATGGAAAACATACCGCTACACCATATTATATCAGCAGGGCGATTAAACTGTTAGAAAGTTTGCCGCCTGAACAAAATGCCATTACCGATAAATTTACCGGGGCAGGAGTGAAGATGGATCATGCATTTGCGTCGCAGGGAATTTTGCAGCTAAAAAAGCAGTATTGTGATGAGAAAAAATGCCTATCTTGTGGTATTGGAATTAAAATTTTAAAACAAGCCTAAACAGATTCTCATTTCCGATAAAACTTTCTACCTTATAATCCGTTTTTACATTATGGAATTTCCACACGAGCTAAAAGAACTATACCCCAATCAGATTATTGAAGTTAGGGGGAATGCCGATGCCTTAACTGTTATTTTGAATAAAGATGTCGATATCCATAAATTTAAGGCAGAACTGATCAAAAAATTTTCAGGACTGGAAGAACAACAAACGCTTTTTATTAAACACGAGGATAAACAGGATTTCGAAAAATTGGTTTTGGAATAACGAGTTTGCTTGGGCTATTGAAATTTAACCAATTAAATTTGCTAAATTAGAGTTTGAAAGCAAAATGATGGTTTCGGTTTTGGATAATTTTTATCTAGTGTTGTGCGTTAAGATTTTAAAATAGGCTTAAAATGTTCCAGAGAATTATAACTTATTTTGAACAGCAGAGTTTTGGGGTTTCTACTTATTTGGCCAGTAAACTGAATATGAGTACCGCTAAAGTTCGTTTGTTTTTTATTTATTCGTCGTTTTTGGCGGTGGGTTTTCCAATATTATTCTATTTTTTGGCCGCCGTGGTGCTCGATATCAGGACATACATGAAAAGAATGCGTCTGAGAATATGGGAATGATTCAGTATCCAGTTTACAGTTAACAATATTCAATTTACAGTTGATTAAAACTGAGAACTACAAACTTCCAACTGAAAACTGTCTAATCATCGTCTCTTAAAATTTCTGCAATTTCATTAAAACCTTTTTCTGCGGCTAAATCTGCAGGCAGTTTACCACCTTCCATGCGTAAAGAAACTTCTGCTCCGTGTTCTAATAATAAAATAATCAGTTCTATATTTCCCAATTGTGCGGCAGTATGCAAAGGGGCTAAGCCTGCTTTCTGACAAACATTCGGGTATGCGCCGGCATCTAGCAGCATTTTAGTGATATTGAAATTATTAGCGGCAACTGCCGAATGGATTGGAAATACATTGAAGCCATTTTTTGAAGCCAGATTAACATCAGCACCTTTTAAAACCAGAAATCTAGCTAATTCCTCATGTCCGAAATAGCAGGCTAAACCTAGCGGTGTAAAACCATCTTCAGAAAATTCGTTTATACTTTCCGGGTTTTGAAAAATCAATAAGGTAGCGGCATCAAATTTACCAACTGCACAGGCCTCAAATAAGGTTAAATGATCTACAAACTCAGCAATTAAGTCGGCTATTTCCTGTTTTTTATAGTAACAAGCCAATAATAATGGCGAAATGTGATGTGAGGTATCAATATTTGCCAATTTTGGATTTTCAACCAAAATTTCTTTTACTGCTTGTAAATTTCCGGCCTCAATTTGTTCTTCGAGTTGCGCTATACCCATCATATTGTTTCAAAAATCGCTTTAAATTAACTAAAATTAAGGAATTGTAAACTTTAATGCCTAAATATATATAGTGTAAAGCAAATTAGCAAAAGTCACAAGACCTGGTAGGTTTTTAAAACTAAGCTCTACTGAATCAGGTTAAATAAACCTGATAAAGCGATCCCGACGTAAAAAAGTCGGGAGAAGTGATAGCAGGACTGTTATAACCGATGTGCACAGAACCCTGCTTTTCAAAATAATACGGACCACCTAAGTCACCTGAGTTCATTTAAGCATTGGTTAACCATTAAAAAATATGGGCGTTACCCAATCCCGTGAAATACGGGAAAGGGTCGGGCTTTTCAGGGCTGCGCTTCGCTCCGGTACCGATGAAGGATCGGTACTGAACCCTTACAATCCCTAACGCAAAACCCATAGGCCTAAGCAATTAATCTTACGAAAAAAAAATCCCGTTTAACCTCTCCAGGCAAAACGGGATAAAACCTAAAACAAAATCCGTTTCATTTGACAAAACGTAACAACTTGTGTGTTGTTGAAATAATAGACAATAATTTCTGTTTAAGGTTTAATGCCCGATGAATATTTTTATTTAATTTAAGGCACATTATAAAAATAAAAGGTATAACTATATATTTCCTCGGGTTTGATGCGTTGTTTTAAAAAGAGGAGGCGTGGTAGAAAGCATATAACAGCAATGGTTACAATTTGTGATTATTTTTTTTGTCAGGCTTTCGTTAATGCTGCGCAGTTTTATCTAAGTTTGTTCAATATTAAATTATTTAGGATAGAAAATGTCGGTAAGGGGTAACCAGTTTAAAACCAATACATTCAGAGATAAAGGTGCAGAAAGTGCACCCGGCAGATCATCATCAGGTCGGCAGCCGAAAGAAAAAAGAGATTTTTTGCCAAGCTTCGATTTGGCAGATGGCCGTGCAGTTAAAATTGTAGGTCTGTTTTTTGTGATATTGTCATTATACTTTTTAATTGCTTTTACTTCGTATTTATTTACCTGGCAAGACGATCAGAGTTATGTAATCGACGCAAATGGCGGCTGGAGTAATCTTTTTAAAACAACAGAAGAACTAAAAGAAGCAGGCGTTTCTATCCCGGTTGTGCAAAACTGGTTAGGTAAGTTTGGTGCATTATTATCGCACCAGTTTATTTACGAATGGTTCGGTATTGCATCTTTCTTGTTCGTTTTGGCCTTTTTTATTATCGGTTACCGTTTATTATTTAAAGTTAAAATCCTTTCCATCTCTAAAACATTAGGTTATAGCTTTTTCTTTTTATTGTTTATTTCACTAACCTTAGGCTTTGCACATAGTTTTTGGTCAGAATCGCCACATTATTTAGAGGGTGAGTTTGGTTATTGGAGTAATAAATTATTAGCTGCCCAAATTGGTGCGGCCGGTGTGGCCGGATTAATCGCTTTTGCCGGATTAACGATTTTAATCATCGCCTATAACATCGATTTTAAATTTCCGGAGCGTAAAGAGAAAGAAGTTTACCTGGATAACGAGACCCCGGATTATGTAAACGACATTAGGGCGCAAGCCGTAAAAAACCAGACTTTCGACGAGCCATCAGAACCTATTGAATTTCCGGTACGCGATAAGCCGGTAAGTAACGAACGTAAACCGCAAAATGTGGTATTGCAGCCGAGCCGTTTCGAAGAAAAGGAAGAGGAAGAAACAGTAGCTCCTGTGGTGTTATCGCCTCTTGCTACTAATTTGCCTCTTGCTACTGCGGCAGCAACACTTCCTTTAACGGTTGAGCCACCAATCGAAGCCGAAAAGGAACCTGCTTTTACGATCGAAAAAACTGAAGAAGATAAAAAATCGGATGATCTGGTTGAGCAGTTTGGCAATTATGATGAAAAGTTAGACCTGTCTGGTTATAAGTATCCAACAATTGATTTGTTAGAGAATTATGGTACCAATAAAATTTCGGTAAATGCCGAAGAACTGGAAGCCAATAAAAATAAAATTGTAGAAACCCTTAATCATTACAATATTGAAATTGATAAGATTAAGGCAACCATTGGTCCAACGGTTACCCTTTACGAAATTATCCCGGCCCCTGGGGTAAGGATTTCGAAAATCAAGAACCTGGAGGATGATATTGCACTTTCTTTAGCCGCCTTAGGTATCCGTATTATCGCGCCAATGCCTGGTAAAGGTACCATTGGTATCGAGGTGCCCAACCAACACCCGGAAATGGTGCCCATGCGCAGTATTCTAAATACAGAGAAATGGAGCCAAACCACGATGGATTTGCCTATTGCATTAGGTAAAACCATTAGCAATGAGGTGTTTATTGCCGATTTAGCTAAAATGCCTCACTTACTGGTGGCAGGGGCAACTGGTCAGGGTAAATCGGTAGGAATTAATGCCATCCTGGTTTCGCTGTTGTTTAAAAAACACCCTGCACAATTGAAATTTGTACTGGTCGATCCGAAAAAAGTAGAGTTAACTTTATTTAACCGTATAGAAAGACACTTTTTAGCTAAACTACCTGGTGAAGCCGATGCCATTATTACCGATACTAAAAAAGTAGTAAATACGCTAAACTCACTTTGTATCGAAATGGATCAGCGCTACGATTTGCTGAAAGATGCACAGGTGAGGAATTTAAAAGAATACAACGATAAGTTTGTTAAACGCAAGCTTAATCCAAATAACGGTCACCGCTTTTTACCTTTCATTGTATTAGTGGTAGATGAGTTTGCCGATTTAATGATGACGGCAGGTAAAGAAGTTGAAGCACCAATAGCACGTTTGGCGCAGTTAGCCAGGGCAATTGGTATTCACTTGGTTCTGGCTACGCAGCGCCCATCGGTAAATATTATTACCGGTACCATTAAAGCCAACTTCCCGGCGCGATTGGCTTTTAGGGTGTTATCGAAAATCGATTCGAGGACCATTTTGGATAGTGGTGGTGCCGATCAGTTAATTGGCCGTGGTGATATGCTTTTATCTACAGGAAGCGACTTAATCAGGCTACAGTGTGCTTTCGTTGATACACCTGAGGTAGACCGCATTTCTGAATATATTGGGAACCAACGTGGATATGCCGATGCTTATCAGCTGCCAGAATATATAGATGAAGCAGGCGAAGGCAGTAAGGCCGATTTTGATCCTAATGAACGTGATAAGTTCTTTGAAGATGCGGCCAGGCTGATCGTGATGCATCAGCAGGGTTCTACCTCATTAATACAGCGTAAACTAAAACTGGGTTATAACAGGGCAGGCCGGATTATCGATCAGTTAGAGGCCGCCGGTATTGTTGGTCCGTTTGAAGGAAGTAAGGCCCGCGAAGTTTTATACCCTGATGAGTATTCTTTGGAACAGTTCTTGAACAGTATGAATGACAAAGACTAGATTAAACCAATACCAAAAAATCTACTCTAACGTTTCAAAGGAAAAATTTAAAAAAGAAAAGATGAAGAAATTAATTTCAGCATTAATGGTTGTAGTTGCTTTTACAACTTCAACTTATGCTCAAACTGATGCGAAAGCTAAAGCCATTTTAGCAGAGGTGAGTAAAAAATACAAATCGTATAATATTGTAAAAACAGATTTTACCTTCACTTTGGATAATCCAAAAGCTAAAGTAAAAGAAACCCAGCAAGGTACTTTGTATGTTAAAGCCAATTCGAATAAGTATAAAGTAGCCATGACTAACCAGGAGTTATTTAGTGATGGTAAAAGCCAA
This sequence comes from Pedobacter sp. GW460-11-11-14-TSB4, assembly GCF_059423705.1. Taxonomy (NCBI): domain Bacteria; kingdom Pseudomonadati; phylum Bacteroidota; class Sphingobacteriia; order Sphingobacteriales; family Sphingobacteriaceae; genus Pedobacter; species Pedobacter sp. GW460-11-11-14-TSB4. The sequence continues at coordinate 147,186 of NZ_JBWKYI010000005.1, forward strand.
TGGACTTATTTGAAAAAAGACAAAGAGGTGCAAGTAAGCAATGTAGATAATAGTGGTGATGCCATTAATCCGGCTAAAATTTTTACGGTTTACGAAAAAGGATTTAAATATGTGTACACTGGCGAAGAAAAATCAGGTGCTAAAACTTATCAAATGATTGATTTAACACCGGTTGATGCTAAAAAATCGATTTTTAAAGTTCGTTTAAGTATCGATAAAGCCGCTAAACAAATTGCCAATGTGGTGTTATTCGATAAAAACGGTAACAAATACACGTACAACGTAAAAACTTTTTCACCAAATGTAAACGTACCTGAAACTACTTTTGCTTTCGATGCCAAGAAATATCCTGGTGTTGAGGTAGTAGATTTAAGATAATTGTGATTTCCGCCTGGGCGGGATGAAACCTGGAGGTTCAGTTGGAAACAGCTGAACCTTTTTTGTTTGATAACAATCTTAGCTATTTATCATGAATATGTGCTAAGGTAACTTAGGTGTTGAAAAAGCTTGGATGGGTAAAATGCCTTAATCACCTAAGTTTTATTGTGTAATAGTCCTTAGGCGGTCGTCATGCTGAACTTGTTTCAGCATCTTTTTTGCTATTAAAAACATTCTGGCCTAAAAAGAACCACCGCTTAGCACAAGTATTAATTTTTGCCGCTCTCTACCGCTGCTGTCGGGTTTAAGCGGCTTGGTCCTTTTAAGAAACAATGGTTTCTAGTCAACATTTAAAAAATAGAATAATAGTGAGGTCAGCGCATTTTAATAAAACTGGCAGAAGCGAACACGATTCCCGACACTGATAGAAGTTAATATTTAGCCAAAACAGAGGAGCTGGATGACAGGTTTACAATGAATCGTCATCTCGACCGGAGCAATGCGCAGTGGAGAGATCTTTGAACTAGATTAAAAGATCTCTCCACTACGGTCGAGATGACGCCGATTATTAGAAATGAACATGATGGTTGATAAATTTTTCATCGGGTATTTATGAATGCTGCGCAGATTTATCTAAGTTTGTTTCCAATGTCATTGCCACTAACAAACCATACTTTAGAGAAATTAGAAGCCCTGCTTTTTGCCATGGGTTATAAGGTTCGTTACGAGAAAGGGAACTTTAAAACAGGTTCCTGCCTGCTCGAGCACAATAAGGTTATTGTAGTAAATAAATTTTCGAATCTGGAAGGAAAAATTGCTGCATTGGTTGCCCTGGTTAAACAAACCAACGCCGATGAAAACCAGTTAGACGAAAAACAACGGCAATTTTATCAATCTTTACAGCAAACCGAATTATTTTAATGGAGATAAAAAACTACAATTACATCAACAGAAAGGAAAGTTTAAGCAGATGAAAGTTACTTTTTTAGGCACTGGTACATCACAAGGCGTTCCTGTAATTGCATGTAGTTGCGAAGTTTGTTTATCTGCCGATCAAAGAGATAACCGGTTAAGGACATCGATTTTACTCGAAACAACTGATAAAACCATCGTGGTAGATAGCGGACCAGATTTCCGTTACCAGCTCTTGCGCGAAAAGGTAAAAGACCTGGATGCTGTTCTGTTTACACACGAACATAAAGATCATATTGCCGGTCTGGATGATATTAGGCCATTTAATTACCTGCTCCACAAGGTAATTGATGTTTATGCCACTGATCGGGTGCAGGCAGCTTTGAAAAGGGAGTTTTATTACATTTTTGCCGAAACCAAATACCATGGTTTGCCACAGATTAATCTTCATACGGTAACCAATGGCGAAGATTTTAAAATCGGCGAAAGCACGATAGTTCCTTTTGAAGTGATGCATCATTTATTACCCATTACTGGCTACCGGATTGGCGATTTTACATACATTACCGATGCCAAAACCATATCGGAGCAAAGTTTTGAAAAAATAAAGGGAACCAAGATTTTGGTGTTGAATGCTTTACAGAAAGAGTCGCACATTTCTCATTTTACCTTAAACGAGGCCATTGCTTTTGCCGAAAGGGTAGGTGCAGAACGTACTTATTTAACACACATCAGTCATAACCTGGGTAAACATGCCGATGTGGAAAAGAATTTACCTGCGCAAATCCGATTGGCTTATGATGGTTTGAAAATAGAAATTTAAACGCTTTTTAAAATCCAAAATTAAATTATATTTGCAGCACAAACCCAGGTGGCGAAATTGGTAGACGCACCAGCTTGAGGGGCTGGCGCCTGTATGGGTGTGGGAGTTCGAATCTCCTCTTGGGTACAATTCAAAGTATTCCTCTTAATGGTATAAACCGTACTTAGAACATTTCTAAGTACGGTTTTTTTATCTTCAAAATCGCCTTTCTAGGTAATCTCTGCTATTTTCAAAGTATTCTGCCCATGGTCAGTCTGGTATGGGAAGAATGGCTTAGATCACTTGTTGCGAATTCAAGCCCAAAACGTCATTCTGGCTTACTATATGTCGTTTTCGATTAATTCCATACTTTACGGAATGTCCACTTTTGCATAGTTCAATCTAAAAACGAATTATGCAAAAGACAATTTTTATCACTGGGGCCTCATCAGGGCTAGGTAAAGCAACAGCTGAATTATTTCATGCAAAAGGCTGGAGCGTGATCGCAACCATGCGAAATCCTGAAAAGGAAAGTAAACTTAAAGAGCTTCCAAACGTAACCTTGGTGAAATTGGATGTTACTGACGCTGCAGCAATTCAAAAAACAGTTTCGACTATTTTACAATCCTATGCTGTTGATGTTGTGCTAAACAATGCCGGTTACGGTCTGATAGGTCCGTTGGAAGCTTTGAAAGACGAGCAAATTCTATCGCAGGTGCAGACCAATCTGTTTGGTGTGATCAATGTAACCAGAGCATTTCTTCCTTACTTTAGAGAAAGCAGAAGTGGAAGCTTTATCAATGTTACCAGTACATTTGGATTATTGGGCTATCCTACCTGTTCGATTTATAATGCGACCAAATTCGCTGTAGATGGTTTTTCAGAGGGGCTGGCTTACGAATTGGCACAATTTGGGATCAAAGTTAAAGTGGTGGCGCCAGGAGGAATGCAGACTGATTTTGCAGGAAGGTCTTTACAGGGTGGAATGCACGAAGCATACACTCAACTAGTAGCAAAAGTTAGTGAAGGCTATAGCGAGGAGCAGATTGCCAATTATTCAAAAGCAGACGACGTAGCCCAGATTATTTATGAAGCAGCCACTGATGACAAAAAACAGCTCAGGTATATAGCAGGCAATGATGCTATCGGTCTGTACAAGGAACGTTTGGAATTGACGCCCGAAGGGCAATTCGAAAAAATACGTTCGCAATTTATATTTTAGTTTCGTTGTCTCTGCCGGATTTTATACCAATCTGGCAGAAATGACTTTCTTTATGGATTACTTAAATTTGTACTATGAAAAAACAGCCCGTCATATTCAGTTCGTTATCACAATTGCATAAGGCAATGGGTCAAGCTGCTCCATCGCATCCGCTCATCAGTGTAATGAATTATGGAGATGCAAAGTTTGATCCAAGGGATTTTGAACAGGGTATTATATTAGACTTTTACAAGATATCATTTAAGACAAGCTTTTCCGGAGCGCTGAAATATGGTCTGGGATATTATGATTTTGAATCAGGTGGAATGTCATTCATAGCCCCCGGACAGCTATTGAAAATGCAGGACGAAGAAGCAGATTATAGTGGGATGACACTTCACATCCATCCCGATTTCATTCGACATTATTCGTTAAATACGCAGATCAAACAATATGGTTTTTTCGGATACTCAGCAGCCGAGGCTCTTTATCTTTCCGAGAAGGAAAAAGCAACCATTCTGAGTATTTACAGATTTATTCAGGAGGAGCTGAGCGAACGCATTGATAAATTCAGTCAGGATGTAATCATTTCACAAATTGAACTTTTGCTCAATTACGCCAACCGCTTTTATGACCGGCAGTTCCTGACCAGGAAGGCTGTAACCCATGACTTGCTTGCCAGATTAGAACAGCAATTGGAAGACTATTTCAAAGGAGAGGGTTCTTTGATTAAAGGACTTCCTGCCGTAAATGCGGTAGCCGAAAATCTAAATGTAACACCAAGATATTTGAGTGATCTGCTGCGAAATCTGGTCGGATTAAATACCCAACAGTTTATCCATGAAAAGGTGATTGAAAAAGCCAAGGAATATCTTGCAAAAGATGAATTTAGCATAGCTGAGATTGCTTATCATTTAGGCTTTGAACACCCTCAGTCATTCAATAAGTTATTTAAAAGCAAGACTTCTTTTTCCCCTTCAGAATACAAAAAGAGTTTATTGAACTAAATTGTGATTCAGTTCTAGGTGAACATTAAGCCAGCTTTACGTAAAGTACATTCCGCATTTAAACCAAACCCACGTATATAACAAAAAGAAAAAATGGACATACAAACTTTTATCACGGAATGGATTACAGCCAGTAACATGTTCGATGCGGAGAAATATCTAAGTTTTTATTTATTTGATGCTATTCTAGACGATCCATCGGTAGGTAGAAAATTTCAAGGGCATAAAGAGATTCGGAAATATTTTGACGACTATTTTATAGGGTACAACACACATACAGACCAAGTAGAACTGACAATAATAGATCAGCAAAATGCACATTTGGTAGTGCAATTTTCTGGTGATTTTCCAGAAGGTAAAATTGGAGGGACGTTTGAATTTAAATTTAAAAATGACAAGATCTCTTCTGTCAATGCGAACTTAATTCACTAAATAAATTTATAGCAATGAGTAAAGAAAATTTTGACGAGATTATTCGTAGGTCTCTGGAAATAAGAAAAAAGTATCATGAACTGGAGGTGCTGCATCATGGAAGCGAGTGGACTGTGGAAGAAGATGCGTTGGCTTATTTGACTGATGCTGGGTTAGTGGGGCGCAACATTATGTCGGAACAGCAACGCTGGCCGAAAGCCGGTTCGGAGGCTGAATTGCAACATAAACTAGGCGAAAATATTTGGTGGTTGATTGTTTTAGCTGAAAGGTCTGGGATTGATATAAGAGATGCGGTTGATAAATTTTTGAACAAAATGGATGTTGCTTTAAAGTAGAAGCCCAGGAGAACCACTATAGTGTGGTTTTAGTTGGTTTGGAATCATCGGCAAATGAATGGATGTGATATACTATTAATGACATTTGCCAAATTTTTCGTTCTATTATAATCTGGTCAAGGTGTGGTAATCGAAAATTATTTTGTATTTCGATGTCTGCTCAAATGAATTTTTTTATTCCAAGTCCTCAATTATAGATCTATAAGCAATAAAAAGCGATTTAAATGTTCAAAGTATTCCTGCTGATCGGTACGACTTAAAATTTAAATCCTTAACATAATGATTGTTAAGGATTTTTTGTTTCCGCACCTTTTAAGTCAGCATTGGCATATTTTGCATCATATTTTGATAAAATAACGGAAAATTCACTTTTAATTTTTTATGATATTTACCGAAGCTAAAAAGCTGGGTTACATTGACCTATTTTAGAAAAGAATAAACCACTTTAAATCACGACAGCTTCATCGCAAAAGAAAACAATTTTAACAGATGAAAAAATATCTATTGCTCTTATTAATCGCCATTTCGTCAACAGGTTTAATGGCACAAAAAAACACTGATGTCCCTTTCCAATTACAGGGAACGGTTAATTTACCTGATTACGATTCTGCCAATCGGGCGATTTATTTTACCTTCCAAAGAAATGGCAAAGAGGTCTTAGACAGTGCAATAATTAAAGGCAATAAATTCAGTTTTAAAGGTCTGGCTGATATCGATATTAAAGCTTCTTTACAATTTACTAAGCCAAATACTTCACCAAATGCAGCCGCTGATCCTAATTCGTTGAGCCTGTATCTTTCCAAAGGATTGGTAAATGTTAGTGCAAAAGGTTATTTGCGTAAATCCATAATTAGTGGGTCTGCCGTAAATAATGATTACATGATCTTTAAAAAGCCATACTTAAAGTTAGATACTTCATTGCGTTTACTGGGTTGGAAAAAAAGACGGGTAAAAGCCGAAGATACCATTGGTAGAAAAAATGTTGATGAGGAGATCGATAGTGTGAAAAACCTGAAACTTGCGCAATTGTCAGAATTTTTATCAATAAATATCACCAAACCTTATGCTGCCGAAGCTTTGTTAATGTATGTAAGCACTGATGGTTCTGCTTTCAACATCAATAAAGCACAACAATTTTTCGATCGGCTACCGGCCAAACAAAAAAGCGCCGCATTAGGTAGAGAGATCACCACAGCCTTAGCTAAGTTAACAGAGAAGCTGGCAACCATCAATGTGTTAACAAATGTTGATTTTTATGATGGTTATGCACAAAAGGTAGGCCATCCGGTTCCTAAAGGAGTAACACGCATCAATAATGCGGAGTATTTGCGTCAGCTTAGTTCAGCCGAAATCGATAAGATTGGTAAAACATTAAAAATAAAGGTGAGCATAAAATCAGGCTGCGATAACTATGATAGAATTGGCCATGTCACCCTGGTTCTTATGCCAAAAGGTGAACAATTTAATGCAGAAAAAGGTGAGCAATTTGAACTTTTAAGGATCATGACACCGTTTATGTACCGTACCCGCCAACCCGACCATATTCCTTACGAAGCACAAATAGACCAAATGGTTAGTACGATAAAACAAGCCGGAAAGGATGTTTATTTATTAACCGAGGTATTTGGTACAACTGGTGCCGGACAAAGGGAAGTAATTGGTTGCGATGGTTCATTACTAACTTTTAATGTGTCGGTAGATTTAATCAGCGATAAAGTGAAGGATTTGCCTGCACAAAAAGGAATTTCATTGTTGAGTTATTACAGTTTAGACGGCAAGGATAAAGCCGCGGGAAAAAACAGTAAACAAGTAAGCTTCGAATTGCCTGACAACAATAAAGCAACAGTTCTTTATGTTATTTCATCAGGACATGGAGCTGCCGAAGGGGGAGAAGAATACAACTGGAGAGAACATGTTGTAGATCTGGACGGTAAAGAATATACCCGCATAGAGATGAGCCAAAATTGTGCACCATTTGAGATGTATAATACGCAGCCTAATGGTATTTATTTCGGCGACATTAGCAAAGAACGTCGCTCGTGGTGCCCAGGCGGCCCTGTACCCACACGTATTATCAACCTGGGTCCATTGGCAAAAGGAAAACATACTTTGAAAATATCAATCCCCGAGGCCGAATTTGAAAAAACAGATAGTAAATATTATGTATCGGCCTATTTGGTGACGCAATAAACTGATATCAGTAAAATACAAAGCCTTTCCCACTAATATGGGAGAGGCTTTTCTGATTTTTTAATCATGATAAAGCGTTTCAACATTAATTGAATAAGAGAGATTTTGTTTAGAGTCGTTGCAAGGCTTGTTTTACGGTGTCCTTGTTGGGCTTAGAAATGGGTATTTTTTCTCCTGATGTTAAGAGTAAAATACCACCATCTTCTTTTAACCAGCTTTTTACATACTTTGGATTTACTAAATGGCTTTGGTGCGTTCTTAAAAATCCGTTAGGACGCAATAAATCTGCATATTCTTTTAGTGATTTAGAAACTAATATTTTTTCATCACCCGAAAGGAAAAAGTGGGTATAAGTATTGTCTGCCTCACAACGTATAATTTCTGATAAAGTAACATACCTGATTTCGCCTTGCATCTGTAGGGCAATTTTGCTCACATTCGTTTCTGGCTTTTTGAGTTGTTGTAGTAAAAAATCGAGTTGTAGATTTGGTATTGGCTTGGTCAATTTAGCTTCAGCTTTACTTACCGCATTTATCAATTCTTCAATATCAATGGGTTTTAAAAGATAATCTAAGGCGGCAAATTTTACAGCCTGTATGCCATATTGATCGTAAGCAGTTACAAAAATAACTTCGAAATCACGTGCTGGTAGTAGTTTTAATACCTCAAAACCGATTTGCTCGCCCATTTGAATATCCAGGAACACTAAATGAGGCAGATGTTTTTCAATAGCAGTAACGGCATCACTTACATTTTGCGCTGTAGCCATTATGCTTACCTGCGGACAATGCTTTTCTAGCAATGCCTGCAGGTTTTCTAAGTTGGAAATTTCGTCGTCTATTAAAATTGCCCTCATCATACTATAGCCAATCGGTCAGTGTTAAACTTATTTCAGTGCCCTTAGCGGTTGATTGTGTGGCTAAAATAAAGCGATTTTCTTTATAAATACTATTTAAGAGTTTTATTCTACTATCGCTCAATTGAAGACCCAGGCCATTGTTCTTTTTTTCTATGTTAAATCCATTTCCATTGTCGGCAACAGTTAGCACTAAATCATTCGCTTGTTTAGTAAATGTGATCATAATTTTTCCATCTGTGCCCTTTTTCGATATACCATGCTTCACCGCATTTTCTACAAAAGGTTGTAGCAGCATACTTGGTATTTCTACGTTCTCTAAAGCTAAATTATCGGAGTAGTAAATTTCGTATTTAAAGCCAAAGCGCAATTGCTCCATTTGTAGATAATCGTCTAGCAGCGTTTTTTCCTGCGATAAACTAATCAGTTCTTTATCATCAAGTACGTTACGCGTTAACCGGGCAAATTTAGAAAGGTATTTATTGGCATTGTCTATTTCGTTTTTGTTCATTAAATTTTGAATGCCCGAGAGTGCATTAAACAGAAAATGAGGGTTTAATTGGGAACGAATGGAGTTAAGCTGAAGCTTTGCCGTGTTTTTTTGCTGCTCATTTTCGGCCAGCTTTTTTTTGTTTCTTTTTTTGATAGCGTGAAGTATAAGTAAAAAATTTAAACCGATAATAAATGCTGCAATTAACGCATAGCTATAAAGCTCTTTTTTGGTATAGTTTTCTTCATCTAAAGTGATAGCAAGCATATATCTGGCCGTATATTTTTCGATTTCTTTTGGCGGCATGTTATATCGAATAAATGCTGATGGCTGAATAATAATTTCGTAATCTCCCGATTTTTTGAAAATGTTTTTATCGATCTTTAGGTTAGGTAAAAAGTCATGTTCTTCAATTAAGCCACCATATTGCCAGGAAGTTGATTCGAAAATGATTTTATTCGTTTTTTTGTCTTTTATTGAGGTATAGTATAGATAATCAATATCCGATTTGTCTTTTACAATTTGTAATTCCAGGTCATTTTTAGCAAAAGTAAAATTTGTTCTTTCTTTTGGGTCGGTTATCCAGCTGTATTTAAAACCCTTTTCATCTTTTGTAAGCTTAGAAAAACCTTTGATTTTTGCTTTGGGAATAGACTTTCCATAAAAAACAGATTTGTCAATATCCAGAGGTTTTTCGATACTATAAATTAATGTTGTAATCGTTTTGCCTTTTATATGGAAAATGCCAAGTGTTGTTGAACTGAATACTTCTTCATCACCTCCGGCATGGGTATCTTTCAGTTGTGCCATGTCGATCGGCTTATTTACCACGATTGGTTTATTATCTTCCAAAATGGTGTACCGATAGTGCTGTATATTAATATTCTTTCTAAAATTAATCGAGATACTTAAATTGTTTACTTCAGGTAAATAATTAAAAGACGTATGAGGTTGATTGGGGAATACATTGTCATAGTAGACTTTTTTGACTGAACTATCTACACAAATGAGTAGTTTTCCCCCGCCAGGGTAAGTGCGGTTAAAGTTGATGCCTTTTTGTGCATTTACGGTAGATAGCGCAATAAAGAAGCTGAGCAATATGAGGGTTATCTTTTTCATATGGTTAAGTTTAATTTTCATCAAACTTGTCGCAATAATAGCAAAACTAAAACCATAAAACAGGAAAGGTAGTGTTTCAAATAGCAGGGATATGGTTTTGCGCAGTATTTGAATATTTCTAAAGAGTGTATACCGTGATTAAAGGTGAAAAAGTATATCGTTAAGGATATCATGGAACTCAGCCGTCAGGAGTCTGAAGATCATGGTGTACGAGTGACTATCAGGCACGGTCCTGGTCAGCTCTTAAGGGGCTTGGTCAGTATATTTTCGATCATTCCTGTCAGTTTAAAATATGTATAAGATATTGTGAAGCATAAGAATAATTCATAAGTTTAAATGTTATTTCTTTAAGGTATGAAGCGCTTATTTTTATTCTTTTTCTTATTTACGGCGACGCTGTTAAGTGCATGCAAACAAAGTGAATCTGAGGTGAAAACCAATCCGGTTAATAGCGAAGATACACTGGTAATTGCTACCGAAGATATTTTGACCGCTGATATTTTAACAAAAGAGCAGCAGGCAAAACTTAATCCGATAGACGTGCTTAACAGGTTAAAAAAAGGCAACCTCGATTTTACAAAAGATAATCTAACCATACGTAATACTACTGAAAGAGTAAGGAAAGCATCTCTTGGACAATACCCCAAAGCCGTTATACTTTCCTGCCTAGATTCGAGAGTGCCGGTAGAAGATGTATTTCACAGTGGCATAGGCAACCTTTTTGTGGTTAGGGTAGCTGGAAATATCATCAATGATGATGTTCTGGGGAGTATGGAATATGCCTGTAAGGTTTCAGGTGCAAAACTTGTGCTTGTTTTGGGACACGAATATTGCGGCGCAATTAAGTCTGCTATAGATGGTGTTAAGCTTGGGAATATCACCACATTACTTCAAAAAATTAACCCGGCGGTTAATGCTGCGAAAGCTTCATTTCACGGTAACGCTGTTTCTTCAAATCCTGCTTTTGTAGAAGCCGTTTGCGATGAGAACGTAAAATGGGCTATTCAGGAGATTCTGAGTAAAAGCCCGATATTAAAAGAAATGGAATCAAAAGGCGAAATCATGATTAAAGGAGGTGTTTATAACATGAATTCGGGTAAGGTCGAAATATTTGAGTCAGGTAAATAGTATTTTACTCAAGCCGCCTGTTCAGAATAATTACTCCTGTTTTTTGTAATTGTAAGGCACATAACCCTGCCATTTCCAGGGTATGCAGGTTTCGCCGAGTATGGTTTCTAAAAGTTCCTGATATATCTTTTCACCATTTTCGCTATTGGTCGTAATAATGACCGAAATCCCTTTGTCTATAAAATTAATATTGTAATTTTTCCAGGCCCCGCCATTTCCCTCTTTAAAAAATGCTTTTCCATATTTACAATTGAACAAACCCCAACCTAGTCCATAAGATAAGTGTATGGCATCATTTTCGGTTGTTGTTTCAGTACTAACGGGCGGGAACTGTGTTTTGGAATGGATCGTGATCTGTGGAGAAAACATTTCATGATACATTTTTTTACTTAAACCTTTTTGCTGCATCACATTTTCTATAAATTTTGCATAGTCAGCAATGCTTGTGACCATTGATCCTCCTGAAACTGGTTCGGTACGCTTCCTTTTCGAATCTATATCACCATTATCCATATGCCCCACCGCTACATTATCATCACCAAATGAATCGTGCCATATGTATCCGGTACGCGCCATACCCAGTGGTTTAAATATTTTTTCCTGAGCCAACTCGTCTATATTTTTTCCGCATATTTCTTCTACCGTTAGCTGTAAAAGTTTAAACCCCTCACCAGAGTAAGCATATTTGCTTCCCGGATCAAAATAAATTTTAATCACACCGAGCGAATCAAATAAGGGAGCTGCTTCTGTGGGATTAAACCATCTTACATTCGGCAGGCCTGAGGTGTGGCTCAGGCACATTCTTGCCGTAATTAATTTCCAACGGTCATCATTTTTTAAATCAGAGAAATATTCATAATCTGGCACTGGCTTTTTCAGGTATTTATAAAGCGGTTTATCCAGGTCAATCGCTTTTTCCTCCACCAATTTCATCATTAAGTATCCAAAAACAGCTTTACTCAAAGATGCTCCATATACAATTGTCGCGGTATCTAACATGGTGTGCTGCGGTTTGTTTCTAAAACCATAAGATTTAACGAATACCGTTTTATTGTGGTTTAGTATAGCCAGATTTAACCCCTGAACATTCGCTGCATCCATCAGCCTTTTTACCGTAGTGTTAATCTCTGCAACTGATACCGTGCTTCCATCCAATCTTTTAATATCATCGACCTGATTGAATTTAATAATTGGAATAAAAAAAGAAAATAAGCAAGTGCGCATTTTAAAGTCATAGCGTTGATTTTTAAGATAATGCTTAAACGGTTGGTGGTGATCATTTTATTATCCAAAAATCTGTAAAAACGCTAATGGCTACAACGACACTTATACGTCAGTTACCCGACATTTGAGCGGTTTCTTAAAAGACGGATGCTGAGTGGGTAAAAAGAGGAAACATTTTTGACTGCTCTTATGGTGTTGAGTATAGAAAATATGATTCCGATAAGGTAGCATAAAATCAATAGCGGATAACCAACAGGCATGTAGAAAATGAGTAACGGAATGCTGATACAACCTAATAATGAAATCGTAATCTGAAAATTGATGACCTTCCTGCCTTCCATATCATAGCAGTCACTTTCTGTTCTGTATATTAACCAAAATACAACAGGCAAAATGAGATTGGCGAAAGGAATTAAAATACCCAATAGTGGAATGATATGAATCAGGGGTAATAGTTTGGGCGTGATGCCATCTTGTTCTGAAGGCAATTCTTCATTTTGATAAATTTCATCGGTATGAATACTTAATGCTGCAGCAATAAGCTTTAATGTATGCATGTGGGGCAACACCTGACCTGATTCTATGCGCTGAATAGTACGCACGGTAACACCCGACAGTTCGGATAATGTTTCCTGAGTAAGCCCTTTGCTTTTTCTTAGGCCTGCAAGATTACATTTACTTGTTTTGTCCGGCACCATACTACATACTAGTGATTATAATTTTAAATCGTAAAGTCGAAAAATCAAATTTCTTATTCTGCGCTTCCCACTTTAAAGACTGTTATCAAATATAGAAAAGATCTGTATAAATGGTATGGTATCGTGCTGAGGATCAACACGACATATCACTACCAAAATTTGGTTATATCGCGCAACCGTGATGATATTAATTATTAAATGAAAATATTTTTTTAAATTCAATAGCGAAATATGTGTCAGAATTATGATATGTATGAAAGCCAGCAATAAAATTCAAACAGCTATATGAAAAATCATTTAACCAATTGCCTTATTGTGGTGTGTTTAACTTTTGCTAATGGTTATGCACAAAAGAAAACACTGCCTTTAAATAGTTATAAATGGTTTCCTTTTATGTGGCATGCTGCTAAAATATCAGGGAAACAGTTCGATAAGGTTGCGATTCTGGTTCCTGCAAAAATTGATCGTATACCTGCCGGTTTTATTTTGCAGTTCGATTTGGGAAGTGATGCAACCTCTGTTTATGGCAATACGCTAAGCAGTTATTACACGCCACAAGAATATGATGCTTTTATTGTTAAAAGTGCCAAATATACTTCTGATGCGGGCCATACCAGTTATGATACCAAAGGGTTGCAGCTTAAATTTGGTGCTTTTAGCGTTAATAATATATTGCTTAAAGATAAATATGGTGATGAGATTCCTAAAGATTCTTTGTACACTAAAAGCCCAAAAATTTTAGGAACACTGGGTGCTGATGCATTTAAGGATAAAATATTGGTTATCGATTATTCAAAACAGCGGATGTGTGTGTTAGATGAAATGGATGATTTTTTAAAAAAGAAAACAACTTTTGTGGAAACAAGATACCAAAAAGGAAGGTTGCATATTCCGTTTACAATAAAAAATAACACTTACTGGCTGTTATTTGATACCGGTGCCAGCCTGTTTCCGATAAACACCAATAAAAATATTTGGACTCAACTGGTAGGGGAATCCATTTCAAAAGATACTATTGAAGCAAATTCCTGGGGCGAAAAAGTAAAGTTTTATGCGGCCACATCAAAGAAGATGTTTATTTGGGTCGAAAGAAACTTAAGAAAAATGAAGCATGGTATAACGAAAACAAAAGACTGATGGAATTTAATAAAGTAGAAAAAATCGACGGGCTTACAGGCAACGCTTATTTTCTTGACGAAATTGTTGTTTTGGACTTTAAAAACAACAAATTTGGGATTATGAATAAATAATCAGCTATTTCAAATGACAAAGGCTTAAACCCAAAAGACTTAAGCCAATAAAAAGAGAGAATAATTATAGCCCTTTAAATGAATATATATCCTTTTAATCCGCAATAAGTACTTTGGCATTATTACTTACGGTCAGTTTTGCAGCGAAAATATAGGCACTATCTTTCCTTTCGGCTGCCGTTTGCGAAATTACATTCCGGCTTCTTTTTACCTTTCCCTTAAAAATTTGCTTGCCTTTATAGGTTACAACCACCTTTTTATCCAGATCTAACATCTTATCGTTTAGGTACAAGTAAAGTTCGCCGGCAAAATTATCTTTAATATTTATCGTATTACCCACGTAGGAAACCTGAATGGTTTTGGGCGAATTTTCTGCAGTTTTAATGGTTTTGGCATCAGTTTCTGAGATACCCAGCCAATAAAAAAAACGCTGGACATGAGATGAATTTTGCTCCCATACAATAGTGTTTGCATAAGGTTGTCTTTTAAAGCCGCTGATAAAAGGAATCGCGATTTTATCTTCCATTTTCATCCAGTGGGGTTTATCGGCAAAAATATTGACCATGTGTTTGTATCCTGATGGATCTTCTGTTTGTAATTTGTTTAATTTCTGCTTCCATTCTGCTGCAAGTTCATTTCTTTTGTAAGCATCATCCTTTCCGCCCATGTTTAAGGCAAAACCTATGTTTCGAAGATTTGCCGGGGTGGTTTCGCCAGGGTGCCCTGCACTCATAGCTGCTGCTGCCCAATGATCGGCCATGTAGGTGGCCAGTCTGAATATCCCATCCCCACCTGCAGAATAGCCCATAACATAAACCTTATCGGGGTTTACATCGGCAAATAGGGTAGCCGCCCGTATGGCTTGTTCCAGTAAAACGTAAACCTCATCCTGAAACCACATATTCCAGCTATCAGTCGGTGCCCTTGGTACAATAACCACACCTTCCTTAATATTGTACATGTTGGGCTGATCGCTTGTCATAAATACCTGGTTATTCCACTGCCCGTCATTTACTGCAGCAGTTGTGCCGCCACCACCATGTAGGGAGATATACAGGCTTCTTCCATCGGCTGGTTTTTCGCCATAGGTATTGGTTTTGAATTTTAGTTTTTTGCCATTGTAACTAAATTCTTTATTATCCCATGAGGGTTTCAAGGCCGTTTTATCTTTTTCTTTTTCCTGATTGTCGGTATCGCTTATGTAACTATTGGCCTCGTTAAGTGTTAAACCTTTTTTATGGGCTGTTACAGGTGAAATGCTATGCTCATGTACAATTGAATCTGTTTTTGAACCAGGTATAAAGCTGGTTAACAGGATAGAAATCGGAAGTAAAAAAAAGAGTTTCATCGCATTAATTTATTTTGTCCTCTGCTTAAAATAGAGGGATGGTTAAGGTTGATTTTGAATTGCCGTAATTCCTGGTAAATATAATAAAGCCCGGTCAAGATTTACCTGATCGGACTGTATGTTTTTGAGACAACGTTTACGTACAAGTTACATCTCATCAGATCGGCATATTTTGCATCATATTTAGATAAAATAACTGAGGTTTCACTTTTGATTTTTTTATCATATTTGCCGAAGCCATAAAAAAAAATGCCTGGATAGCTTATTAAAAAAAGGTGAGTAAAAACCACTTAAATATGATCGAATTCAATATCCGTTTGCGCATGTAATGTGTTTAGTATTAAAATAAAATTGAGGAATAGAAAAATAATTTTTTTCATAATGTTAAGTTTTAATTTTCATCAAACTTGGAGCAATAATAGCAAAACTAAAACCATAAAACAGGAAAGATAGTGTTTGAAATAGTGGCGGTATGGTTTTGCGCAGTATTTGAATTTGGAGAAAAATAAACCAACACAATTTCTCTTTTATAAACTCACTTTTTTCTTTAAAATGCCCTAACTTCTTAGCGAAAATAAATTTGAAGAGAACTTAAAAATTAGTTTCAAATTCGAAATATTTATTTCTATATTGCCCGTGGATTTAAAAAATACCTTGCTTTTTCTGAATAAGAAAATGGTGATGTTTCGTCATCGATGAACTAATATTTGACACTCGGCACTACCTGCAATCTTTATGGGGAGAACACGTACTATACGTACGGTTTCGGTTCCATACTCCGCGAGTTTAACCGTACGTATAGTACATGTTCTCTGGAGTTGATTGATATAGTCCTATGAAAATACGAAGGATTTTAAATTCGAGCCCTGTTTTATAAAAAAGACAGGGCTTTTTAACTAAATCAAGCTCCAAATGGCAGAAAAACTTAGCCGACAACAAATCTACGATCGTATTCGCGCTACCTCTAAGGAAAGTTATATTCTTGAAGAAATGCAACGTCTTGGTTTTTGGGAATCTTCTGATACACCAAGTTTATCAGAAGTTTTAATTAAACGAGAACTTGTTGCAAACCAAGAGCTGGGCAATCTTTTGGCTCAGGATCGTAAATACCAGAATCAAGAGGCCATGCTGAAAGAAATGCGGAAAGCCCGCATGAAATTGGCAAAGGAGAAACGAGAAACAACCAAGCAAAAAAACAAACAAAAGAAAGAAGATAAGGCCGGAAACTGGAAGAATATTCAGCAACAGCAAATTATTTATTTAGGTGAGGGGGTTTCGGGCGGCTTAAACCAAACGGAATCTGATATTGAAACTTTGCAGAAGTTTAATCTGCCGGTTTTTAATCAAATTATTGATTTTGCATCGGCCATTGGTGTAGATTTATCTACTTTACGATACTTACTCTATCAAAGAAAAGTTTCTCGGATAAATCATTACCACACTTTCGAAATTCCGAAAAAAACAGGTGGAAAAAGGTTAATATCGGCACCAAAATCGAGGTTAAAAGCTTTGCAACTATGGGTATTGGAGAACGTTTTAAACCGCATCGAAATTAATGACCATGTTCATGGTTTCATCAAAGAACGCTCCATAATCAGTAATGCGCAACCACACCTCGAAAAAGACATCGTTATTAATGTCGATCTAAAGGATTTCTTTCCAAGTATTAGTTACAAACGCGTTAAAGGTTTGTTCAATAAATTGGGGTACTCAGAGCAACTTTCTACGGTGTTTGGACTAATCTGTACCAGTGCTGAAACTGAATATGTTGAAATGGATGGCGTATCTTATTACGTACAGAAAGGGGATCGTATTTTACCGCAAGGTTCTCCTGCTAGTCCGGCAATTAGCAATTTAATAGCTTTTAAACTAGATAAGAAAATTCATGGATTAGCATCAAAATTCAATTTTACTTATACCCGATACGCTGATGATTTAAGTTTTTCCTTATCAAAAGAAAACGAAAAAAATATAGCCAGTTTGTTGTTCTTTCTTAAGAAAATAATTGAAGCTGAAGGTTTTACCATGCACCCTGCGAAAACGCATATCATGCGAAAAGGCAATTTGCAAAAGGTTACTGGCATTGTTGTAAACGAAAAATTAAATGTTCAGCGAGATCAACTGCGCAAATTTAGGGCGCTTTTGCACAATATAGAATCACATGGCTGGAAAGATCAAAAATGGGGTAATGCTAAAAATCTGATTAATGCTGTTGAGGGTTACATCAATTTTGTAAAAATGGTAAATAAGATTAAGGCTGCAGCGTTTAAAATCCAGCTCGAAAATATTGTTGCTAAACACGGTTATCCGGTTATCAGGGAAGAGGTTGTTGAAGTTAAAATAGAAACCATTGTGGCAGAAATGGTACCTGAAGTTAAATTAGAAACGCCCATAAAGCCATCAAATGATGCCAAACAGTACGATTGGTGGAATATTCTTTAAATGTTTTGCATATGAAACTCATTAAACAAAGTAAATTATTTTTTAAAGAAGGGAAATCTGATAAGGTATATGAGATTGATCTTTGCGAGCTTTCTGCAAACGAATTCTTAGTGAATTTTAGATACGGTAGGAGAGGAAGTACACTCAAAGAAGGAACCAAAACAACTGCTGCATTGCCTTTGGATATTGCTGAAGTGCTTTTTGCAGAATTGGAAAATGAAAAACGCAAAAAAGGTTATCAAACTGAAACGGAAGTATTTATGGAACTCCCTTCCTTAGATGCCGTCGAACCTGATACTTTAAATGG
Organism: Pedobacter sp. GW460-11-11-14-TSB4; assembly: GCF_059423705.1. Classification (NCBI taxonomy): domain Bacteria; kingdom Pseudomonadati; phylum Bacteroidota; class Sphingobacteriia; order Sphingobacteriales; family Sphingobacteriaceae; genus Pedobacter; species Pedobacter sp. GW460-11-11-14-TSB4. Next base: position 165,305 of record NZ_JBWKYI010000005.1, read on the forward strand.
TACAATTTTGCAGCGCTTGCAAGATGCTGTAGTTGGTAGAAACAGTTTCAGTACTGAGTGGAAAACCAGTCGAATAATTTGGAAGGCCGGCATGTTAAATTTAAAGGAGGCCATTCCTTTTATTATCAAGCTGGCAACAAGAGGCAATGAAATGCAAACTTATACAGCCCTATATGCTTTAACTAAATTAAATGCAGCTGCAGCCGAGCCGCTGTTTGCGGCTTTAGCCAATAACGTTAAGCAAAAAAGTCATATCGTGAACCTGGCTTTTGAGGGGCTTTTAACAATTGCTAATGAGGCTGAACAGCAAAAAATTAGCAATCAGTTATTAGAAAAGCTACCTGCAGAAATAAGATATGCTGTAGAAATAAACGATTTAGATTTACTTAAGGCTACTTTAGATCAAAATATAAAAGACAAAGAGGTAGATTATTTTACCACACTTTATTTATTAGGCAAAGTGCAATCAACGTTGTTGCCTATCCTTAATAATGTATTGAAAACTTGTCCATACAAACCGCCGTTTTTTAAACATTTGAGGGCAATTTACAAGCTGGCGCAATTAAGAAACGATGTAGCTACTTTAGCTATTTTATTTTATGGTTTCGAGAAACAACCCGCCATGTTCAGGCGAACATATTCGCTTGATTCTAATTACAGACAATATTTAACTGCTATTGACCAAACAGTTAGGGTAGGTGCAGAACTTAAAAATAAAGATAGTAAACTGGCATTTTCGCAATACACCAAAACCTATTTTCAGAAAAATGCTGTCGAATTTCTTAAAAGTGCCGGAGCAACCAAAGATGCTTCAGTATATTTAAAACTTGCCGTAAATACTTTATTGCAGTATACGGAAAATGATTATTCTATTGCCGAAGAAAAGCCATTAAATGAATATGGTCGCTATAATTATAAGACGAAACAATATTCCTATTTAATTGTAAATTATCCCGAATGTTCGGAGTCGTTACTGCTTTCTACCATCCTTTTTGGGAATGATTCGAAGCGCCAGTTGCAATCTAATTTAAGGTTTATAATCGACAGCAGGACAGTAACCAGCCCTGATTACTATTACAATGCGGCAAATGTTCGAGCGGTAGCTTCCAGATCAAATACAGGTTTTAATAGTGACAGTGGAGTTTCAGTAATTGATACAGCTAAGAATATTTTTAAAAGTTTATTTGGTAAGAAAAATGTAACACCACCACTACCTCTGCCAGTGGTTGAACAAGATATTACGCCAAAAACAGATTTAAACAGTTCGATCCGTTTGGAGCTGTATCCTGAACTTTGGGATGCTATGCCCCAAGCTTACATACAGTTGTTAATGCAGGCTGAAATGAACAGAATTCATCTTTTTGCCTACGAAAGGTTGACAGCTCATCCACAATATGACGAGATTATTCAGCGTTTTGATGAACGTTCGATTTTGCAATTGCTAAATAGTAAGTTCGATTTGCCGAATCAGTTCGGTTTTGAAATACTGAAAAACGAAGAAAGCAAACTTGCTGAAAACCCTGTCTTTGTTGCCAAAATATTGGCTTGCAATAGTAGAAATGCCAGGGTGTGGGCGCAAGAACTGGTTGGTGAAAATATTGAATTGTATTTTAATGATCTTGAATTTTTAATGATCGTGTTATTCAATACACAAGAGGAAAGCAAAAACTGGATCAATGAAACCTTACAAAAATGCCGTTTCTCTGAGGATAGGGTACAGGCTATTTTGGGTAAAGCCATTACCGATCTACTTCATTTTGAAAATACGGATGAAAACAATCTTCAGGCTAAAAATGCTATTGATCGTTTAGGTTTGTTTGCTGAAACGCAAATGGAAAAATTGAGTTGGAATATTGTAGAGCAGTTAATTTCATCAGTATTAAATGCTAATAAAATTTTGGCGACGAAAATATTGCTGAATAAGGTTAAGAGGGTTTCTCCAACGGAAATTCCAATCTCTTTAACAAAAATGTTATTGCTTAGTGAATTCCCTGAAGTTCGTGGTGGTGGCATTGAGTTATTAAATCAATACCCTGATCATTTTATCGTTGAAAATATCCAATTATTAATCAACCTAATTGATAGTAGCGATAAGAAAGTTTTGGATGCCATATTTAAAATAGTCGAGAAAAAATTAGCTGGTCAATCTGAAGTTGGAAATGTTATTGTATCGCATTTTGCTTATGCTTTAATGCGTAAAGAGAAGTTTGAAGGGGCACACGCGAGCTTAAGCGAGTTTCTACTGCAAAATCTAAAACAATATTGGAGCAGTGGCTTACAACCAAAAGAGCTTACAAAACTGATTCATGCACAATACAGAATTAGTCAGTTGGCCGGGTATGAAATTTTGAAAAATTATAGTAACCCAGGTCGTTTTTCTTTACGACAAATTATTTCTTTTGGTAGCCATGAAATTCTTGCCATCCGCCAGTGGGCATGGAATTATTTCAAGCAACATGTATCAAGAATTCGAGAGGAAAGAAATCAATCACTTTATCTGTTAGATTCGAAATGGGATGATACCAGGGCTTATGCTTTTCATTTTTTTAGAACGGAGTTTACAGAAGGAGATTGGGATCCGGATACTTTAATTGGTATTGTAGATTCGATTAGGCCAGATGTTGAAAGTTTTGGCAAGGAAATGATCACCCGGTTTTTTAATGTAGATCATGCTGTGGATTATTTAACAAAATTAAGCGAGCACCCAAGTGTAAATGTTCAGGCTTTTGTGAGTAGTTACTTATCCATGTACGCTAAAGATAAGCCTGCTTTACTACAAGAGTTAACGTTTTATTTCCGTTCGGCGCTTACCCGTGTTAACAAAGGTAGGGTTGCCAAGGACCGTATTTTTAATTTCCTCTATCAGGAATCGATTAAGAGCATGGAAACTGCAGCTTGGGCTATAAGCATTTTAGATGATGTCTCAGCACAATCTACCATTCAGGATAAAGCTGTTTGCATCGATATTTTAACAAAAATTAAAACACAATATCCTGTTTTGGATATGCACCTCATAATCAAAAACGAAGCGCATGTTATTCAATTATAAATACAGTGGAAATACTTCCATCAGTAATGATGCGAACAAAACAGCAATGAGTTTTGTACCTGATGCAATGCGTGATCCAACTTTTTTTGTTGGGAAATTAAATAAAAAAATTGCGTTTCGAGAAGCAATATCTGCATTACATGATGTAGTTGTTTCTGACCTTCGTTATAAACCAAAAGATAAAGCAGCATATAAAGCTTGGGCCGAAGAACAGGAAAAAATTTGGTTAGGCGAATACATGGCTGGATTCCAGATTGAGCAGGTAAGAAATCGCATCGAAGAAATTAGAAATGATTTAAAGCAGATTTATCGCGAAAAAGATCGGGTACTCGGGCCATTTAACAAAGCAAAAAATAGGTACTTCGATTACTTGTATAAAAATGATCGTGATGCATGGGTGGTTCTTGATCCGGTGATTACGGTTCATCCTGATGAATTGTTTTTCGAATGTTTTAGTCAAGATGAATCTTCGTATGGTAAGTTAAGTTGTAACTACAATGTATTTACAGAAGTTAATGAATTTAAATGCGGTACAACTAACATCGATTATTCTGCAGAATTATACGGTGAATTTCAAAAAATAAGAGGTTATAAGGATACATCTTTTAAAATTGATCCTTCAGGATTTGAGGCGAAAACCACCAACGAAGAGGTTTATAAAGAAGTTAAAATAGATTTACCAGATTCGTGGCTGAGGGGCTTTTTGCAGGTGAGCGCAGCAATGACTTTGCCGGCAACTTCATTTGAATTACATCCAATGGATGTCTTTAGCCTTTGTCAATATTTACGTCGTTTTAAAGAAACTGCTGGCCCGCGGGCTTTGCGGTTTATTTTAGAGCCCGGTAAACCAGTACGTTTGGTTATTGAACCATGGTATGAAACCTTAACTTTCCATCGCTCTATTTACACCGGTTCCGAGGAGAAAACAATCAGAATTTGGGGTAGAAGAAGATTGATAATTTTAGAACGTTTAATCCCCATTACCAAAAGTTTTAAAGTGGTTTTATTGGGTTCGGGTTTGCCTTCTTTTTTTATGGCTGATTTAGGCGATATGACTTTTACACTTGGATTGTCAGGCTGGACAGATAACGACTGGAGCAGGGCTGGTAATTTCGACTTAATGGCACCTCGTGGTCATGTAGATATACTAACCAAACAACAGATTTTTACCGCTTTAAAAGAAACTTGGTTTGCATCTGCAGCAGAAATAACAACAAAAACCGGACTAAGCGCCGCTGTGGTTTCATCAGCATTAACAGCGTACACGCAGGCGGGGCGTGTAATTTATGATCTGAAACTGGGTGTTTATCGTGTAAGAGAGCTAAGCCAGGAACCGCTAGATTTTAATGCTCTACGTTTTGGTAGCGAACAAGAAAAAATTGCGAACGAATTTATAGCGAAAGACCATGTGAAAATTGTTACCAAAATAGAAAATGATGTACTTGAAATAAAAGGTAAAGTGAAAACTAAAAGTGAAACTTTTAGTACAGTGGCTTTGATTGATAAAGATCAGCGTTTAATAGAAGGGACTTGCCAATGCGCTTTTTATCTGAGCAATAAACTTAAAAAAGGGCCTTGCGAACACATTTTGGCAACAAGAATGATGTTGCAACACCATGCGCTTAAAGTTGCCGCTAATTAACAAATAAATTTTACTTGAGGGTATTTCAACAAGCTATCAATGGAACATTTCTAAAATCGGGTATCATTCCCGCGCATAGGGAATGATACGTATTAGGCTTTAAACTAAGCCTAATACTTTTTTTCCTTCAATACCCTGAGCATTGCCATTTGATTTGGCATTTTCCATTTCAGTTCAGAGATCAGTGTTGCCAAAAATATCATGCCGCCACCAATTAATAGCCTCGATGTAATTTCTTCTCCCAAAATAAAATGTGCAGCGAAGGCTCCGAAAATAGGTTCGAAAAGATAGATGATGGATACCCTTTCTGCACTAATGTACTTTTGAGAAATATTCGATATGGTGTACATATAAGCCGTTGAGAATAGTGCGCAAAAAATAATACCCATCCAAAATGTTTCCTGCTGCGGAATCCAGGTGGTGTTTCCCTGAATAAAGGTTAATAGAAAAGTGAGTATGGCGCAAGTGGCAAACATGGGCACAATGGTCGGAATAATATCACCCGCCATCGATTCTTTTTCAATCTGGATGAGATAAATGGCAAAGCAAAAAGCACCAACAATGGTATACAAATCGCCAGTTCCGATACTGAATTGATCCGTAACCGATATGACAAACAGGCCAATGAGTGCGGTACATGCGGCAATCCATATTTTTAACGCTGCAGCTTTTCGGTAAATAAAAAGTTTAATCACCGGAATCATCACCACTGTTATTCCAGCTACAAATGAACATTGTGAAGCTGAAGTGTGTGTAATGCCCAATGTTTGCAAATAAATGCCCAATACCAGTGGAATAGCCAGGCTGGCGCCTGTTTTAATGGTTGTTAAATCTAATTTCTTTACATGTTTCCAGAAAATAACCGATAATACCATTGTGGCCAGAAAAAAACGATAGCATAAAAATAGGACTGGCTGGTGCTGGCCAATAGCCAGCTTGGTAACTGAAAAGGAAATGCCCCAGAATGCGGTGCCTAATATCAATAAAATTAAAAAGAGGTTTCTTTTTTCCATCAGGATACTTTTAATTCGTTTTCGTTAACCAATATTTTTTTCATCATCAAATCTGTTTGCTCATCATCGCCTAGCCAGAACTTATGTTTATCGAAAGCAATAAAGCCATTTTTTTCGTAGAACTTTAAAGCCCTGTAGTTTTCTTCCCATACACCCAGCCATACATAACTGGCCTGTATTTCGTGGGCAATATCAATGGCTTTCTGGTAAAGCAGCTGGCCAACTTTTTGACCATAAAATGCTTTCAGAAGGTAAATCCGTTCTATTTCAAGTGCATCAAGATCCAGCTTTTCGGTTTGTGCCTGCCCAAGGTTGATTTTTAAATAGCCAATCACTTTTCCATCAAGCAGGGCAAAATAAAATTGAGAATCCGTATTACTCAGTTCCCCTGTCAGTTTTTCTTGCGAAAAGCTGTTTTCGAGATAAAATTCCATGTTTTCGGCACTATTTACCGCTGCAAAAGCCTCATAAAACGTTGTTCTACTGATCTCCTGTAATTTTTCGATATCAGCTATTGTTGCCCTTTCGATTGTGATATGCTCCATGCCACTAAAGTAGGAACTCTTTAAATGTTATAAAATGCTATTTTCTCATTTATTAATGCGTATTTTGCATTAATGGATCTTCAGCGAATCAAGTATTTTTTGGCCTTGTCAGAACAGCTTCATTATTGGAAAACGGCAGAAAAGGTAAATATCACACAGTCAGCCCTTAGCCGCCAAATTCAGTCGCTTGAAAATGAATTGGGTTTACAGCTTTTTGAACGTAATAAACGTAATGTGAAGCTCACTCCGGCGGGTAAATTCTTAAAAGAAAAGTGGGAAGTCGAATTAAATGAAATCGAATATATCCATCAGTTTGCCAAACAGATCCATTTAGGCGAACGCGGAACGATTACCATTGCACATCCTGATTCGATATCGGCTTCCATCATGCCCGATATTTTAGCGAAGATTACAGAGGCCTTTCCACAGCTCCAAATTAAATTGGTACAGGTTTTATATGAAAATCAACTCGATTTTCTGAAAAATTATAAGATCGACCTCGCCATTACCCGCGATATAACCAGCGAGCAGGGTATTAAATCGAAAAAAATATATTCCGATCACCTGGCTTTAGTGGTTCCCTTAGAACATGCTTTTAAAAGATTCGAAGATTTATCTAAGGAGAGCCTTAGGGCGCAAAAATTTATCCTGCCCACTAAAGATGAGGGCAGTAGTTACAGCGAGATTATTCAGGCACTTTTCAAATCTTACGATTTTGTGCCGGATGTATTTCTGCATTCCGAATTTGGATCAACCATTATTGCACTGGTGCGCAAAGGACTGGGAATAGCGATTTTGCCCGATTCTTATATGCACCACCAAAGTCCGGGGCTGCGCTTTATCCCGCTGCCCTTTAAAACCGATATATTGATCAATTGGCGGGCCGATGACCATAATCCTGTGCTGGCGAATATTCTAAAACTTGTTTTTGGAGATTAGAATGATGGTTTGACGCATTTAAATGCCGGTAAAATATGTGATGGCAGATACCGTTGAGCATTATCATTTTGGGATGATGATGCAGACTACCTTTCTTTTTATCCAATATTAAAAGAAGAGAAAAGGAATGAGGCAAACACCGTTTTTAATCAAAAAAAACTTTTATAGCAGTATATAATTTACATTTTTTAGGCAAAAAAAGCATTCAGTTTAAATAACTTTGTTTTTGAATGAAAAGAATCGGGAAATCGATTTACCTTGTTTTAAACCAAATAATTTAAAATGCTTTTAATTATTCTCAACATTATTTTTTGCATCTCGTTTATAGGATTTGCCTATGTAAATTTAAATGATAACGATGCTTTTCTTTGGGTATCTATCTATTTAAGCGCCGCAATATGCTGTGGATTGGCTGCTGCAGGTAAATTTTACCCTTTTGCTTATCTGTTTTTAACTGCTTTCTATTTAATTTATGCTGCTATCCTTTTTTTTGCAAAAGATGGTGTACGAGATTGGATGATGAAATATAAGCGGCCAAGTCTGGTTGAAAGTATGCAGGCCACTAAACCTTATATCGAGCAAACGAGAGAATTTTTTGGGCTGTTGATTATTGCAGGTGCCTTGTTAATCAATTATTTTGTTTCGGCGGGTATCACCAGCTAAGCGATTATTCAGATACTTTATGAAACGTGATGATACGATGGCTATCCAAGAAGCTTTATCAGCGATTGTAAAAAGCAATGTGAGTGCAGATAGCCAAAACTGGTTAGAAAGTGTAATACAATCGGCTGATCAAAGCAATAAGATCAGTCAGGCATTTGTGATGGTGCCACGCAAAACAGGGAAATCGGTTATTCAGCTTAACGAGGCTCAAAAGGTTTCAATAGCAGCGGCTGGGATCAGCTATATCAGTAACTGGACTATTGACAGGCTTTGCCGCGTTTGGCTGTTAAGCAATTTAAATGCCGCAGATCAGGAGAAATTATATGCAACTGTCGATCGGTTGTTCCTTTCGGCAGAAATGAGTGAGGCCGTGGCTTTATATTCGGCATTGCCATTTTTGGCTCATCCTGAAATTTGGGTTAAACGTTGTGCTGAAGGGATCAGGAGTAATATCGGATCGGTTTTGGAAGCGATTATGGAAAACAACCCATACCCTTCAGAAAATCTGGACGATGCCGCCTGGAACCAATTGGTGCTGAAAGCTTTTTTTACAGAAAAAGATATCAGGCACATTGTTGGTTTAGATGAACGCGCCAACCTGGAACTTGCATTAACTTTGATAGATTATGCAAATGAACGCTGGGCTGCCGGACGAAAGGTGCACCCACAACTTTGGCGTTTGGTTGGTAAATTTATCAATGCAGAAATTTTTGAGCACCTTAAAGTTGGTTTGATGCATTACGACCAGATTGAACAACGGGCCATTGCACTTGCCGTTGCTCAGTCTGATTATCAACCGGCAAAAGATTATATTCATACTTTTCCTGAACTTAAGCTGGCCCTTTCAGAAGGGAACTTAAACTGGGATTCATTTTAACCATTAGACATTCAAAACAGAAATATATGTGTTGCAGTAGTTCAATTGAAAGAGATAAAGCATTGATGGGGGAGCCTGAAGCGTTCGATATCAGTGCGGTAAAGGGGATGAAATTCTTCGACCCACATGTTCACATGACTTCGAGGACAACAGACGATTATCAGGCGATGGCCGATGCAGGTGTTGTTGCCTTGATAGAGCCTGCATTTTGGCTGGGGCAGCCACGTACCGGATTGGATAGCTTTAGAGATTATTATAGCAGCCTGATCGGTTGGGAGCGTTTCCGTTCCTCACAGTTTGGTATCAAACATTATTGTACCATTGGACTAAACTCGAGAGAGGCCAATAACGAAAGCCTGGCAGAACAGGTAATGGAAATATTGCCTTTGTTTGTCTATAAAGAAGGCGTAGTGGGAATAGGAGAAATCGGTTTCGACGATCAGACTGCTGCCGAAGAAAAATATTACAGGCTACAGCTCGAACTGGCTAAAGAAGCAGGTTTACCTATACAGGTGCACACACCACACCGCGATAAGAAAAAAGGCACGCAGCGGAGCATGGATATTGCCTTGGAACATGGCCTCGATCCGTATAGTGTAATTATCGATCACAACAATGAAGAGACCGTAAAAGAGGTATTAGATAGAGGCTTCTGGGCTGCTTTTACCATATATCCGTTTACCAAAATGGGTAATGAGCGTATGGTGGAGATTGTTAAACAGTACGGCCCGGAGCGTATTATGGTGAATTCTGCTGCCGATTGGGGCATCAGCGATCCTTTGGCTGTACCTAAAACTGCGGCTTTAATGAAAATGCGGGGTTTAAGCGATCAGGATATTGAACTGGTTACTTACCGCAATGCCATTACTGCATTTGCACAGAGCGGACAGCTGGATGAAGCCGATTTCAATGCGCAAAAAAATGTAGACCTCACTGAAAAATTCGAAGGTAACACCATTTTGCGCGGCGGACAACAGCCAAGAACAGATAAATCGTCTATCATCATCAGCTAAAGTATTGAAAAAAATAATTGTCTATCTGCGCATGATGCGCCCTGCCAATATTGTTACTTCAGTTGCAGATATTTTAGCGGGAATTGCCATTTCTGGTGTTTTAAGCAGTGGGTTTTCCATTCCATGGTTATCTATTGTGCTTTTAGCCGCATCAACAGCCTGTTTGTATGGAGGAGGAATCGTTTTCAACGATGTTTTTGATGCCGATCTGGATAAAATAGAACGCCCGGAAAGGGCCATCCCGAGTGGTTTGATCAGTTTGCAAAATGCAACCATTTTAGGAAGTCTGTTGCTTTTTGCTGGAATAACCCTGGCTGCGTTAAATAGTTTAACATCGGGATTATTGGCACTTTTAGTAGCCGTTTTCGCTTTGCTTTATAATAAATTTGGCAAACACCATTCTTTTTTCGGACCATTGAATATGGGCCTATGCCGTGGTTTTAACCTGCTGTTGGGTTTGAGTATTGTGCCAGAAATGCTTTGTAGTCATTATTACCTGGCAGTTATTCCGGTTATTTATATTTTTTCCATTACGATGACCAGCCGGGGTGAAGTTCACGGAGGCCATGCTAAAAACTTGTATTTGGCGGCCTTTCTATATGCAATCGTGATCTGCGCTATTGCTTATTTTGCTTTTGTAAACGATAGGTTGTTGTGGTCGCTACTGTTTCTGGTTCCTTTTACCTTTATGATTTTCAGGCCACTTTTAAAAGCAATAAAAGAACCTATCGGTAAAAATATCGGCGGAGCAGTAAAAGCTGGCGTAATTTCACTTATTTTGATGGATGCCGCCTGGGCCGTAACTTTCGATGCCCAGATTTTGGCTTTTATTATTGCAGCTTTATTGCCATTATCCATGTGGCTCTCTAAATTATTCGCCGTTACTTAACCATCAAACACACATTACCAAATTGATATGGAACATTTACATCAATCCTTTACGGTACAATATAATTATAATGTTTTCTTTACTTCATCGCTCTTTTTGCCAGAAAATGAACTGTTGAACAGTTTTTTAGTTAATCTAAATCCGGCAGTTGCAGTAAAAAAGATTTTATTTGTAATAGATGAAGGTGTGGCAAATGCACACCAGGACCTTAATAACCAGATTAAAGCATATTTTTCAAAATACCCTCAAACGCAATTGGTTCAGGATATCTTAGTTATCCCTGGGGGAGAACAGGTGAAAAACGACACGCAATATTTTGATCGGGTATTGGAAGCCATTAATGTTCATGGAATTGACCGGCATTCGTTTGTTGCTGCCATTGGCGGCGGGGCGGTGCTCGATATGGTGGGTTATGCGGCTACGGTTGCACACCGCGGGATTAAACACATCAGGATTCCAAGTACTGTGCTTTCGCAGAACGATTCGGGCGTCGGGGTAAAAAATGGAATTAATTATTTCAATAAAAAGAACTTTTTAGGCACTTTTTCGCCGCCAGTTGCTGTTTTTAACGATGAAGTATTTTTAAGCACTTTATCCGATCGCGATTGGCGTTCAGGTATTGCCGAAGCGATTAAAGTGGCACTGATTAAAGACCGCGAATTTTTTGAATGGCTGGAGGCGAATGCCACTGCACTTGCACAACGCGATATCACCGCCATGAACTACCAGATCTGGAAATGCGCAAAACTCCACCTGGAGCATATCCGCAGTGCCGATCCTTTCGAAAACGGTTCGGCCCGACCATTGGATTTTGGCCATTGGAGTGCGCATAAACTAGAGTATCTGACTAATTTTGAAGTGAGGCATGGCGAGGCTGTTGCCATGGGTATTGCCTTAGATGCCGTATATTCCAATTTATCGGGCAGGATCAGTACGGAAGACGCGCAAAGGGTAATTAGCCTGATCCATCAACTTGGTTTCGAATTAACTCATCCTTTGTTACAGGTTACTGAAGGCAATAGTCCAATTTTACAGGGGCTGGAAGAATTTAGGGAACACCTTGGTGGCGAATTAACCATCACTTTGCTTACAGGCCTGGGTAGTGGAGAGGAAGTGCATGAAATTGATGCCGATATTTTAAAACAAGCTGCCGAAATTTTAAATAACCAAACGGCTATTATTCAACATTAAACGATGAAATTAACTTCCGGACATTTAACCTTCTGTACCAATATTTATGCAGGCGAAAACTGGATGGCACATTTTGCGGTGTTAAAAGATAGTTTTCCGGTATTAAAAGCCCAGTTATCACCAGATGCACCTATGGGCATCGGTTTACGCCTTTCCAATCTCGCCAGTATCGAATTGCTGGAAGAAAATCACCTGGAAACATTTAAACAATGGCTTAAGCAGGAAGGTGGGTATGTATTTACCATGAACGGATTTCCCTATGGTGGTTTTCACCATACCAGGGTTAAAGATAAGGTACATGCGCCCGATTGGACGACCAGAGACCGCGTTGCATATACACTTCGTTTAGCTGAAATCCTTTCCGAATTACTCCCGGAAGACTTAGATGGTGGGATTTCGACTTCACCATTAAGCTATAAACCCTGGTTTAAGGATACTTTAGAGAAGGAAAAAGCTACTACCACCGCAAGCACACATGTTTTAGCAGTTGCACAAGGTTTAGCAAAAATCCATCAGCAAACAGATAAAATGATCCACCTCGATATCGAACCAGAACCAGATGGTTTTTTGGAATCTGGCGAGGAATTTATCAACTGGTTTGAAAACGAGCTTTTACCAATTGGAAAAACATATTTTGCGGAGCGATCGGGCTTAAACGCCAATGAAGCAGAAAATTTAATCAAAATGCATATCCGTTTGTGTTATGATGTTTGTCATTTTGCAATCGGATATGAACCACATACGGCCATCATCAAAGAACTGCAGGAGAAAGGGATTAAGATTGGGAAAATTCAGATTAGTGCGGCATTAAAAGCAAAATTACCTGCCTCTCTTTCAGCAAGAACAGCTGTATTAGATCAGTTAGGCCGTTTTGATGAACCTACTTACCTCCACCAGGTAATTGCACGAAAAAATGACGGTACGCTATTGCGTTATCCTGACCTGTCGGATGCACTGGCAGCGGGTGAAAATCCTGAAGTAGAGGAGTGGAGGGCACATTTCCATGTTCCCATTTTTGTTGAAGATATGGGTTTGATCCAATCTACACAGTCAGACATTACCGAGGTGCTAAACTTGCAAAAAAACAGTCCTTTTACCACGCATTTAGAAGTCGAAACCTACACCTGGGAGGTTTTACCAACAGCTTTAAAAGCACCTTTGAACGATTCAATCATTAGGGAGCTCGCCTGGGTTAAAAATTTATTATAATTTAAGAAATATGCACAAAACCGTTGTTATCGATATCGTAGCCTTATCTACTTCCGTAATTGGAACGCATACACCTTTTCTTCAGCGATATATTTCCGAAAACCATTTAACTACCGTCGAGCCTTTGTTGCCGGCAGTTACCACAGCTGTACAGTCGAGCTATTTAACGGGTAAATATCCTTCAGAAAATGGCATTGTGGGTAATGGATGGTACGATGATACGGATAGTGAAATTAAATTCTGGAAACAGTCTAATAAACTGGTGAATGCCGAAAAAATATGGGATCAGGCTAAAAAAGAAGATCCGGATTTTACCTGTGCCAATATGTTCTGGTGGTACAACATGTATTCGACAGCCGATTTTTCGGTAACACCACGTCCCAATTACCTGGCCGATGGCCGTAAACTACCCGACTGTTATTCTCATCCGGCAGAACTACGCGACCATTTACAAAATAAACTGGGGCAGTTCCCCTTGTTTCAGTTCTGGGGCCCTGGTGCAAATATTAAATCAACCAGATGGATTGCAGATGCGTCGATGGAAACTGAAAAACTCCACAATCCTACGCTTACCTTAATTTATCTGCCCCATTTAGACTATTGCCTGCAAAAGTTTGGCCCCGAGCTCGATAAAATCAGTACTGAACTGAAAGAAATCGACCAGGTAGTAGAAGAATTGGTTCGTTTTTATGAAAGCAGGGGTGCACGCATCATTTTGCTTTCTGAATATGGTATTGCCCCTGTAAATAAGCCAATCCACCTTAACCGTTTGTTCAGGGAAAACGGTTTGATTCAGATCCGTGAAGAAAGAGGGTTGGAGTTACTCGATCTGGGTGCTTCTAAAGCATTCGTAGTGGCCGATCACCAGGTTGCACATGTTTACATTAATGATAAAAGTGTAACGGAGCAGGTGAAGGCTTTATTGAAAAGTGTACCAGAAATTGAATTGATACTGGATCAGGCAGGACAAGAGAAACACCACATTAACCATGAACGTTCAGGTGATCTGGTGCTTACGGCAAAAGAAAACAGCTGGTTTACCTATTATTTTTGGCTTGACGATGCTAAAGCGCCGGATTATGCGCGGGTAGTTGACATTCATAAAAAACCTGGCTACGATCCTGTAGAAATGTTCATGACTTCTAAATTGAGGGCAGGATACAAACTTTTAAGGAAAAAAGCCGGTTTCCGTTATGTGATGGATGTCATTCCGCTCGATGCTACACTGGTTAAAGGGTCGCATGGCAGCATTAATGTAGCTGATCGATTTAAACCTGTTCTGGTTACCCCAAAGGCAATCGATAAAACCTTACATGCACCGGATGTTTATCAGGTGATCTGGGATAGTTTGACTGTTTGAAAAAGAATGATGTTCTGCTGATCTGATCGTTATCGAATCAGCAGGACAATCATATTTAAGAAGCATCTTGTTGAATCCAGGTTCAAATAAATTAATCTTTTTAAGGACCTTACCTAAAAGATTATTCCCTTACAAACCTGTACCCGCAACCTTCGAAACAAGGAGGGTTAAGCTGTAGCGATTTTGCCGAAACCTTGTACTGATAAATCATCGGCATTTTATAGGTGTTGCTGTAAACCTCCATTTTTACACTATCCAAAATCCGGAACGAAAATAAATCCGGAAGTGCATCGCCTTCAAATTTACCGGCATTATCTGCTGATTTGTTTAGAATAAGATATTTGATCTGGCCGCTTACCTTTTTATACCTGCCACTTCCATCCCCGGGATCCTGCATCGTTTCGGTGAGTTTCCACTTACCATAAACTTCACCAGGCCCATCGTTATCTTTATCGTTTTTTTTGCATGATACATACAAAAGGCCTGTTACAGCCAGGAGGAGTAATAATACCTTTTTCATAAAGCTTTAATTTATAGCTTATACGGTACAGCAACCAAAAACGCTACTAAAAACTTTTTTTTCGTTAATTAAGCATTGAAATTCCATCATCCATTTACATCTACTGTCTTACATTTTCGATAGTCAATCTTACATTTTTACATCACTCATCGCTTTATGTACCTTTCTCCCGTACGACCAATAAAATACAATCGGATACACAAAAAGGTTAAACAAGGTATTGGTAATTAACCCACCAATAACTACAATGGCCAGTGGTTTACTGGCTTCGGAACCGATTCCGGTAGAGAGTGCTGCTGGCATTAAACCAATAGCGGCCATTAAGGCCGTCATTAATACCGGCCTAAATCTGCTGGCAATCCCATCACGCATGGCATCGGTAAAAGTCCACGTGGCGTGGTGTTTCAGCTCGGTGATGTTGGTTTTGAAGCGGGTAATCAGGATCACACCGTTCTGCACACAGATACCGAATAATGCTATAAAACCAATGCCTGCTGAAATGTTAAAGTTTACACCTGCGGCCAACAGCGCCAATATGCCACCGATCATGGCAAAAGGAACGTTATTGAGTACCAATAGCGCATCCCTAAAATTGCCGAAAAGCACAAACAGGATAAAAAATATCAGCAACAAACTTACCGGAACAGCCTGCGATAAACGTGCAATGGCTCTTTGCTGGTTTTCAAAATCACCGGCCCACTCGAGCTGATAGCCCTGTGGCAATTTGATTTTTGCATTTACTTTTTGTTGTGCTTCGGCAATTACGCTGCCCATATCACGGCCTCTGATGGAGAATTTGATCGCCCCATAACGCTTGTGCTTATCGCGGTAAATCATACTTGGTCCGGTAATTTTACGGATACTCGAGATTTCGCCCAATTGAACATTTGAACCCGATAGCGTTGGTATACGTAATTTACTGATCGAACTTTCGTCATTCCTAAAATCTTCGGGATAACGGATGATGAGATCAAATTTGCGTTCACCTTCATAAATCTGCGTAGCGGTTTTACCACCGATCGCCATTTCGATCACTGCATTAGCATCTGCTGTGCTTACGCCATATAAGGCCATTTTTTTCTGATCGAGATTAATCTGTAATTCTGGCTGCCCCAGATTCCTGAGTATACCTAAATCTTCAATACCCTCTACCGTTTTTAAAATATCTTCTATTTTTTCCTCTTCCTTTTCGATGTACTCGAAATTTTCGCCAAACAGCTTCACTACAATTGATCCTTTTACACCTGAAACAGCTTCTTCTACATTATCAGAAATTGGCTGAGAAAAGTTAAGGCTGATACCAGGAAAGCGCTTTAATTTCTCCTGCATCCGCTCAATCAGCTGTTCTTTAGTCTGTTTCTGTCTCCATTCTTTTCGGGGGTAAATATCCACGTGGAATTCCATGTTGTAAAAGCCCGTTGCATCCGTTCCATCGTTTGGCCGGCCAGTCTGAGACATCACTTGTTTTACCTCTTCGAAACTTAAAAAGATCTTTCTCATCTCGTTCGAAAGTTTTTTGGTTTCGTCCAACGAAATACTCAACGGGCCAGTAGCACGCACATAAATGGAGCCCTCATCTAAACTGGGCAAAAATTCTGTCCCCAGAAATTTAAAACTAAAAGCACCTAAAAACAGCACTACAATAGAAATTCCAAAAACCAGTTTCTTTTTTTTGAAACAGAGATCGTAAAATTTAAGGGTTGCTTTGGTAATCCATTCTAAAAAGATATTGTGTTTCTCTTTTACATCCTTTTTTAGAAGTACGCTGGCCATGGCCGGTACAAGTGTAAAGGTTAAGATTAAAGCGCCCAATAAGGCAAAACTTAAAGTCCAGGCTAGGGGAGAGAACATTTTACCTTCCACTTTTTCAAAGGTGAAAATGGGGAGCAAACCAGTAATGATGATCAGTTTGGCAAATAAAATGCCTTTTCCGTTTTCTAAACAGGCTTTTTTAATAAAACCGAGTTTGCTCATTTTATTAAACTTTTCCATGCCTACTTTTTTGGCTTTTGCATCCAGCACGACGAAAATTCCTTCAACCATTACTACGGCGCCGTCTATAATGATCCCGAAATCAATTGCACCCATAGAAAGCAGGTTGGCTGGCATGCCTTTTAATTTGAGGCAGATAAACGCAAAAAGAAGTGCTAAAGGAATGATAATAGAAACGATTAAGGTGGTGCGCCAATCAGCCATGAAGAGGAATACGATTAGGGTAACAAATAAAATCCCTTCAAGCATATTGCCCATCACGGTGTGTACGGAGTAATTAACCAGATCTTCGCGGTCGTAGAAAGGTTTGATTTTTACATCATCAGGCAAAATACTGGAATTGATCGTATTTATTTTTTCTTTCAGCCTGGCAATTACATCACTTGGATTACCGCCCTTCCTCATTACAATAATGCCTTCAACCACATCGGGATCTTTATCGCGGCCAACTTGCCCTAGCCTTGGCAAAGCCGATTCTGCCACATCGGCAATGGTTTTAACATAAACAGGAGTGCCATTAATATTATCAACCACCACATTTCTGATTTCGTCGATATTGTTGAGCACGCCGATACCGCGCACCACATAAGCCTGACCACTTTGTACAATTACATCGCCGCCCACATTGATGTTGCTTTTAGATACCGCTTCGAAGAGTTCCTTCGCACTTACACCATATTGGATGGCTTTTTGTGGATCAACAGTAATCTGGTAGGTTTTTACCTCGCCTCCAAAACTTACTACATCAGCAATGCCCGAAACAGATAAAAGTTCTCTTTGTATCACCCAATCCTGTAAGGTTTTTAACTCACTTACAGATTTTGTGTCGCTAGATAAGGTATAACGGAATATTTCACCAGTAGGCCCGTAAGGTGGCTGTACTTCGGGTTGGATTCCTTCGGGCAGGTCTGCTTCATCGAGGTGGTTGTTTACCTGTACGCGTGCTTCAGCATAATCTATATCATCTTCGAAACTTACTTTTACAATGGATAAACCAAATAGGGAAGAAGAACGGATGCTGGTCCGTTTTTCGGTAGGATTCATGGCAATTTCCAAAGGTCTGCTTACAAACTTTTCTACCTCTTCGGCACTTCGGCCTGGCCATTGGGTAATGATGGTGATATTGGTATTGGTAACATCAGGAAACGCATCAATGGTGGTGTGTTTGAAGCTTAAATAACCTGCCAGAATTAAGAGAAAAGTGGCAAAAAAGATGAAATATTTATTCTTCAGTGCAAAGCCTATAATGCTTTTTATGAATTTATTCATTTTTGAAATCTAGGAATGAAAAGAAATTATTGAGTTTTTAGACTTTCGAACAAGAAAACCTGTTTAGACGCGATGATGCGATCGCCGGCCTGTACACCTTTGCTGATGTAGGTTTTGTCGGCTGTTTTCCGCCCGATTTCGATCTCCTGGACCCTCACTTTGTGGTCCTGACCTAAGACTAGCACATAATTTTTGTTTTCATCGAAAATAACTGCCCTTGAGTTTAATACCGGAAGATCGATGGCCGAATTTGCTGAAACTTTTACCGTTCCGAGCATACCTGGTTTTAATAAAAATTCATGATTTGGGATCACAACCCTTGCATTCATTACCTTGCTATCCTGATCTACCTGATTATATAATTTCTCTATTTTTCCTTTAAAAACCTTGTCGGGATAGGAGAGGGTAAATAAACTCACTTCATCACCGGCTTTAACACGCGAAATATCCGATTCGTAAATGTTGATCATAGCCCAAACATTGGAGAGATCGGCAATAGTAAAGAGGCTTTTGTTGTTGTCGCTGCGTAACTGCATATTTTGGGTTACGTTTTTTTCAATCACAAAACCATTAATGGGCGATTTAATAGCATATAATCCGGTACTGCTTCCACCATTGAGTTTTAATACGGAGTTAGCCCTTTTGGCTTCTGCTTTTTTAATCTGGTAATCGTTTTTGGCTTCATCGAGCTCTTTTGCCGAGGATAAACCACTTTGAAAAAGCTGCTCGGCCTGTTTTAACGATCGCTCAGTATTTTTAAGTTCGGCGTTTGCGGTAATTACCTCTTTGTCAAATCCGGCCATTTCAGAACTATTTACCGTGGCCAGCGTTTGTCCGTTCACAACCTGATCGCCCAACCTTACACCAACGCGATTTACGATGCCGCTTACCATCGGAAAAAGTTCTGAGCGACGTTCTTCATCTGCTGCAATTTTGGCTGAAAACATCAGTTCTGTTTTGCTGTTGGCCTGTTGCACGGTATCAATCAGCAAGCGGTTAATCAGGGAATCGGTAATGGCAAATTTATCGTTTGGCACGGTCGTTTTATGTTCGTTGCAGGAAAATATTAAACTGCTTGCAGCAATGAGTACAGTGTTTTTATAAAGATTTTGCATGAGATTTATTTAAAAATATTAGAACCGGTTACATAATTGAGCTCAGCACGGGTGCTCATTCTTTCGAATTGGAGTTTATTCAATTGTAGCGTATTTTCTTTGTAGGCATCATAGAGGTCTAAAAATTCGATCAGGCTGATGTTCCTTGCTTTGAAATTTTTAATGAGGGCAGAAATGAGTATATTAAAATCGGTACTAAAGGCAGGATCGATCTCTTGGTACAATTTTTCGTTGCGTAAAGCGGTTTTGTAGCTGTTAAATACTTCATTCTCGAGTAGGGCTTCCTGTTTTTTGATGTTCAAATCGGCTGCAGCTATACCAACTTGGGCTTTTTTAATTTCACCCTGGTTTCTGGAGAAAAGTGGAATGGGAATTTTGATGCCCAAACCTGTATATTTTTCAGGATAATTACCTTTTAAATCATAACTAAGGCCGATTTCTATATCGGGAATGGCCATAGCCTTTTGCAGTTTTAAATTCCGCATGTTGTAAAGGAGCTCGGTTTTGGCTAATTTAAGGTCGGCGCGGTTGGCTCTTGCAGAATCTAATAAGGAACTGTAAGGGATTTTATCGAGCAATCCGCTCTTAAAATCTGCTTGATCTACAATTAAAGAAAGTGAAATATTGGCATCCAAACCACAGAGTAGCTTAAGGTCTTTGTAATGATCTTCCAGGTCGTTCAGTAAGCCCGCCTGTTCGGCTTTAAGATTGATTAACAGTGATTTAATTCTGATGACATCTTTTGCGGCAATATTGCCCATTTTTAACTGGATATTATAAGCTTTTAATAATTGATCGGTAGAGCTGATCTGTTCCTGATACAGTTTAACTGATTGTGCGGAGAAATAGGTTTTATAAAACGTGTTGACCAGTTCGAATTTTAATGTTCGCATCAGATCGAAATATTCATATTCGGCTAGCTTAACCCCGGTTTGAGCCAGTTTGATGTTTTTATTGCGTTTGCCAGCAAGTTTGAATAGCTGCGAAATAGAAGCCGCGTATTGTCCGTAAGCATAAGAGGTTTGCAGGAATTTCTTTGTTTCGTGGTTGTAAAACAGATTTTCGTATTCAAGGGTAGGATTATCAAAGAGTTTGGCGGTAATAATTTCGGCCTTTGCCTGATCGATCTCGTAATTACCGGCCAGGAGATCATAATTGTGTTTTAAAAAAAGGCTTTCTGTTTTACTAAGGGTTAAGCTTAGCGTATCTTTTTGTGCAAAAGTTGCTCCAGGCCTGATCGCCAAAAAGAAAATGAGCAACGTACATATTATTCTCATATGGCAAAGCTATCCTTGCCGAATTAAAGGGAGATTAAACGGAAATTAAAAGGGAATTAAAGTTGGGACGCTAATTGTCCTGCTGAATTTATTTTAGCATCTATTCTGTCGCTAAGACCCTGAAATGAATTCAGGGTGACGATCGAGTTGTAAAATTAGAATGAAGTAATAAATAGCTACTAAAGCTTTGTCAATCTCACCGTAAAAGTGCAACCTCCTTTTTCAAGATTTGTGGTAGTTATTTCACCTTTTAGCAGATCGATAATTTTTTGAGCCATATAAAGTCCCATTCCTTCGCCATGACGACCAAAATCTTTTGCCCGCGTATAAAAGGGTTTGAAAATATTTTCCTGTTCCTCAGTAGCGATACCTGTTCCATTGTCCGTAATGTGAATGAGAAAGTCATTTTCAGCTGCTTCAACAACAACGCTTACCTGTTGATTGTCAGAAAATTTAAAAGCATTTGAAATGATATTATCCAAGACAATTTGTAATAGTACAGCATTGGCCAATATTTCAGGTTTTGGATCAATGGGATTTTGATAGGTAATTTTAAGGTCAAGGTTTTTCTGCGCTTTCCACTCAGATTGTATTTTGAGAAGCAGGTGGTCTAACCTGATTGGAATAAGTTGAGAATTGATCAGTTCCAGATCCATTTTTGCAAGAGCGAGCAATCCGGTAATGATGTGTTCCATTTTCTCGGCATCTTCGAGCATAGAAGCAATTACCTTTTCATAAGCTGTATGGTCTCTTTCTTTGGATAAAGCTAATTCAGCATTCATCATGATCCGCGTTACGGGTGTGCGAAGTTCGTGAGAGGCATTGGCCACAAAGGTTTTCTGTAAAATAAAAGCCTGTTCCAGTTCTTCCATTAAATGATTGAAGCTTTTGGCAATCAGGTTGATTTCATCTTTATTGTGCTTTTCTTCTACCCTGAACTCCATGTTCTGCGAGCCCGCCTGTTTTACTTCCTGCATAAACTTTTGTAGGGGTTTTAGCATATTTTGTGCAATCCACCGGCTCAACAATAGCACGATGAGGAAAATTAGAATGAAGATGAAAATCATGATCTTCAATAACTTATCGAGCCTGTTGTGCGAGCCTTGATCATCTGCTGAAGCCAGGATTACAAAGTCGCCCTGATTATCTTTGTAATAAATGCCAACTACCTGCCGCTGGCCATCAGTATATTTTAAACGGCCTTTTTTGCGAACTTCATCGATAGTAGAATTAGTCCAGTATTGAGCAGAATCGCCAATAAAGGTGGCCCTGTTTTTATTGTCGTAAATGCGAGTAACTTCGCCGTTTAACTTTTGCAGGTATTTATGGCGCACATTGTTCAACGCATCCCGACTAATTTCGTCGGCTTCGAGGTAAAGTTTGGCCGTAACCATGGTACGGTCGGTGAGGCGCTCGAAAAAATCTGCTTCCAAAAATTTCATGAAAGTAAAATACACAGTACAAAGTACAGCAAACAGCAATGAGGTGCTGATCAATGTAAAATATAATGCTATGCGATCCTTTATTTTCATTATTTCAGGATATAACCCATATTGATTTTGGTGTGGATGAGTTTCCGTTCAAAACCCTTTTCGATCTTTTTTCGTAAGAAATTGATATACACATCAATTACATTGGTTCCGGTTTCGAAACTGATGTCCCAAACTTGCTCTGCTATAAATTGCCGCGAGAGTAAACGGTTGGGATTGTGCATAAACAGTTCGAGCAGCACAAATTCTTTGGCGCTAAGTTCAATGGTTTTTCCTCCACGGCTTACTTCTTTGCTGTAAGTATTGAGCACTAGGTCTTCGAAATATAATTTATGATCAGTTTGAGCGGTAACAATAGGTTGTCTGCGTAAAAGTGCAGCAACTCTTGCCAGGAGTTCTTTCAGGTGGAAAGGTTTTACCAGATAATCATCAGCCCCAGCTCCCAGGCCTGTAACCTTATCATCAATAGCACCCAAAGCGGTAAGCATCAAAATCGGTGTTTGCACGGCATTTCCACGGATGTGTTTACAAAGCTGAATGCCGTTAAGCCGCGGCATCATTACATCGATAATGAACAGGTTAAAGCTTTCGCCCAAGAAAAGCTCCAGTGCATCAATACCGTTGGCTACAGTAAACACCTGGTAATCGTTTTCTTCGAGTGCCGATTTTAAGAGTTCAGCAATTTTAGGGTCGTCTTCAGCTATTCCAATCTTTAGCATCCGACAAAAGTAACCATCTCATCTTAAAATGGGATTAAAATGGTTAATTTGTTGATTGTATTATAATTGAATATACAAAATTGATCCGTTCCAATCAACATCCATAAAAATGTTCGAAACTTTTGATCAGACCAACTTCCACCAGCTTTGTAATTTAGTAGGCAGCAGCGATGCAGATTTACAACCCATCTTGGATAAATATGGATACCCACCTTTCTGGTCGAGACCGAATACTTTCGAATCACTTATACATATTATCCTGGAACAACAGGTTTCTTTGGCATCAGCATTGGCTGCCTTAAATAAGCTGAAAGAAAAGATAGGAGAAGTTGTGCCTGAACGCTTATTTTTGCTTACCGATCAGGAATTAAGAGATTGTTATTTCAGTCGGCAAAAAACGATTTATGTTCGTCATTTGGCCGAAAGCCTGATCAGTGGAACATTGTCTTTAAGCAAAATGGAAACAATGGACGATGTAACTATTAGAAACCAGCTTAAAAGCATTAAAGGTATCGGCGATTGGACGGTAGATATTTACCTGATTTTTACTTTGCACCATACCGATGTTTTTCCGATCGGTGATTTGGCTGCGGTTAACTCATTAAAGAAAGTAAAAGGCTTGGAAGCAGGGCTTAGTAAAGAAGAAATATTGGCAGTAGCTGATCAATTTAAACCTCACCGAACCATTGCTACAATGTTGTTATGGCATGCTTATCTGGAAGAAAGGAAAAAGAAATAGCTTAGTTAAGCGCGTTACGTCATTCCCAACCCGATAGCTATCGGGTTGATTGGGAACCACAGTGTGCTCATGAAGATAATCTTAATGCCAAATACTAGTGCTTTAAGATTACCCGCCTGCGCGGGAATGACGCGTCTTGATGAATTGAGTATAAATATTTACAACAAAGCCCTATCCAGGTGTACGTAACCGCCATCCACATGGATCAGCTGGCCTGTAGTATGACTGGATTTATCTGATAATAAGAATACCGCCATGCTGGCAATCTCATCCACACTGGTCATTCTGTTTTCAAAAGGGATTTTATCGGTAATGTTCTTTAGTTTTTCATCACGGTCTTCAAAAGAGTTAATCCATTTCTCGTATAACGGAGTCCAGGCTTCGGCCACAATAATGGCATTAACACGAATGCTAAATGGCAACAATTCTACTGCCCACTCGCGGGTTAAGGCATTTCTGGCACCGTTAGATGCGGCATAACCAGATGTTCCACCTTGTCCGGTTTCTGCAGTTTTGCTACCGATATTTAAAATCGAACCCTTGCTTTGTTTAAGTGCAGGCAGGGCATGTTTGGCTAAAAGGTAATAATGCACCACATTTTTATGTAGCGATTCCATAAAACCTTCATAAGTGCCATTTTCAAGGCCAACACCATCGTTAACTCCAGCATTGTTCACTAAGCCATCTATTCTGCCATATTTTGCCAATATTGCATCAACAATGGTTTTGCAGCTTTCAGGTGCGGTAAGCTCTGCCGTAAAATAATCTGCTTTTAAGCCTAGATCTGTTATTTCCTGAAGCATTTTCAGGTTATCATTTTCGTTACGGCCAATAATGATGGGGAAAGCATTTTCAATAGCTAAAGCTTTCACAATTGCTGCGCCAATGCCTTTTGCGCCACCGCTCACCAGGATTATTTTGCCGTCTAAATTTAAATTCATATTTGGTTAATGTTTTGTTGTTATAACTGCTGAGCGCAAAGCGTTTAAGTTGAAAGCATTACGAGGTTGTATCATAAATGTAGATTTGTCATCCTGAGCTTGTCGAAGGACCTATTTAAACTCTCTTAAGGTGTTTCGACTACTTGTCCCGATTCTTCGGGAAACTCAACATGACAGCATCTGACCTGAATTGCCTGTATCATGCTAACTCAAATTTAGCTCAGGACATACATCTTTCCTCTTCCCTCGTCCATCTTCCATGTTAAAGGCTTACGCCTCTTTTCCAGGGGATAAAATCATCCTGATTAAGTTGTACCGCTTTAGGGATCTCCTCGCCGCTGGCCACTTTAATACAGTATTCCAATATATCTTCGCCCATTTCGTTAATGGTTTTTTCGCCATTGATTACAGCGCCTGTGTCGATATCGATAATATCACTCATGCGTTTCGCCAGGATCGAATTGGTTGCTACTTTAATGGTGGGGCAAACCGGATTTCCGGTTGGAGTACCCAAACCGGTGGTGAATAAAATTAAGGTTGCGCCGGCAGCCGCTTTACCTGTAGTTGCTTCCACATCATTCCCTGGTGTACAAACCAAACTTAAGCCTGGTTTAGTGGCAGGTTCAGTATAATCTAAAACATCGACAATAGGCGCGGAGCCTGCTTTTCGTGCAGCACCTGCCGACTTAATCGCATCGGTAATTAAACCGTCTTTAATGTTGCCTGGAGAAGGATTCATGTAAAAACCAGAACCCACTTTATGCGCCAGATCATCATATTCCGTCATTAAACGGATAAACTTTTCGGCGGTCGGCTGATCCACAGATCTATCAATCATTTCTTGTTCTACACCACAAAGTTCAGGAAACTCGGCCAATAAGACCTTGGCGCCTAAGGCCACCAATAAATCGGCACAATATCCAACAGATGGATTGGCTGAAATGCCGCTAAAACCATCGCTACCGCCACATTTTACACCCACACACATTTTGCTTAATGGTGCTGCTGCGCGCGCTTGTTTATTAATGAACATCAATCCTTCAAAAGTACTGCGGATAGAATTTTGGATTAATTCTTCTTCGCTTTGTGCTTTTTGCTGCTCGAAAATTAAAAGGGGTTTATCAAAATCAGGATCAAGTGCAAACAAGTCGCGTTTAAAATCTTCTACCTGCAAATGCTGACAACCTAAACTTAAAACCGTAATACCGGCTACATTGGGGTGATGGGCATAAGCCGCCAATAATTTGCTCAGCGTATCCGAATCCTGACGTGTTCCGCCACAGCCACCATTATGTGTGAGGAATTTAATCCCATCTACATTTTTAAAGGTTCGGCTGGCTTTATCTACTTTAGGCTCGAAACTAATGTTATGGATATCTTCTCCATTCTCGTAGGCCTGAACCAGTTTGTGGGTGTAAGATTTATATTTATCATCTACTGCATAACCCAGCTCACTATACAGCGATTCTTTAATGATATCGAGATTTCTGTTTTCGCAAAATACAGTCGGAATAAACAACCAATAGTTTGCGGTACCCACTTCGCCATTTTTACGGTGATAACCATTAAAACTGCGGTTGGCATATTTACTAACATCAGGTGCTTCCCATTTATAATTAACATTGCGATAGGCAAATGGCTCTGCTGCATGTTTGGTATTCTCCACATTCATTCGCATACCCGCTTTTACATCAAACTGTACCTTTCCAACCAAAACGCCATACATCATTACCTCATCGCCTGCTTTCATATCC
Source organism: Pedobacter sp. GW460-11-11-14-TSB4 (assembly GCF_059423705.1). Classification (NCBI taxonomy): domain Bacteria; kingdom Pseudomonadati; phylum Bacteroidota; class Sphingobacteriia; order Sphingobacteriales; family Sphingobacteriaceae; genus Pedobacter; species Pedobacter sp. GW460-11-11-14-TSB4. The sequence goes on from NZ_JBWKYI010000005.1 coordinate 191,511, forward strand.
TGCATAAAAAATTTATGCTTGGCAGGGATTTCATCAACAGTAACGTAGGTATTTCCTTCATGCACTATTTCGGTGTTTTTAGGTAAATCTTGTAACGCAACCAAAACGTTATCTGCATGGTTAATCTTGATGACTAATTTTTTCATCTATTTATAATCTGTTTTTATCGGTTATGAAGCCGTGATGATTTTATATTCGTTTTGAAAAATCATGATGGCTCATTGTATATTATACTTCTAAACTAATTTCTTTTTCAATGTGATTGGGTTTCCATCCTTTCCAGCCGAAGTAGAAAACCACTAAAAAACATACAAAAGGCACTAAATACCCATATTGTATATTGTGTGTTGCATCTGATATTAAACCCAATACCGGCGGTAAAAAAGCACCGCCAACAATTGACATTACAATTAACGACGAACCCAGTTTTGTATCCTTGCCCAGACCTGCTATACCCAATGAGAATATGGTTGGGAACATGATCGACATAAAGAAAGAGACGCCGATTAAAGCATAAACGGTAATCATGCCGCTTGCAAAAATAGATACGAGGGTAAGTACAGCACTGATTAATGCGTAAAGCATTAACAATTTATGGGCAGCTACGTATCTCATGAAGAACGTTCCAGCGAATCTGCCAACCATAAAAGCCAGGCCTGCTGCACCGGCATACCATTTTGCTGCATCCTGACTGATACCAGCCGATGAGGTGACGAAACTGATAAATAAACTCAATACACAAACCTGTGCGCCTACATAAAAGAATTGCCCAATAATGGCCCAGCGTAAATGGCTATGGCCTAATACATGACTAAAACTGCTTTTTTCCTGGGCATTTTCTTCTTCCTTAATATCAGGCAGCTTGGTGAAAATAAACAGGATGGCTACCACAATAATCAGAATGCCTAAAATTAAATAAGGTGCTTTTACCGTCGAGGCCTCTTCAAGCATATAAGCCTGTTTTTCTAAAGGCAACATTTTCGCCAACTGGGCATCGGTATATTTTACTTCTGTAAAAATAAATTTACCACCGAGTACGGGGGCTAAGAATGCCGCTAATCCATTAAATGACTGAGAGAAGTTTAATCGTTGGGTAGCGGTTTCCGGTGGCCCTAACACGGTAACATAAGGATTTGCCGCGGTTTCTAAAAAGGTTAAACCACAGGCGATAATAAAAAGTGCGCCTAAGAAAAATATATACTGTGCGGTATTTGCTGCGGGTATAAATAATAAACAGCCGATGGCGAACAAAACAAGGCCCAGTATAATACCGCTTTTATAGCCGTACTTGCGCATAATATAGCCTGCAGGCAGTGCCAGTAAAAAATAAGCGATAAAAACAGATGAATCGACCAGGGTAGATTCGAAAACGTTTAACTGGAAAGCTTTGCGCAAATGCGGAATTAATACCGGATCGAGGTTATGGACAAAGCCCCAGAAGAAAAACAGGCTGGTGACCAAAATTAATGGGAATAAGTATCCCTTGCCGTTTTTTGGCGTATCGGATACCTGAAAGTTTGTTGATGGTGTGTGGCTCATATGATGTTTGGTTATAAATGGTTAAGCAGGTTCTGCCAAGATAAAAATAGTTAAACTTCTGGCTCCGTGGGCACAATGATCAATTTAAACCAGGTTTTTCCAGCAATGCTAAGCTTGCAAAGGCAACTTTAGGATACAACTGGTCTATATTATAAGGAATAAATAATCCAACTTTCATAAAATGTTTTTAGTGAGTTGTTGCTTTACAAATTAAGCCGTTAAGCGTTAATAAAAATTTAACTTTATTACCTAATTATTAAATGATATTGGCTCAATTTTTTACATTGCAAAATAATTTTGCATATTAGATTGATTTTTTAAGATTTTATGAAACCGCATTTACTTAATGTATCTACTAATTCGGTAGATTCTTTTAGCGCTCGAAGAGATGTTATGCCCGATATAAACAACCGCTGGCATTACCACTCTGCTTTAGAATTGATTTACGTTAAAAAAGGCAGAGGAACGCAGTTTATTGGCGATAGCATTAAAAATTTTAAGGATGGTGATGTTGTTTTATTGGGGAGCAATTTGCCCCATTATTGGCGCTTTGACTCCGAATTTTTTGACGAAAAAGCGGGTGAACCGGTAGATGTTTATGCGATTCATTTTAAAGAGGATTTTTTAGGCAAGGATTTTCTCGAGCTTCCAGAAAATCAGGAAATCAAAAAAGTTTTGCTGCAATCGCGACAAGGCATTCAGCTGCAAGGAATTTCGAAAGAGCGGATTGCCAGTTTAATGCCGCAGATTATTGAGGCTACAGGTACGATGAGGATTATAAAAATACTCGAAGTATTAACTGAAATAGCCAATTGCGAAGAAAAAAATATATTGGTTTCATTAGGATTTAAACCAAACTTTTTGGAGAACGAAAAAGACAGGATCCAGTCTATTTATAACTATACCATCAGCAATTACAAAAATAAAATAGAACTAAAGGAAATTGCTGCGGTAGCTAAAATTAGCCCCAATTCGTTCTGTAAATTCTTTAAAACTAAAAGCAGAAAAACGTATACGCAGTTTCTGAACGAGATCAGGGTAGGGCAGGCCTGTAAATTATTGATCGAAAATGATCTTACGGTAAAAGAAATCTGCTACGACTGTGGGTTTTATAATTTTACCAGTTTTCATAAATATTTTAGAGAAATAACTGGCAAAACGCCATTAAAATACCAGCAGGCTTTTTCTAAGCAATAGTGTTTTTTGATGTTTGGTACAGATTAAAGCATTTATAGCCCCGATTGCATCCATCGTGTGGACACAACTTTGTTAGCCTGTATTGTTTGCACATAGTCCAAAGGCGTTTGTTATACTGTCCCGAAGCTTCGGGATCAGCATTTTTCCTTGCTATTAAGCCCCCTTGTTCTTAAATAAACTATCTTGTTGGTTTTTTTTCCGCTCTCTGCCGCGGGGGCATGGTAGTTTTTCGCAGATTATGTTGTTTTTATTTGTGCTCAAGAATGCTGGCGCATTTTGGAGCGCCAAAGTACCCAAAGCGCTTTGTCAATCCGGCAATGTGGCTTTTCACTACCCCATGCTCATCAAAAAAACAGCGGCACTTCGTTTAATCAGGAATTGTTTTTCTTTTCTTTGGTCTGATTGAGCCCTTCGGGGTTTGTGTTCATACCTTTTAAAAACTGGGAATCATGATTATTGAACACAAAACCACTGCGTTTAAGGTTTGGTAGTGCTATTTGTTCTATTCTGCAACTGTTTTTTTGATTTTTCTGCCACTTGGGATTGACGACGTTCTTCGGCAAACTTGAAGTTTATTAACGTTGGTTGGCAAAATGCATAAAAAATCCAAATCAAAAGATGTGTTCATACAATAGGATAAGCGGGACAGCCATTTACCAAGAACCACAAGCTTTGCGCTTCAAAAAAATAAACAGCCAGTCTGAAATATGGTATCTAATTAAACAACGGGCTGGAAAGTCTCAATTCTTAAATCTACCTGGCCTGAAATTTATCTCTATACTGCGTTGGCGTCATGCCGACTGATTTTCTGAACACTTTTCTAAATGCTTTTGGATCGTTATAGCCGGAATTGTAAATCACCTCTGTCATTTGCTGCGCCGTTTGCTCTAATAACTTTTTAGCGGCTTCGATACGGGTTTGCTGAAGATACTCGATAGGGGTAATGCCGATGACCTGTTTAAAGCGACGCACAATATTTCTTCTACTGGAAGGAATATCTTTAATCATCTCTTCAATAGTGGCCACATCCTGGTAATTATTTTCAATTTTTTCTTGCGCAGAGGCAACGATATCGTCATTGTGGTGACGGATAGGCTGGAAGGTGCTAAAATAAGATTGGTTTACGCGGTCCATATCGATCGCAAAAATCTTGGCCACTTTAACGGCCATGTCTTTTCCGCAATGAAGCTGTAAAAGATGCAGTAATAAATGAAAAGTAGAGGTGGCGCCACCACTAGTAAATAATTTGCCATCTTGTGTTACCGTTTTATCAGCCTTTAAATGAACCAAAGGGAATGCAAGAGAAAAAGCAGAGCAGGCATCAACATGTGTGGTGGCCGCTTTGCCATCCAACAGTCCCGATGCGGCAAGTAAAAATGCCCCGGTACAAAAGGTCGCAATTTCGGCCCCTGCTGCATGTTGTTTATTTAACCATGGGATATAACCCCTGTTGGCCCCAATGCAGTCTTTAATATCATTGGTTGCAAATGATGGCACTAAAATCAATTCAAACTGCCCGGTTTTTTGCAAAGGCACGCAAGGATGTGTACTAAAATTATAATTTTTATCGTCGAGGGTAATTAAACTAATGTTAAATGGCGTTTCAAGGGCATCTTTTCTGTAAAAACCATTAACTGTATCAAATACGTCTAAAATAGCCGCTATGCTTAATAATCTGAAATTTTGGGGCAGTAAAACACCTACTTGTATCATTTGGTTAAAAATTAAGGTATCGTAAATATATAAAAATTGTCTGAAATGCCCCTTAAGATTGACTTTTACGGCAAGGGTGTTCATCTGAATTAAGCCCTAACTTTATTCAAGTTAATTACCTAACCAATAACGATATGAAAACCACACCAACGAGTAGCAGAATGTACGGCTTTATTGTGCTTTACGAAATGCAGACAGATTTTTTATTGAGGGCTTTGGATGGCATAGACCAAAAGGATGCCCAAAAAAGATTAGATACTAAAGCAAACCATATTGCATGGATTACAGGGAGTGTGGTACATGGGCGCTATTTTTTAGCTAAATCATTTGGAATCGATCTCCCCTCTATAACCGACGAACTTTTTGAAAACAATAAAGGCATTATTGATGATGCCACTTATCCATCGTTAGCAGATTTGATAAAAGACTGGACAGCAATTTCGCCAAAGCTGCAGGAAGCTTTAACCCAGGCTACCGATGAGAAACTGGAAGAGAAACTCAGTATCCCCGGAATGGAAATAACATTGTTTGAAATGATCAGTTTTAGCAGCTACCGCGAAGCGAACTGTATCGGACAGATTGCCTTATGGCGGAGGTTATTGGGATACCCTGGAATGAATTACATGTAAGTTATGGAAAAGATAATAAAAGAAGCTAACGAAACTTTGTCGGCATTAGAAAATACGTTATCAAAATTTGATACCGCGCAAATTAATGTGGTACCTTTTGAAGGAAGCTGGACGGCAGGCCAATTGGCCGAACATATGATTTTGTCGAATTCGGGTTTTCTGGAAGTGATAAATGGTCCGGTAACCGAAACAGATAAGCCAGCCGATTTGATGGTAGCGCAGATTAGAAATGATTTTTTGAATTTCAATGTTAAGTTCAATTCACCTGAAGAGATTTATCCTGAAGATAAAACCTATCATCAGTATGCATTATTAGAAAGTTTGAAACAGATCAGGGATGGGATTTCAACTGCTATAGCAGGACTGGATTTAACTAAAACCTGCAGCGCCTTTGAGTTGCCCGGTTATGGTTTTCTAACCCGTTTAGAGGCGGTTTATTTTGTAATTTATCATACACAACGACACGTACACCAATTAAAAAATATTTACAACGAGCTGGATAGCAATTGATTTTTAACTAAATTTATGAGAAACAACAGGCTTAATCTGCTAAATCCCTATATCGGTAAATGGAAAACAGAAGGTTTAACAAAATCGGGTGATGTCATTACCGGAACAGATACCTATGAGTGGGTTGACGGCGGTTTTTTCTTAACACACCAGGTAGATGTGATGTTCGGTGATAAAAAGATCCGCTCATTAGAAATTACACATTATGATGATATGGAAGATGTTTTTAGGTCGCAATCGTTCGATAGTGAAGGTAATATTGCCATATCAACCCTTAAAATTTACGATGATATCATTTTAATATTTGCCGATACGGAAAGATTTAAAGGAAATTTCAAAGCCAATACCATTGAAGGAACATGGGAACAGTTTGATGGTAAAAACTGGGTGCCATGGATGGACATTAAATTAACGAAACTTGCACATGAGGAGTAAGGAGCAGATGCCGAAAGCAGATCAGGTTAATGATTACATGGAAAAACTTGAGCATCCTTTTAAGCAGGAAATCGAGCGGTTACGGCATATCATCCTGAATGCAAATCCTAAACTGCAGGAAAGGATTAAATGGAATTCACCAAGCTTTTATTATATAAAAGATCTGGCTGCTTTTAACCTTCGGGCAAATGGATATGTACAGATCATTTTTATTTTTTACGATGGAAAAATGATCGAAGATTCATCGCTATTGCAGGGCAATTGGAAAGATAGGCGAGAGGCAAGGTTTTACAGCATGATTGATATTGAAGAGAAACAGGTTGCGCTGGAGCAGTTTGTAAATAACTGGATTAAACTAATCGAAACAAATAATAATTAACCATCCCGGGAAAAAACAACAAAACAATGGCTACACTTAACACCTATTTAAATTTTAACGGTAACACCGAAGAAGCATTTAACTTTTATAAATCTGTTTTCGGAGGCGATTTTCTTGTACTGCAACGCTTTAAAGATTCGCCGGGATGCGAAGGCATGGAGGTAGGCGATCAGAACAAAATTATGCATGTCGCTTTGCCGATTGGCGGCAACATACTGATGGGGACCGATATTACCGACCCAATGCCTGCATCTACTTTCGGTACCGGAATCTCACTATCAGTTGATGCGGGAAGCGAAGAAGAGGCACACACCCTTTTTAACAGCCTATCAGCAGGTGGAACAGTAACAATGGCTTTAGAAAAAATGTTCTGGGGCGCGCTTTTTGGTATGGCTACCGATAAATTTGGTATTCAATGGATGGTGAATTACGATTATAATAAATAGTCGGAAGTGAGGGAACGGGGGGGGAGTCCTGAGTCCGGAGTCATGAGTCCTGAGTCATGAGTCTGTAGTTTTGGATTGGTGGCTAATGGTTAATGGCTCATGGTTGATAAACTTTGGCTATTGACCAATGAACTAATGACCAATGAACTAATAACCAATGAACTATTGACTAATGAACTAATAACCAATGCCCAATGACTATTGAACTATAAGTAACTTTTATTATTTTTAAATATAGAAACCCAAAATTAAAACCACTATGAAAATTGCAGTTATTATTGTACGCGTGCTTTTAGCCGCCATGTATCTTTTTGCTTCTGTGAGCTATTTTCTTAATATAATGCCGAAAGCTCCGGAAATGACCGCGGCACAAACGAGTTTTATGACTGGCTTGATGGCCTCCGTGTATCTTTTTCCATTGATTAAAATAACCGAACTGGTGGGAGGTATACTATTGCTTATTGGCCGTACAGCACCTTTAGCTGCGCTGGTAATTTTCCCGGTTACCTTAAATATTTTTCTTTACCATGCATTTTTAGGTCCGAAAGATTTGCCGATGGTTGCAGTGATGCTCCTGTTTAATTTATTCTTGTTTTATGCTTACCGGGCTAAGTATTTACCAATCGTTTCGAAGTAAATTTTATAGTTTTTAACATTCTCATACTTTTTCTCTTTATTTAGTGTTTTGATATAAGGTGTAATTATTATCTTTAAAAACTAACTAGAAATAAAAAATATGAGGAAGTTACCATTTTTAATGTTGCTTTTTGTTGCGGTATCGTTTTCTGCATTTGCGCAGAACAAAGATGCTATTGTGGGCAAATGGCTTAATCCTTCAGGAGAAGGGCAAATAGAAATCTATAAAAAAGGCGATAAGTATTATGGAAAATTAGCCTGGATGAAGGAGCCGAATTTAAATGGTAAACCTAAATTAGATGCGAAAAACCCTGACGAAAAGTTACAGAAGCGCGCTTTATTGAATCTGGAAATACTGAAAGATTTTGTTTACGATGATGGTAAGTGGACGGATGGAACGATTTACGATCCGAAAAGCGGTAAAACCTACAGCTGTAACCTGTCTTTAAAAAGTAACGATGTGTTAAACGTTCGTGGTTATGTTGGTATTTCTCTTTTAGGCCGGTCAGAGACTTTTAGACGAGTAAAATAATTTATAAATGAAGAGAATTTTATGGTGCCTTTTAGTGGCACCTTTTTTTTGCGCTGCGCAATCGTATTCCATTAAACCATTGAATGAAAATACCAAAACCAGTTTACGTGGGTTAAGTGTGGTATCAGACCAGGTTACCTGGGTAAGTGGTAGTAATGGATCGGTAGGAAAAACTACTGATGGTGGTATAACCTGGAAATGGTTAAAACCAAAAGGGTACGAGAAAATCGATTTCAGGGATATCGAAGCTTTCGACGATAAGCAGGCCATTATTGTGGGTATTGCCTCTCCTGCATATGTTTTGAAAACCACAGATGGTGGCGAAACCTGGACAGAAAGCTATAAAAATGTAGATTCGGCCATATTTTTGGATGGGCTAAGTTTCTGGGATAAAAATAAAGGACTCATTTTTGGCGATCCCATAAATGATAAAATGCAGTTGCTTAAAACTGTAGATGCCGGTAAAAGCTGGCAGGATATTTCTGCAAACCTCAAAACTAACTTAAGCAAAGGCGAAGCCAGTTTTGCGGCCAGTGGTACAACCATTAAAACATTACCTGGTGGCAAAACCTGGATTGCATCAGGCGGAACCGTATCTAACATTTACTTTTCGCCCGATTATGGCCAAACCTGGCAAGTATTTAAATGCCCGATTTTACAGGGCGAGGGGAGTACCGGTCCTTTTTCAATAGATTTTTTTAATGAAAAAACAGGTGTAACAGTTGGGGGTAACTACGTAAAAGATAAAGAAAATTCGAATAATATTCTTTTAACAAGCGATGGGGGGAAAACATGGCAAAAGCCAGCTACGCCGGTTTTAGGCTTCCGATCAGGCGTAACCTATATTAATGCTAAAACTTTAATCGCTACGGGTACCTCAGGAACAGATATTTCTACAGATGGTGGTCAGAACTGGAAACACATTTCCGATAAAAGCTTTAATGCGATTCAAAAAGCGAAGAAAGGAAAACAGATTGTGCTGGCTGGAGAAAAAGGTAATATTTACCAACTGGAGATCAGCAAATAAAATTTCAGACCTGTAAGGTAAAGGTTTTATTGATAAAGTAGCTAATCTGAAAGACGATTTAACTAATAAAAAAGATTGAAGCATTTTGGACTGATAAATTTTGTTTCTTTGCTGCCCAACTAATACTTTAATTAACACACACGCCGTCAATGGATTTTTTGCACACGATTTTAGGTGATGATATACAGGCCGGATTACTCATTATTTTAAATTTAATTGTGATCGAAAGTTTGCTTTCGGTTGATAATGCTGCTGTTTTGGCTACTATGGTAATGGATTTGCCAAAATCGCAAAGAGAAAAAGCTTTAAAATATGGTATTATTGGCGCATATGTTTTTAGAGGGATCTGTTTGTTCCTGGCTGCATGGCTAGTTAAAATCTGGTGGTTGAAACCACTTGGCGGTTTATACCTGTTGTACCTGGCTTTCGATTATTGTAGAAAAAAGAACAATAAAGGCAAGGAAGAAGAAGAGGAAGTAGACAAAAGCAAAAGCTGGATTTATAAATCTACTGTTGGCTTAATGGGGAATTTTTGGGCAACTGTTGCTTTAGTAGAGGTAATGGATCTGGCTTTTTCTATCGATAATGTTTTTGCTGCTGTGGCTTTTACCGATCATATCTGGTTAATCTATATTGGTGTTTTTATCGGGATTTTGGCTATGCGTTTTGTAGCACAGGCATTTGTTAAACTGATGGAGAAATTTACCTTTTTAGAAACGATAGCATTCATCGTAATTGCTGTTTTAGGAATTAAACTTACTTCATCCTTAGTAACACATTTCTATAAAGATTCGCCTGTTGCCCGTGTTATTGAAAGTGAAAGAACCGATCTTTTTGTGTCTGTTTTTACAGTGGCAATTTTCATTATACCCGTATTAACATCCTTATTGTTTAACTATCCTAAAAAACATAAAAGCGATATCATCATTTCGGGCGATGCTGAAAAAGTATTGGATAAATTTTAATCGGATATGTTGAAGGGGGATTTATTTTGGCACTTTTTTACCACCTGAGACACCTAAGGGCAGCTAAGAAATATCATGCCGAAATAGAGCAATTGTTATTGCATATCGGACGATGACTTGCCTCGGCTTTTCCAGGAAGCAATTTTGTAGCGCAAGGTTAGTTGTTTTTTTTTTGGAAAGCAGTTACAGCACTTTTCGGTGTTGGCAGTCCCGCTTTTTATTTCAAGTCCTCGCTCGTGCCTCGCTGTGGGCTTTACATTGCAATCGGGTTTAAAGGGCCGCGTTAGTGGTACGATTAGGGTATTATTCTACCTGCCACTGTTAAATAAACCCGACAGAGCGGATAGCCCGCAACGCAGTGAGGACTATAAGCGATGGCGGGGCTACAGCACCTATGAAACACCGAACGTACGTTTCCAAAATAGAGCAATTGTTATTGCATATCGGACGATGACTTGCCTCGGCTTTTTGGAAGCAATCTTATTAAGTCTTTATGCAAGGTTAGTTTTTTTGGTGAAAGCAGTTACAGCACTTTTCGGTGTTGGCAGTCCCGCTTTTTATTCCAAGTCCTCGCTCGTGCCTCGCTGTGGGCTTTACATTGCAATCGGGTTTAAGGGGCGGCATTAGTGGTACGATTAGGGTATTATTCTACCTGCCTCTGTTAATAAACCCGACAGAGCGGAATAGCCCGCAACGCAGTGAGGACTATAAGCGATGGCGGGGCTACAGCATCTATGAAACACTGAACGTACGTTTCCAAAATAGAGCAATTGTTATTGCATATCGGACGATGACTTGCCTCGGCTTTTTGGAAGCAATCTTATTAAGTCTTTATGCAAGGTTAGTTTTTTTGGTGAAAGCAGTTACAGCACTTTTCGGTGTTGGCAGTCCCGCTTTTTATTCCAAGTCCTCGCTCGTGCCTCGCTGTGGGCTTTACATTGCAATCGGGTTTAAGGGGCGGCATTAGTGGTACGATTAGGGTATTATTCTACCTGCCTCTGTTAATAAACCCGACAGAGCGGAATAGCCCGCAACGCAGTGAGGACTATAAGCGATGGCGGGGCTACAGCATCTATGAAACACTGAACGTACGTTTCCAAAATAGAGCAATTGTTATTGCATAGCGGAAGATGACTTGCCTCCACGCTTTTTGGCGAAGCCTTTTAAATTTGGTTTAATTGCATCTTTAACAGATTTCTCCATTCCGCTGCACTCCACTCGAAATGACGGACGGACATGGCGAATTTAATTTATTACCTCGTTAACACGGCCAGTTTTTGTTTAAACAGATCAATTGTTCTGCTCCAGGCCAGTTTTGCAGCTGCTTCATTGTATCTGGTGGGTGAGGTATTGTTGTTAAAAGCATGGTTTACCCCATCGTAGATGTAAACTTTATAATCAATTTTATTCTCTTTTAAAGCCTGCTCATAAGCTGGAATTCCGGCATTGATGCGTTCATCCAAACCTCCGTAATGTAACATTAAACTGGCTTTAATCTTCGGAACATCTGCTACATTGGCCTGTGCGCCATAATAAGCAACAGCGGCCTGCAGTTTAGGGTCGTTAACCGCTAATTTATTGGCCATTCCACCGCCCCAGCAAAAGCCAACACAGCCAACTTTACCGTTTCCGTCTTTTCTTTTGCGTAAATAATCCAGGCCTTTTAAATAATTCTGTAAGTTCTTTTCAGGATCTAATTTCCCGATCAGTTCGCGCCCCTTATCTTCGTCTGCAGGGGTTCCGCCAAGCGGCGAGAGCGCATCAACACCAAGGGCTAGGAAACCTTCGGCGGCTACACGTTTAGTAACATCAATAATATGTGGATTCAGACCTCTGTTTTCATGAATAACCAGTACGCAACCCAAATTCTTTTTGCCTTTTGGTTTAGCCAGTACAGCTTTCATTTCACCATCAACACCTGTATAGGTAATGTTTTCAACTTCGATATCATCGCTGGTAAAATCTGCCGCGGCCGCATAATTATTCTCCAGCATCGGCAAAATAGTCATGGCCAGTGCAGTGCTGCCCGCCAGGATAGCCAGCTTTCTCATAAAATCTTTTCTGCTTACCTGACTGTGGGTATACTCATCATACAGGTTAATTATTTTCTGATCCATCTTATTGATTTTGAATTACCATACAAGATAAACAAGGATGTCGAGATTTAAGGTAGCATTGCCTAAAAGTTACAATACATTTCTTCCCATTTTTTAATCAGCGTTACACGGTGTTTTGTATATCGGGGGCTTAAAAAAGCATTCGACCAATCATCGTAATTATCATAAAAGAATTTCAAAAAGAAAATATGAAAGGTAATGCCCAGGTAAGGGATGGCTTTTAATTCATCATCAGTTAAGGGGCGCACCTGTTGGTAAGCATTTAAAAAGGTATTAAAATCCTTTTCTGCCTGTTCTTTTGTAATCAGGTTATTGAGCTGATGAAAGAAATAGTGGTTAAGGAACGACATTAAATCGTTAATCAGATAACCTTCGCCTGCAAAATCGAAGTCGAAGAAGGTAATTTTTCCCTGCTCATCAAAATGGAAATTTTTAGGAAAGAAATCATAGTGACAATAACCATAACTGAATTTTGAAGTATCGAATGCTTCGAACTTTTTAACTACTTTTTCTGAAATGTTGCGCAAATATTCATATTCTTCCTTCATTTCTGAAAGATGAGGTTCGAGATCTTTTAAGGGTTCAAATAAAGTGGTTTCGAAACTGAATACAGGTCGTGGGTTCCCGAGTTTTAACGAAGCAGTAGTTTGATGCAGTTTGGCCATGTCTTGCCCCAATTGGATGAGCTGTGTATCTTCCAGGTCTAAAATCACTTTTCCTTCAGCAAAAGAAAACAACACGCCGTTTCTAACACCCTCTATGGCATTAAGCTGTTGGATCTGTTTTCCTTCCACATCTGTAACTGGCCAGGAAACCGAATTTCCATTTGCTTTTAAAATGTTGAGCAATTCTACTTCAGCTTCGATTTCGTTGCGTTTCCGGTGTGCATCGCGGTAAATTTTGAAGATATATTTCTGTTGCGGATTTTCCAGAATATAAGTATCACTTACATTTCGGATGAGTAACCGGCATGTTGTAGACGGATTTAACTGATATGCTGTAATTAAATAATCCTTTAAAGCCGCGGCTGATAAAGTGGAATATTGGGCTGGGAAAATGTTCATTATTGTTGTAAAACAGCTTTTATAGCATTTTTTAATCCGGGAATGGTAATTTGAGAACTACCGGCAATGGCATACCTTATAACATGGTTTTTATCGGTGACAATATACGATGGATAACTTTTTATTTGATAGGCATCGGCAATGGCGCGCCCCGAACTAATTAATTCTGCATATAACAAAGGTTTTTCTTTTAGTTTAGCTGCAGCAATTTTCTGCTCATCAGTGGTAATTGCCAGCACTAATAAATCCTTTGTGTTATCTACTTGCTTCATAAAGGTACCAATATCTGCAAAGTCTTCTGTACATGGAGGGCAGTTTGCGTACCAGAATACCAAAACAATGGCTTTATTTTCGAGCCTTTCTTTTTCATAAAATGCAGTTAAGGGAGAAACATCCAGTGTTTTGCCCTCAGCGATAGCAGAATTATTGATTTTCATGAATTCTTTTATCATTTCATACCTTTTGAATTGTTCTTCCTGAGAGATTTTCTTTAAAAAGGCTTTAGTGGTTGGCAGAGATGGATTTCCGTCATAGTTAATCGAATATTCTCCCGTATTCATCACCTTGCTATATTGATAATAGCGGAGTGCTTTCCCCGTTTCATCGTATACAACTCTGTTGGTATCGAGTTTGCTATGTGCTATTGAGGTAGATACTTTAATTACTTTTTTTTGAACGGATTTTGACGTGTCCTGGGCAAAAATCAAGGCACAGGAACAAATTGATAGTAAGAGCGTAAATAGATATTTCATAAGATTTGACTTTTGTAGGCAATTTAACAATTAGTTTTAAGATTAGCCATTAATTAAGACTACCTTACCGCCCTTAGGCGAGCTGTTTTAAGATTAATTTAATCTGTTGGAGAAAATATTTGATTGCCTTATTGATAGTTTTATCGAGGATAAAGTAGGGATAGCCGAGAACTTTTTAAGTGTTTCACTGGCGGCACACCTTAAAGATAACCTGATCGGGTTATTCGAAAACAAAAAACTTTTAAATGCTGGTGTGGGTAACGATGTGGTAGTGAATCAGGATAAGTTAATCAGGAGCGATGTGATTTACTGGCTGGATCGAAAACACGAAAACCAGTACGAAAATGATTTCTTCGACCTGATGGACGAATTTGTTGCCTACTTAAACCGAACCTGTTATACGGGAATTACCGGCTATGAGTTTCATTACACACTTTACGAATCGGGTACATTTTATAAAAAACATATCGATCAGTTTCAGCACAACGGAAGCCGGCAATATTCGATGATTATGTATTTAAATGCCGGTTGGAAAATGGAAGATGGGGGAGAATTGCGCATTTATCATGTTGATGAGGAACAGGATATACCACCCAATAACGGCAAAAGTGTTTTCTTTAAAAGTTCTGATTTGGCACACGAAGTGTTGCTTACCCATAAACAACGAATGAGTATTACAGGCTGGTTAAAGATTGGATAAATCTCTGTTGGATAGGTATTGAATGCTGATAAAAGCGATCATGTTGCGGTGGTAGATTAAAAAGGAATTGCAAATACAAGGGATTCTTATTCAAAGGTGCGTCCTGCTGAACTTGTTTCAGCATCTATTTCTGAAAATCATTAGTGATAAGACCCTGAAACAAGTTCAGGGTGACGACCCTCTCCATAGATTTCAGGTTTCATTACACTCCCCTCGAAATGACGAAACGATCGGAGATGATGGGCCATTTAGCTATCTGACAATAAAAAAGCGCCATTTCCTCGGTTCAGGATTGGCGCTTCGACTATTTAAACGACTAGGTTTAATAAGATTATCATCAATTTGCACGAAAACCCTTTGGGGTACAATGCATCTGACGTTTAAAAAATATGTTGAAATTTGCCGGATATTCGAAACCCAGGCAATAAGCGATCTGTGCGATATTCCATTCGGTATGTTTCAGTAGGGCCACCGCTTCGGTTGCTATTCTTCTAGAAATATGCTCAGATGTGGTTTTGCCGGTTACTTCTTTTACGGCATGGTTTAAATGATTTACATGCACCAACAAGCGGAAGGCAAAATCGTGCGCCGTTTTTAACTCTAAAATATGCTCGGTAGAACCAATAGGGAACTGCCTTTCCAATAATTCGATAAACAATGCAGTTAAGCGTGCCGATGCATTATTCTGTTTAAAAACAACATCCTGAGGTTTAACCTTTAGTGCTTCGTGAACGATCAACTGCACATAATTTCTCAGCAGATCATATTTATGGATGTAATCCCCATCCATCTCTTTCATCATCTTGATGAAGATATCCCTTAAGGTTACTTCCTGCTCTTCGCTAATGTGGATTACCGGATTATCGTTAATTCGCCACAATAAAGAATCGCGAAGGGTTTCGTTCCGGTTATGGATAAAATTTTCGGTAAATAAACAGAAGAAACCAGCAGGTTTTGGCGAAGTACTTTCCCAGGAATATGGAATGTTTGGGTTGGTAAACAGTAATGCCCGTCCTTTAATTTCAATCTGTGCATCAGGATAATGCAAAATGCCATTGCCAATGATCAAGGAAATTTTATAAAAATCTCTGCGGCTAAAAACAGATGGTACATTGCTGCACACGGTAGTTCTGTTAAAAACATTAAAGTGCCCGATATCATTAATCATCCCCAGGCTAGGCGTAGGGATTTCTGGCCGCGTGATTTTTAATTTATTATAAAAATCCTCTAATGTTTCCTTTTTTTGAAGGGTAGAAAGCTCTTGATTTTTTGATAACATATTTTAAGTGCTTAATACAAGTAAAGTTAGGGTTTAATCGTCATTCCTTCGTGCATTTCTTCGGTTGGTTCTGCCACTAATTTGTCACCTTCTGTTAAATCGCCAAAAATTTCGACCTGGTCATCGGTTTCCCTACCTTTTTTTACCCCTACTTTAACCGCTTTGTTGTCGGCTACTTTTAACACGAATAATCCTTCGCTGGTATCCAGTAAAGCTTTTTTAGATATGATAAAAGTGCTGGCATTGGCCGGAAGCGGGATGTTCACTTCCGCAACCATACCCGGTAACAAAATCTTGTCAACATTCGGCACATCCATTTCAATGCGTTCGGAGCGTAAGCGAAGATCTAAAGCACCCGATAAACGTTTCACTTTTGCTTTAAAAGTTTGGCTTGGTAATGATTTAACCGTGAAACTAATTTCATCGCCAGCTTTCAAATAACCGGTATAAACCTCAGGAATGGAAACCGCCAAACGCAAATTTTTCTGATCCTGTAAAGTAAACAAAGGCAAATCAGATCCTTTACCAGTTGGACCTACATAAGCGCCTAAATTCACATTTCTGGCCGAGATAATTCCGCTAAATGGCGCCCTGATGGTTAAATAATCCTGAACGGAACCCACTTCTTTGTAAGCCGCTTTCGCCGCTTCGAGCTGTGCCAGGTCTGCGTTTTTTTTGGCCATTGCCTGATCCAGATCATTGGTAGAAATGGTTCCAGGAGTTTTACTGGTCTCGTACAAACGGTTATAATTGGCTTTGCTGGCCGTATAAATGGCTTCCTGTGCTTTTATCCTCGATTGTGTGGCCGCCAGCTGCGAAGTCATTTCTGGTGCTTCCAAAGTCATTAACAACTGGCCTTTGCTTACTTCAGAGCCGATGTCGACTTTTAAGGTTTTTACGAAGCTGCTTACTTTGGCGTAGAGATCTACTTGTTGCAAAGCAATTAATTCGCCCGGTAAACTTAGTTTGGTAGATAGCTTTTCTTTTTTGAGGTCGAAGGTAGCTATCGCTGCTTCTTTTTCTTTCCTGGGCGTTACTTTCGATTCAGAGTGCCCACAGCCATATATGGCCGTTAGCACTAAAAACCCTGTACTTAATAATCCTGTTGAAAATATCTTCGTATTCATTTGTGATGATGATTTATTCGTTTTCTTGTAAACCTTTAATGTAATGGATGCTTTCTTCGTCTTCCGGATCAAGCGATATCGAATCGGTAGTCTGTTTTCCCTGCACCCATGCAAATACCAGTGGCAATATAATGAGTACGGCAAATGTTGAGGCCAATAAACCACCAATAACGGCTCTACCCAGTGGTGAAACGGCCCCACCACCCTCGCCATGACCAATGGCCATGGGTAACATACCCGCAATCATCGCGATACTGGTCATGATGATTGGGCGTAAACGTAATGCAGCGGCTTCACGTGCCGATTCGAGCGCATTGCCGTTGTGTTTTCTTAATTGCTCTGCATTGGTGATGAGCAATACCGCATTGGCGATAGACACCCCAACCGACATGATAATGCCCATATACGATTGCAGGTTTAAGGTTGATCCGGTAATCGTTAATAACAACAGCGAGCCTAAAATAACCGCGGGTACAGTGGCTAAAATAACCAATGGTACTTTAAAAGACTGGAAATTGGCTGCCAGCATTAAGAAAATGACCACAATGGCTACAAATAAACCTGATTGTAAACTATCTAAAGTATCAGTCAGCACTTTGCTTAAGCCTATAGCGGTAACATTTAATCCACGTGGCAGTTCGCCAACGTCCTTAATGGCTTTTTCTACATCTTTTGATGCTGAGCCCAGATCGGTATGGTAAAGATTGGCCGTTACCGACAGGAAAGGCATAGCACCAATGTTATCATTTTCACCTGCAGTGGTATCAGGCGTGATTTTTGCCACATCGCTCAAAACCGGTCGTGCCGAATTTTTTAATAAAGGAATTTCTCCGATATCATCTTTACTCGTCATTTGATTAAGTGGTACCTGAACCTGAACACTGTAAGGCAAAGCGGCTTTTTCATCCAGCCAGATATTTTTATCTGTATAACGGGATGACGAAGTTGAGGCAATTAATGATCTCGAAATATCAGCCATATCTACCCCGATCTGTGCCGCACGTGTTCTGTCGATATCGATATTTAACGATGGATATTTAATGGGCTGCGCGAGCTGAACATCCCTCATGTATGGGATTTCCTTCAATTCCGCCAGGATTTTATTGGCATACTTTTCATTCAGTTTTTTGTTTTTCCCTGCAATACGCACTTCAACAGGTGTAGGAGAGCCCTGGCTCAATACCTTATCGGTTAGCTCAATCGGCTCGAAGGAAAGTTTAACATCAGGCAGTACTTTTTTGATTTTTTCCCTGAACTGATCCTTAAAATCGTCCATATCTTCTTCAAAGTCTTTTAAACTTACCTGGAAAACGGCCTCATGCGGACCCGCCATAAACTGATAGATTGGATTTACTGAAAACTGGGCAGGGTGCTGACCAACATACACGGATGATATACCCATATGCTCTTCGCCAACCATTTTTTTCAATTCAGCTAAAACCACATTCGCTTTTTCTTCGGTACGTTCTAAACGTGTTCCATCGGGTGCACGTAAGCGCAACTGAAACTGACTCGAATTTACTCTTGGCAAAACATCGCGACCTATATTAACCAATAGTAACGCTGCCAAACCGATAATAACCACCAAATAAACCAAAACAACAGATTTTCGGTAAGGTAATATCCGGTCGAGGAAACGCATAAAACGGTTCCTGAACTTATCGAAGAAACCAATTTTGCCATTGCCACTAAAATCTTCACGCTCGACTAAAACCCTTTTCTGGTTCAAAGTATCTTTTTCCGACTCCAATGTAATTCCGGTTGCAGCAAAATCAGCCTCATCCTGTGTAATACCCGGGTGATGTTCACTGCCTTTTTTCGGGTGTGCCACCATCAGCCAGTTGGCCATAATGGGTACAAAAGTTTGCGATAAGAGAAATGAAACCACCATCGAAAAACCGATTGCCAATGCCAGCGGTAAGAATAGTGCTCCTGGTATCCCTGTCATGGTAAAGGCAGGTGCAAATACAGCGAGGATACAGAACAGGATCAATAGTTTCGGGAAAGCGATTTCCTTACAGGCATCCCAAATGGCCAGTGCCTTCGGTTTGCCCATATCAAAATGCTGGTGGATGTTTTCTATAGTTACGGTCGATTCATCTACCAGAATACCAATGGCTAAAGCCAATCCGCTCAGGGTCATAATATTGATCGTTTGTCCGAATAATTTCAGGAACAAAACACCAGCAATAATAGAGGTAGGAATGGTGAGGATAACGATCAATGCTGCACGTTTATCACCCAGGAAAAGTAAAACCATTAGTCCGGTTAATATGGCACCAATTGCCCCCTCACTAATCAGACTCTTTACCGCGTTGATTACATAAACAGATTGGTCGAACTCGTAAGAAAGTTTAACATCTTCGGGTAGGGTATTTTGGATGTTCGGTAGGTTTTTCTTTAAGTTTTTAACTACATCCCAGGTAGAGGCATCTCCAGATTTAGCGATACTTAAATACACGGAGCGTTTACCATTAATTAGGGCATAACCCGCTACTAAATCGGCACCATCTTTTATAGTAGCCACATCGCGGAGTTGTAAGTTTTGCACGCTGCCTTTAAATAAGGGAATATTTTCAAAATCTTTAACCTTTTTAATGGTATAATTGGTGGGGGTGATGTAGTTTTTATCGCCAATCCGCACATTTCCTGAAGGCGCAGTCTGGTTATTCAGTCTGATGGCCTCAACCACCTGGTCTACCGTTAGGTTATGCGAACGCAAAAGTGAAGGATTCACATTAATTTCGATTGTTCTTGGGCTACCACCAAAAGGGGCGGGAGAAAGCAAACCCGGTATAGCGGAAAAACTAGGACGTACATAGGTGTTGGCCAGATCCTGCAATTCGTTGTTGGTGCGGATAGGGCTGCTTAATACCAATTGCCCAACCGGAAGCGACGAAGCATCAAAACGGATCACGAAGGGCGGTTGCGAACCTGGCGGGAAAATGGCTTGCGCCCTGGTAGAAAGCGCACTTAGCTCTGCCGCGGCCTGCGCCATGTTGGTGCCTTCGTAATAAGTTAGTTTCATTAACATTAAACCCTGCGTATTTTTGGTTTCGATACTTTTAATACCGTTTGCAAAAAGCAGGATGTTAACATATTGTTTACCAAAATAAGCCTCCATTTGATCAGGGGTATATCCGCCAAAAGGGTGGGCAATATAAATTACCGGAAGGTTCATCTGCGGAAGGATATCAACCTTGATCTGATTGATGGCCCCAATACCGAAAAAGAACAATCCAGCCACTAAAACTAAGATGGATATGGGTTTGCGGAGTGCGAAACGTATTAAATTCATTGATATAGCCAGATTAAAATTCGTTGATAAATATGTCGTAATTGCCAAGCGCTGCCGATTTTAGCAGCAAGGCCTGCCAAACATTGGTAAAGGCAATATCCCGATCGGTTTCGGCTCGGTTCAAGGTAAAAAGCGCTTGTGTAAGATCAACCAATGTGGTGAGCCCGTTTTTGTAAAGCGTATTTTTTTGCAAATAGGCATCTGATGCAGCTTTTACCTGAATGGGCGCTTCTCTATAGTTAGCCAAAGCATTGCTTAATTTAGTCTCGGCAAGGGCCAATTGAGCTTTCAACTGTTGATCGACAAGGTTATATTCTTCCTTTAATCCCTGACTAATGTATTCCTGTGCACGTACCTGCGGGCGGTTTTTGAGTAAGGTTGACAGGTTCCAGGTCATTCCTATGCCAATCAAATAGTTTCCGCGGGTAGGATTTATACCATCTGCATAACTGGTAGAATAAGCCGTTTGGTCTAAGGCATAACCCGGACTGAAACCCGAACCGCGGCCTTGCATTACACCGAATAAAGTAAACGTAGGATAGTATAGTTTTTTGAAGTAATTAACCTGTTGCTGGCTAACCTCTACACGGTTTTGGTAAAACTTTAAAAGTGGATGTGAACTTTTGATCACTGTATCTTCGAGCAGATTGCCGGGGATGCGCGTAATCGATGCAGTATCCAGCTCGTAGGATATTGCAGTTAATCCCATTAAAACGCCCAGTCGGTTGGCCTGTTCCTGTTCCAGGTCTTTCGCTTTTGTTAAAGCAATTTTAGCGTTAGAAACTTCGGCTTTTGCGAAAGAAGAATCTACCCCAGCAATTAATCCATTTTTAGCCCTGATTACGGCAGTGTTTTTAAAGGTGATGGCACGATCGAGATTTTTCTGTTGCGATTTGCTTAACCTTTGTGCAGCCAGTAAATTTAAATATGCGGCAGAAACACGGATTTCCTGCTGGAATTTTTCCTGCTCCAGGTCATTCTTGTCTCTTTGGTAAGCGGCATCGGCAATTTTAATACGTTCTCTGATTTTTCCGAAAGTGAAGAAATCCCAGTTTACGTTGGCCAGATAGAGCCCGCCAAATGCGGCATTCCAGTTTTGTTTGTCTAGAGATGGACCAGAAGAAGCTGTTCCTAAACCACCCAAACCATACTGTGGCCCGTTTTGGCCGTTAATGGTTCCGTAATCTTGCTGGGCACTTAGGCTAAAGTTTGGGAGATACTCTCTTTTGGCCTGTTGGATAGATGTTTTTGATGCATTTGCATAATTATCCTTGGCTTTAATCGTACCATAATTGTTTAATGCGGTATTAACTGCCTGCTTTAAGCTGAGTGTTTGTGCATTTACACCGATGGATAGACTGATAAATAATAATAGCGAAAAATAAAATAAAGATGTACGAGACATAGTGTATAATTTACACGGCAAATGTAAATTATGATCACAATATCAAAGTATTCGGTTCAAATCAAAAATTATGCGAATCAAATAATAATCGAATTGTTACTTAAGGCTTAGCATGGGGCCGATTTAATCGAAAACTGAGTTTAGAAAATCAAATCAGTATTGCGGGAAGGCTTTTTCAGCCGACGAAGCAATCTTACAACTATCGCTAGCAGCGAGCGCTTTAAGATTGCTTCGTACCTCGCAATGACGACTTTTTTATTGGAACTATCTGTGATAACCTGTTTATAGACTTGTTATCTCGCAAGATGTTATTAAAAATGTGTTTATGATTCTTCAGTGTAACTTTTAAAATTATCCAGAATGGCCTGCCATCCGCCGCGTTGCATTTCGATAGGGTTGGTTGATTCGGCATCGAAAGTTTCGGTTACCCTGGTTTTTTCGCCTAGTGCATCAAAAATAATGCTTACTGTTCTGCCATCTTCCATGGTGTATTCAATTTTATTATGTTGATCAACGGTGGTATAGGTTCCTCCGAAATCAAAACTCATGCTGCCATCTTTTGCAGCCATGGTGCTTTTAAATTTGCCACCAACTTTTAAATCGTTTTCTGAGTAGGGCGTATGCCAATCGGGCGAAGCAAATGCCCATTTAGTAATGTGATCCGGATTATTCCAAAATTCCCAGACTTTTTCTACCGGCGCATTTACTGTAGTTTCAACAGTGATTGATGTTTTATTTTCCATGTTTTAAAGTGTTTAATTTTTTAATAAAGTTAGGGGAACTTTAACAACTCAGAAAGTGTAAATGCGACAAAATAGGGGGTGGAAATGCCACAATCGGTAGGTTTAAATTAACCACAGCCTGTTTAGGTTCTCGGAAGGTAAAAACGATGACTCAGCCATAAAATGGTCAGATCTGTGTTTATCCGTGTAAAGCTGTGGCTAAAAAACTAGATGATATGATGTAGATATGCTTTTTGTTAGTGCAATTCGGTATAAACAAAGGTGATAGTATCTCTGGATACCAGTCCGCTCATATTCCCGCCAGTGTAAACTACTTTATAACTCGATCCTTCTTTCAGGTCATAAGCTTTTAACAGATCGGCGTTAGCAACCAGGCTATCACCAGGTTTTACAGTAGAATAGCTGGAAGCGGGTGGAGGCATCATCCTTTTGGCCATTGCACCTTTGTATTGCGCTTCTTCTCCTTTTTCATTTGTTATGCTTAAATAACTACTCATTAAGGGTTCAAATGGTGTATGCCAGATGCAAAAACTTTTAGTGGTATCAGAATTATTGTATACCACAAACCTTAACATTAATGGATCGCCCAGGGCTACATTACCATTTACCTTAATGGAGGCTTCGAGCGAATCAGTTCTGCTGGTCATGCCTGTTTGTGTTATGCTATCGCTTTTGCTATTAGCTGTATTTCTGGTGGCTTCGCTACAGGCCGAAAATAATAATAATACTGCCGGGATAATTAATTTGATGTTTTTCATGAGTTATTTTCTTTATAAGCAATCGTCAATCAATATTGTTTGAATGAATTAAACTAAATCGATTAAGTATAGCAAATATAGAATACTTATTTACAGATTAGAAACCTGTTTCGAATGATCACAAAGATTTAACACAAACTAATATTTAGACACAAATTTTGATTTTTCCGCTCTCTGCCGCGGTGGCATGGTACTTTGTCGCGCCAAAGTACCCAAAGCGCTTTGTCAATCCAACAATGGGCCTTTTACACAATCCCACACACATCAAAAAACAGTGGCACTTCGTTTTGTGTTCAATGTTCCTAAAAACTTTAAATTAGCATTTATGAACACAAAACCACTGCGTTTAAGGTTTGTTAATGCAATGTTTACTATTGAGCACCTGTTTTTTGATTTTTCAGGCCCTTGGGATTGACGGCGTTCTTCGGTAGAACCTGCGTTTTATTAAAGTTAGTTAGCAAAACGCTCAAAACATCTATCCAAACAATAGGTTACAAACGACCACGATATTGGTCTAATTTTAATTTGCCAAAAAGTAAGCAATGCGACAAGCATAACCTGTTGATTTTGAGTTGTGGTGATCGCTGATGCGTACACTTAATTTATGAGTGCCGTTAGTCAATTGATCGCCGAGTAACAAGTACCAGGGTAAATGTAAGCTAGAACTCCATTGTGTATACAGATCGACCATTTTTTCTGCTCCATCATCTATACGGTAATGAAGCGCTCCGGCATCCGGACCCGATAAAATCGCAATTCCCACAGCATTGCCTTTAAAAATCAAATCGAAGGTACTGTTCCTGGTATCACTTTCAAGCACCGGGATATGAACAAAACCAGGCCTGCCTTCCAATCCGTCGTTTGGTTTCCAGTCTTTATTGATGCTAAAAGTATTTAAGTTTTCGGCAGCATTAATACTGATGTACTGTCCTTTGGTATAAGCAAATTTATCAATGATTTTAGGAAGACTCGCAGAAGCTTTTTTGCCGGCATTTTTCTGATTTTCTTCCAGATAAGTTTTGATCGTATTAAAATAAAGTTGCTGTCCGAAAGGTGCAGGGTGCAGGTCTTTAAAATCACCTTTCCAGGTAAATTCGCCATTGGCAATGCGCTTCTCAATTTCTAAAGCGAGGTTAATAAATGGCAAATGGTAATATTCGGCTAAATCGCTGTGCACCTTTACTTCAGTTGGGATTTTACCTTTATCAAAATCATCATTTTTATCTTCATCGGCAAAAGCCATCATGACGATATCGGTTTTCGGATTTTTACTTAAGGTGTGTCTGATGATGCCCTCTAAAGCCCTTCGCTGTGTTTGTTCTGCTGTTTTGTTGACATGGTCATTAACCGCAGACTCTATAAATAAGAGGTCTGTTTTTCCACTATCAAGTACATCGCGCTGAAGGCGGAAGGCGTGCGGTAAACTGCCCAATGATGGAATACCAGCGTTAATGAACCTAAATTTTGTTTGCGGATACGTTTTGGCTAAATAGTTACATACCAATCCACGCCAGCCTTCCATATTGGTAATCGATCCGCCTAAAAAGGCAACGGTTACGGGTTCGCTTTTCCCAAATTTTTCAGCAATGGTATGGCTATAGCCATTAAAAGTGATGAAGGATGAAGATTGTAACTTGTTTTGGGCAAAAGTTTTAGAAATTAATGCCGTTAGCAGTAGCGTTAAGTAAAGAAAAGCGGTTGGTTTCATGTTGATTAGAATAAACCAAAAGTAATAAAATTTACAATTGATCGGAAGATCATATGTGATTTCCATTCGATTGTCACCCTAAGCGGAGGCGAAAGATATTTCCCGCTGATCACACGGATTAAAGCAGATAAAATTATAAATCAGCGCTTTCTGCGAAATTAGCGGGAGATGATATGCGCCCTTTCATGCTGAACATGGCAAAATTAAATATTGGGGGTACAGTTTGGTGCGATTAAAATATCAATGCCTGGCAATTTATCCATTCGATTGTCACCCTAAGCGGAGTCGAAAGATATTTCCCGCTGATCACACGGATGAACGCAGATAAAATTATAAATCAGCGCTTTCTGCGAAATTAGCGGGAGATGATATGCGCCCTTTCATGCTGAACATGACAAAATTAAATATTGGGGTTACAGTTTGGTGCGATTAAAATATCAATGCCTGGCAATTTATCCATTCGGCTGTCACCCTAAGCGGAGTCGAAAGATATTTCCCGCTGATCACACGGATGAACGCAGATTAAAATTATAAATCAGCGCTTTCTGCGAAATTTGCGGCAAATGATATGTGCCCTTTCATGCTGAACATGACCAGGTTGAAAATGAGGTGCGCAATTTGGTGCGACTATTAAGGTTTGTTCCCGCTTTCCGTTTTATCCCGATGATTATCGGGATGCCCACTCCAATCGGGTCTAGGTGGCCAATTATTGAATGCCTGTTTTCAAATAAATAAAAGGAATGTTATTTACCAGTAGCCACGGTTTTCTTCCTCCTAAATCTTTTCACTTGCCCCATGTGTTCAGTCGGGATGTTATCACCCAGCAATTTCCCCCAGGGTTTAAGGCCATCAATCCGGTCAAAGATGATTTTCAGCACCGCAATAAAAGGAATGGAAAGGAACATACCGGGTATGCCCCAAAGCGCAGCGCCCATCAATACAATTACGATAGAGATCAGCGCATTAATTTGCACCTTACTCGAAACAATGCGTGGTACTAATATATTGTTATCGATAAACTGGATCAGCGCATAAGCACCTATAATTAAAAGTTGAGTAGTAAAACCATCCATGGTTAAAGTAGCCATTAATACGGGTAAGGCAATGGCAATAATCCCTCCGATGTAGGGTAGCAGGTTTAATATTGCCCCGATAACGCCAATCAGAATGGCATTTTGTACACCAAGAATAAGCAGGGCGGCCGAGTTCATGACCGCAACAATTGAAGTCTCGATCAGTAAACCGATAATATAACTTTGAATCGCCGCTTTCGTTTCGCCTAAAATCTCGGCAACTTTTTGTTTGTTTTCTTCTGAAAAAACTTCGTAAATAAAGTTTAAGATCAGTGTTTTGTATAACAGGATTAAAAAAGTATATACAGGTATTAGAAAAACCACACTTAATACACCCATTAAGCCACTTAAGGTCTGGCCGATTAATGCCTTGCTGCCATTTGCGGCATCGTTAACCATTTGCATTTGTTTTTGTGAAGAAATGCCAAAGGTAGTTTGTAGCCAGGCTCTGATTTCTTCTAACAATTGTGATAACTTGTGTTTAATGCTGTCCAGGTCATCAAAAAAGTGCGCGACCTGCGAGGATAGAAAATAAAGGATGGCAACGACCACCACAATACCGATAATCATAGCGAGCATAATGCTTACTATTTTGGGCATTTTCCTTTCGAAACGATTGGTAAGCGGATTAAGTAATATCGCAATTAAAGCTGCGAAAGCAAGTGGCACAAGAATATCTCTCAGCACACTCATCATAAATACTGTAATTACGATTCCTAAAAGAATTACAGGAGCTTTGATGTAAAATGGGTAGGTTTTAAGCATTTTTAGATGGGTTCACCGTTCAACAACCATAAGGTAACAAAATTGTTTTAAAGTTTTTTAGCTGTTTAAGGAATAGATGCCCCAAACCCAATTATTTTTTGATTTTCATGAGTAGAAAAGGCAAACAATAGCTGGTTTTTTATAAATTTAGCACCGTATCGTATTAATAGTTAAAATTACCCATGAGAAATAGCTTTTTAATAGCCATCTGTTTGTTTTTGTTTAGCCATATCTTAAATGCTGCTGAAGTAGACACTGCTTTGACCTATAGCCAATCAATGAAAAAAAATATTAAGGCGGTGGTTATTAAGCCCGATAGTTATAAAACCGGAAAAACTTTCCCAGTGGTTTACCTGCTCCACGGTGCTGGTGGCAGCTATGCCGAATGGGCCAAAAAAGTACCGGGCATTAAAAACCTGGCCGATCAATATCAGTTTATTATTGTTTGCCCGGATGGTAATGTAACCAGCTGGTATTTCGATAGTCCGGTAGATGCTGAATGGAAATATGAGACTTACGTGGCTAAAGAGCTGGTAAGCTATATCGATGAACATTATAAAACCATTGCCGAAAAAAGGGGCAGGGCCATTACGGGTTTAAGTATGGGCGGACATGGTGCATTATACCTGGCGATTAAACATCAGGATGTTTATGGTGCGGTGGGCAGCATGAGTGGGGGCGTAGACATTAAACCTTTTCCAAATGGGTGGAATATTTCGAAAAGGTTAGGTACGCAGGATGAATTTCCGGAACGGTGGAAACAGAACAGTGTGATTGACATGATTTATCGCATTAAACCTGGTGCACTTGCCATTGCCATCGATTGTGGTACCGAAGATTTTTTCTATAAAATGAATGTACGTTTGCATGACGAGCTTTTGTATAACAATATTCCGCACGATTTTACCACCCGACCTGGTGTACACAACTGGGACTATTGGGCCAATGCCATTAAGTTTCAGAGCGTTTTTATGAGTAATTATTTTAACGCAAAACCTTAAATATCTTTTAGGCTGCTAGCTGTGCGCTTACTTTATTAATCAGGTTGCTGATGTCGAATGGTTTGGCAATGAAATCGTTAGGGTGACAAATACTGCCTTTCATATCGCTTAAGTTATGACTGGCAGAAATCATAATCACCGGAATATGTAAGGTTAACTGGTCTGCTTTGAGCAGATTACAAAGATCACGCCCATCCAGGGCACCTAACATCACATCCAGCAAAATTAAATCAGGTTTAAAATCGGTAATCCGCTGGTTAAAATGACTTGCATCCATTAATCCACTTACCTGATAACCTTCCAGATTTAAAATTAATTCTATAAGCTCCAGTATTTCCTGATTATCGTCAACCACTAATATTCTTTTCATTTTTCTCGTTCTCCATCAGGTTATTGTGACTGATTAACCTATTGTAAATAAATTACTTGTGTTTGCTTAACAATGGCCAGGCTAAAAGGTTTCAATCTGTTTTTATGGAAAGCACAACGATTGGTTTTGAATAGGAGAACCTTAGTTACACTCCAATGGTTTTATGTAGCTATTGTAATGCATGCTGCATAAAAGTTAATACATCATTTTAAGTAAAAAATTAACTTTTAGATTACATACAAAATAAAGACTTACCATATTTTTGACCGTTCTCGAAATCTTATTTATAAAACAGGAAACGAAGATTTAAAACCAAAAATGAAATACTTAGTCAAAGAAATCAGTGAAGGAAACTGCGATATTACTTTATTGCCAGAAAACCTGAATGACAGAAATCTTTTAGCCGAAACAACGAAAAACCTTCAGCACGATTATCAAGAAACTATCCAATCGCATTATGAACATGCATTGAAAAATGAAGTTCATGATAATGCTGCGTTTGTTTCCTTAAATAATGAGGAAAGCAATTATCCGAAAAGAGTAAATGTAAATTACCAGATTATCCTAAGTTAGACGGATCATTTCCGGGCAAAGGCTTTCTTTATCATAAAGAAAGCCTTTTTTTGTTTTAGGATTCTTTTACGCATAGCTCAAGCGATGTAGATCAAATCAGGCCATTGTTGAGGGAATGAATGTTAACAAATCTTAAAACATTAAGAGGTTAAGAACATTAAGGGGTTGCGCTGTAGATAGGATTACTGGTGAAAATCGGCTTACAACGAGGATGGAGCTTAAATTCGATCGTTAGTTAAAGAATTACCATCATAATGAACTAACTACCATTGAACGAATGAATCAATTAACCAATTATCCATACTAATTAGCTAATGACCATTGAACGAATGAACTAATGACTAGTGAACTAATGACCAGTGAACTAATGACTAGTGAACCAATGAACTAATGACCAATGAACTACTCTTCAGCAAATAAGCGGTTAAAATGATTTTCGAGATGATTTCTCATCGCGTTGCGGAAAAGTTCAGGCGATCCGTTTTCTAAAATGTCGACTAAACCCTTATGTGATACAAACTTATGCAGTTGCCCTTGCTTTTTTAGTAAGCCGCTATTGTGTACAAAATCGAATATTGGTAATAACATGCTCTGAAATTTTCTCAGGGTTTCGTTTCCGGTGATATCATAAAGCTTTCCGTGGAAAGCAATCTCGTGCTCGATATTAAATAAATGATCTTGCGAAGCCTCGGGCTCATTATCCACAATGGTTCTCAGTTCTTTCAGGTCTTCGGCGGTAATGCGCTGAAAAAGAAAATCAGCCATTCCAATTTCGAGCACCAGCCTGATTTCGAATATTTGTTTTAGCGTTCCCTGATCCAAAATATGTGGATTCATACTTTTGGAAAGGATGCCAAATAAATCCGGACTGGTGATCACCGCGCCTTTTTTCTTTTTCGATTCAATTAATCCCATCATTCGTAATCTCAACATGGCCTCGCGAACTACTGTTCTGCTTACACCCAGCGCGGCACAAAGTTCGAGCTCTGTAGGGATGCTATCTCCAACTTTAAGTTTGCGTTCCTGCAATAGTTGAACAAGCTTATCTTCTACACGATCTACCAACGAACTGGTATCCACTTGTTTAAAATTACTGATGCTCTCCATTATTATGTATAATTTATTTTCTTTTAAAATCGGTCTTTAAATAGCTTTCTGGGCAAATATAAAGTTAAGCAACTAAATATTCGCTCAAAGTTTATCGAAACTATTTGCAAATATCTAAAATAAGTCGGTACTTAGTATTATTATGTATAACATAATACAAAATAAGATAACCAAATTATGAAAGAAATTTACCAAACATTTGCTAGGCAGTTTCTGCTTAGTTTGGCTGTTTGCTTAACTGCGCTAACAGCCGTGGCACAAACCGGTACGGTATCGGGTAGAATTACTGACGTATCTGGAATGGGGATTCCAAGTGCAACCGTTCTTGTTAAAGGCACGAAAACAGGCACAGCCTCCGATAATGACGGTCGTTACCGCATTGCCGCTAAACAGGGAGATATTCTGGTATTTTCCTTTACAGGCTACACCGCCAAAGAAATTACAGTTGGTAATAACACCAGTATCAATGTAGCGCTGGCAGAGGATAACAAGAATTTAGATGAAGTTGTTGTTTTGGGCTATGGTACTATCCAAAAATCGAAACTTACAGGTTCGGTATCAAAACTGGATGCTAAAGTTTTGGAAACGGGTATACGTTCTAACCCGGCATCTGCTTTGGCTGGTACAATCCCTGGTTTAAGGGTTCAGCAAACTTCTGGCCGTCCGGGTTCGGTACCTAATATTGTTTTACGTGGTGGTACCAGTTACACAGGGGGCGGCTCGCCATTGGTAATGGTGGATGGTTTGCTGAGATCGGGTTTTAGCGACATTAACCAGGATGATATTGAATCGATTGAGGTGTTAAAAGATGCTTCTGCTACGGCCATTTATGGCGCCAGGGCCAGTAATGGTGTGGTATTGATCACCACTAAAAAAGGTAAAGAGGGCGCTTCCAATATCTCTATAAAATCTAAAGTAGGTATTAATAAATTAAACATCCCGTTCGAATTTTTAAATGCAGAGCAATACATTTATTGGTCGAGAAAAGCAATTGAAACTTCAGGAATGTACGAACCTAGCCGTTTAACGCAATTAAATACAACAGGTCCGTTTGGTACAGGTAACTTATATAAAGATGCTGCGGGGAATATTCTGGATGGAAACCTGAATGCTTCGGCAGTGTGGAGTCCAATGTTTAGAAGTGCTGCCAATGAAGAATTACTGGCAAAAGGATGGCAGGTGATGACTGACCCTTTAAAAACCAATGCTGCGGGAGCCTATGATCCGAATGGGATAAACAGAGAGATCATCTATAAGGATTTTAACTACTCAGACTATGCACTTAGAGATTATAGTTTGACACAGGATTATAATGTATCGATGACAGGTGGGAATGAGAAAGGTAAATATTATGCAGGCTTGGGCAGTTATGATGAAAAAGGAATGCCCATTAATACCTTTTATAAACGATTAACCTTCGTATTAAATGGCGATTATAAGATAAAACCCTGGTTAACTTCTATTTCCAGTTTAAATTTTGCCAATGCCAAATGGCGAGATGCGATTAACTCGGAAGGAAATTATCTTACCCGTGCTTTAGGTGCGCCACCAACCATGAGGGGAATGAATGAGAATGGTGATTTATTGGTCGGCAGAGATTATCTTGATGGCAACCCGGCGGTAAACGACGATAAGTTTATCCGGAATAACAATACAGATAAATTTACATTAAGCCAGGCTTTAAAAGTAGATTTCTTGAAGAACCTGTCATTAAGGGTGAGTGGAAACTACTTCTTTAACAACGGGAATTATGAATCTTTCAACAGGGATTTTTTATCTAGCCCCGGAAATTATAACAGAACCCGTACTTCGTCGGCATCTTTTGATAAAACGCTAAGCCAAACCTATAATGGCGTAATCAATTATAACACCACGATAGCAACCAAACATCATATCGATGCCATGGTGGGTACTGAATATTATGATACGTATGCCCAGGGTTTATCTGCTTCAGGAAGCGGCGCACCTACTGACGACTTTTCTGATCTGGCACTTACCAATTCAGAAAAAGATAGACGTGCTACAGATACCTATCATACCCGTCAGCGCATTTTATCATTCTTTGGTCGTATGAATTACGATTATGATGGAAAATACCTGCTAACCGCAACCTTACGCCGCGATGGATATTCCAGGTTATTAAACAATCGCTGGGGTAATTTTCCAGGCGTTTCGGTAGGTTGGAACTTACATAAAGAAGATTTCTTTAAATCACTTACCGGCGTGGTGAATACTTTAAAATTAAGGGCCAGTTATGGTGCAAACGGTAATGTGAGTGACGATTTTATTGGCGCTTATACTTTACAGGGATCGTATGGCTCTAATAAATACAACAGCAGCATTGGTTATTTGCTGGGCAATATTCCAAATCCCAATTTGCGCTGGGAAAGTTTAATTACAAAAGAGGTTGGTTTAGAAACCCGTTTGTTAAACAAGATTGATCTTTCTGTGGCTTACTATCACCGAACCACCAGTGATAAAATTGCATCCTTAACATTTCCGCTCAGTGCAGGGATAACCTCCATTACGACCAATAACGGCGATATGCAAAACCAGGGGGTAGAGGTTGATTTGAATTACAGCGTATGGAGAAGCAAAGACTGGACGGTAAACTTTAATTTCAATATGGCTTATAATGCTAATAAAATTTTAAAACTTCCTGCCAACGGGTTAGAAAACAACAGGCAAGGGGGTACGCAGGTTTACGATCCCAATACCAAAGAGTTGATCTGGGTTGGAGGCTTGCAGGAAGGTCAGGATCCAAACGTGGCTTATGCCTATCAGGCTAAAGGCATCATCAGGACCCAGGCCGATTTAGATGCTTATGCTTCATCATCTTTTGTTGATTTAATTGGAGCGAGAAGACTTGTGCACCCTAATGTGTATAATGCAATGAGCGCTGCTGATAAAAACCTGCACTTTCCGATTGCTTTAGGAGATGTAATGTGGACCGATGTAAACGGAGATAATGTGATTAATAGCTTCGATCGTGTTTACATGGGACGTACCGTTCCGCGTTTTACCGGAGGTTTTGGTGCAAACGCAAGCTGGAAAGGTTTCACCCTAAGTACCCGTTTTGATTATGCTTTAGGTTTTATGGCTTATGATGGACCACGATCGTGGTTTGCAAGTAATGCACAGGGCACATTTAACACCATTACGGATGTTTTGGACACCTGGTCGCCAAGTAATCCGGATGCAAAATTCCCAACTTATTACTGGGCAGATCAACTTTATAAAAACAATACTTTCCGCGAATCAAGCATGTATTATCATAAAGGAGATTATCTGGCACTGAGAGAAGTTAACTTAACCTATAAGTTACCAGCTAAATTGGCCAGTAAGTTAAAAAGTGAAGGAATTAACCTGTCGGTAAGTGGACAGAACCTGGCTTATTTTAGCGAGTCGACCCTCTATTCTCCAGAAAGCAGCAGCATAGGAATTGGTGGTGCCGGAAGTGGTGGTTACCCTTTACCTAGAACGATAATTTTTGGTCTTCAATTTACTTTCTAATTAAACTGCAATGAAAAAGATACTAATAGGCTTTGCCTTAATCATATTAAGCACCGCTTTCAGTGCGTGTAAAAAATTACAACTCACCCCTGAGGATTATTTTGCCAGCGAAAGTTTCTGGAAAAGTCCGGCCCAGGTAGAGGGGGGGATGGTTGGTCTTCATAGTCAATTGAGAGGTTTTCAATTTACCATATTCACA
Source organism: Pedobacter sp. GW460-11-11-14-TSB4 (assembly GCF_059423705.1). Taxonomy (NCBI): domain Bacteria; kingdom Pseudomonadati; phylum Bacteroidota; class Sphingobacteriia; order Sphingobacteriales; family Sphingobacteriaceae; genus Pedobacter; species Pedobacter sp. GW460-11-11-14-TSB4. Next base: position 225,071 of record NZ_JBWKYI010000005.1, read on the forward strand.
CTGGGCGAAATGCGTGGCGGAACTTTAAGAACCGGAACCAGTTTTACAGGTACAGCATCGCTGAATTCTGCAAATGTAATCAATCAGGATATCCGCGAATCGAGCACTGGCATAACCGGCTGGTCGGGCTTTTACCGTCCAATTTTTGATGTGAATAATTTCATTTATCAGGTAGAACAGGCGAATTACCTTTCCTCTGCTGATAAGGCTTATTATTTAGGTCAGGCTTACGGAATAAGGGCATTTTATTATTTTCATTTGTTCCGTACTTTTGGCCGGGTACCTTTAGCCATGGAGCCAACCTTATTGATTAAAAATCCAAAATCGGCTCAGGAAATGTACTTGCCGAGGGCAAAAACAGAAAAAGAAACGCTTGATTTTATTAAAGCTGATATCGATAAATCGGCATCGAGCTTTGGAACCAATTACACTACAAAATTTCAAAAAGCACAATGGTCGCTTGGCGCCACACAGATGTTGAAAGCGGAGGTGTACCTATGGTCGGCCAAGGTTAAAATTGATAATGCGGTGCCTGCAACAACTGTAGCAGATTTAGCTACGGCCAGAACAGCTTTGGAAGATGTAATTTCGAAATATAGTTTATTGCCCGATTTTGGTAACGTTTTTAAATCGGCAAGTATTGCTGCGAGTAAAGGTAATAACGAAATGATATTTGCCATGAGAAATCAGTTTGGTGAAGCAACTAATAGTTATTCCCAGTTCATTTACGCCATCACCGATCCTTTAAGCGGTTATGTAGATGATAAGGGTGTGGCTATTCCTGCCGACCCGTTACAGGTAAATGGCGGTGGAACAATTATTCGGTACGAATACAAAATAGAATTGTACAATTTGTTTGATGTTGACGATAAACGTGCAAATGCTACATTTTTGAATTTCAACAAAGGTACCATTCATGCCACTAATTTGCGAAAATTCCCTGGTGTGGTAGTAGAGGGCGCGCGTAACTACTCTGATGATTTTCCGGTATATCGCCTGGCAGAAGCCTATTTAATGCTGGCTGAAGTGAAAAACAAACAAGGCCAAAGCCCTGCGGCAGAAATAATGATCGTCCGCAATCGCGCATATGCACCAGGCGTTGCGCCAGTATTTGTTAACGGTACCTTTGAGCAAAATGAATTGGCCATATTTACCGAAAGAACCAAAGAATTTGTGGCTGAGGGTAAACGTTGGTACGATTTACGCAGAATGCAGGATGCTTCGGGTAATCCACTGGTTTTTCGTAAAGATTTGCCATTGGTTGGGGTTTTAGATAACATTGCCGGGCAAAACCACAAAATTTTGTGGCCGATTGATTTATCGACTTTGAACCAGGATGAAACTTTAAAAGGCGATCAAAACCCTGGATATAAAGGGACATAATAACACCAGATAACTATCGGGATAAGTGCCTTCCGATAGTTATCTGCTATCAAATTACATCATAGCCATTATCAACAATACAAATGAAACACGAACATTTACAAGGATTAATCGCTGCGCCATTCACGCCGTTTGATCCATCAGGAAAATTAAATTTATCAATCATACCAGCATATTACCAGTTTCTTAAGTCAAACGGTGTTACAGGAGCCTTTATCTGTGGTTCAACAGGAGAAGGGGTTTCACTTAGCCGTGAAGAAAAAATGGAAGTTGCCGAAGCCTGGGCAACAGCCACCAAAAATGATCAGGATTTTAAGGTAATGACTTTGCTTGGTGGTACCTGTCTGGCCGATTGTAAAGTATTGGCAAAACATGCAGCCGAAATCGGTTTATATGGTGTTTCCTTTACCGCACCTTCTTATTTCAAGCCTTCAAATGTTGGGGTTTTAGCCGAAATGTGTGCCGAAATTGCTGCAGAAGTGCCCGAAATGCCTTTTTATTATTATCACATTCCGGTATTAACCGGGGCAAACCTCAATATGATCGATTTATTGGAAGCGGTCGACGGTAAAATTGCAAATTTCGCAGGCGTAAAATATACCCACGAGGATTTTATGGACTTTCTTTCCTGCATGAGTTTCAAAAATAATAAATACGATATGCTTTGGGGACGTGATGAAAATATGCTTTCTGCGCTGGTTTTAGGTTCGAAAGGCGCTGTAGGCAGTACATTTAACTATTTGACGCCTTTATACAACCGGTTAATTGAAGCTTTTGAGCAAAATGACCTGAAAACCGCCGTTGCCTTCCAGCAGAAATCAATTGATTTTATTCGCTTATTGGGTAAATATGGTGGAATTGCAACAGGTAAAGCTTATATGAAAATGATCGGTTTAGACTGCGGCGAATTCAGGTTGCCGGTTAAAAATATGGATACAGCCGCATTCGAACGCTTTAAAAAGGATGTTGAAAGTTTAGACTTTGAAGGTTTTAAATCAACAGCCGGGCTAAATAAAATTGAAAAGGTTTAAAGCTTAACCGCATTGCGCTCAATTATCATTAAGCAATGGTTATCTTTATTTAATCCCTATTTCGTATTCATGAAAAAGATCATCTTATACCTTACTTTCTTGCTTACATCTATCATATCACCAGAATTATCGGCTCAGCACCACTATGTTAAAAATATAGGCTGGAATATAGCCGCCAAAATACCACCTGCTCCTAAACAAACAACCGCTATGGGTTTAGCTGGTGCGATTTCAGGTACCAGTCAAAACATGTTGCTTATTGCAGGAGGAACAAATTTTCCTAATGAAATGCCCTGGAACGGTGGCAAAAAGAAATACTACGATGATGTTTTTCTGTATCGAAAAGCCAATAGTAACCTGCGTTTAATGCCCGCTAAGAAAGACTTAAAATTACCTTTTAACCTGGCATACAGTGCAGTTTGTAGTACTCCACATGGTATTGTTGTTGCCGGCGGTGAAAATGAAAACGGACTGAGCAAAAAAGTATTGATCCTGAATTGGAAAGCAAATGAATTGCAGATCAGCTTTCTTCCCGATTTACCAAATGGACTAAGCAATGGCGCGCTAACCGCAGTAGGAGATGTTGTTTACCTCACTGGAGGCGAAGTAGAAAATGGAGCAACAGATCAATTTTTATCCTTGAATTTAACAAAACCACAAGATGGATGGAAAAAAATGATCAATCTTCCTCATCCCGTTTCACATACGGTATTGCTGCATCCTGAAACCAGCCGGGAAATTTTCATCATCGGGGGTAGAAAAAGAAACCAGGGCGATACCAGTACGCTCTATAAAAATGTATTTACCTATAATATCGACAAGCAAACCTGGACCATAAAAGAATCATTACCTTATGCTTTATCTGCCGCCTCGGGTGTAGCAAATGCGCAAGATCTTTTCATTTTTAGTGGAGATCAGGGTGAAACCTTTCATCAGGCAGAAAAACTAATTGCCGGAATAGATCGGGAGAAAGATCCTGTAAAAAAAGAAAGTTTAAATCAGCAGAAAATTAAACTTCAGTCTAATCACCCTGGTTTTAGTAAGTCGGTGCTAAAATATGATCTAAAACAGAATACCTGGCTCAGCCTAAATGGTTTATTGCCTTATGGTACAGTGACCACCAATGCCGTGCTTTTAGGTCAGGAGGTGATTATCCCAGGTGGTGAAATTAAAGCGGGGGTAAGAACGCCTAATATTTTAATGGGGAAATTAAAACCAAACAAATGAGAGAGAAAAGATACGCATGGGTAGTAGTGGGATTGCTTTGGTTTGTAGCCTTGTTGAATTACATGGACCGCCAAATGCTTTCGACCATGAAACCTGCCATGCAGATGGATATTGCTGAGCTAAAATCGGCCACTAATTTCGGCTATCTGATGGCTATTTTTTTGTGGATATATGGTCTAATGAGCCCTGTTTCAGGAATCATTGCCGATAAATTGAATCGTAAGTGGTTAATTGTTGGTAGTTTAATGGTTTGGTCGCTGGTTACTTTTTTAATGGGCTACGCCACTACTTTTAATCAGATTTATTGGTTAAGGGCATTAATGGGCGTTAGTGAAGCACTTTATATTCCTGCGGGATTATCGCTCATTGCCGATTACCACAGTTCTAAAACACGATCTGTCGCCATTGGTATACACATGACAGGACTTTACATGGGGCAGGCTTTAGGTGGTTTTGGTGCAACTATAGCTTCAAAATTCTCTTGGCAGGCTACCTTTCATTCTTTCGGCTTCGTAGGTATTGTATATGCATTAATCCTGATGTTCTTTTTAAGAGAGAAAAAACATACTGAAATACAGGGTACCGAAACGATCCGGATTAAACAACCGCTTTTTAAAGGACTGGCGCTTTTATTCAGCAATATTTCTTTTTGGGTAATTCTCATCTATTTTGCCATTCCCAGTTTGCCTGGTTGGGCCACTAAAAACTGGCTCCCTACTTTATTTGCCAATAATTTAGGCATCGATATGGCACAGGCCGGACCCATTTCGACCATTACGATTGCGGCATCCTCATTTTTAGGGGTAATTTTCGGAGGTATTTTATCCGATAGGTGGGTGCAAAAAAATATCAAAGGGCGTATTTACACCAGTGCCATTGGCTTGGGTTTAACCATTCCATCACTATTGCTTATTGGTTTTGGCCACTCTTTGTTCAATATCATTGGAGCTGCTTTTTGTTTTGGTTTCGGTTATGGCATGTTTGATGCCAACAATATGCCAATTCTTTGTCAGTTTGTTTCCTCAAAATCTAGGGCTACAGCATATGGGGTGATGAATATGACCGGTGTTTTTGCCGGGGCTTTCATTACCGATTTATTGGGCAAATCGACCGATTCAGGTAGTCTGGGGAAAGATTTTGCCATGCTTTCTATCATTGTTTTTATTGCCTTAATGATTCAACTTTATTTCCTGCGTCCAAAATTTAACGATTTTGAAGATGCTTAAATCAACAGAAAAAAATATGAAACTTATTAAAATAGGGGCAGTCTTGAATTTGCTGCTCATGCTTACCACATTCACCTTACAGGCTTCCCCATTAAAAGGGTTAAGCATTACCGCTTCTTCACCCGTAGTTCCTGTTTTAAAAGGGATGGATTCAAACCCACTTTTGCGGGTATTGATTTATATCCCGGAAGGTGATAAAGAAATTACGTTTAAAAAAATAGCGGCCAAGCTCAATCCCGCTGGACTGCAGTCGGTTGAAAAGATTGATGTTTATTTTACCGATCAGGAACCACTTTTTTCAGCAAAAAATAAACTAACTACCATTAATCCAATAGCTGTAAATATGGGCATTGAGGTGAACATTAAGCTCAAGCCGGGTATGTATTACATTTGGTTTAGTGCAAAATTAAAAGATCAGGCCGATATCGATTCGAAAATTGAATTTCATGTGAATCAGATGGAAGACACCAATGCTAAAAAATATACCGTTAAGGAAGAGGGGCAAGGTTTTGTTAAAAGATTGGGGATAGCAGTAAAAAAGGCTGGCGAAAACGGCATTAATACCTTTCGGATCCCTGGAATTGCTACAACAGACAAAGGTTCGTTGATTACTGTATACGATATCCGCTATAAAAACTCAGGGGATTTACCCGGAAATATCGACGTGGGCATGAGCAGAAGTACCGATGGCGGTAAAAGCTGGGAACCCATGAAAGTAATTATGGATATGGGCGAACCGAACGAAAATAATGGGGTAGGCGATCCCGCGGTTCTTTTTGATCCCGTTACCAAAAAAATATGGGTAGCCGCATTGTGGAGTAAAGGAAACAGATCAATAGCCGGATCAAAACCAGGCTTGTCAGAAGATGTTACCGGACAGTTGGTATTGGTGAGTAGTGATGATGATGGATTAACCTGGTCGGCACCGAAAAGCATCACCAAAAATGTTAAAGATCCGGCCTGGAATCTGTTTTTTAACGGTCCGGGTAGTGGTATCGCTATGGCCGATGGTAAACTGGTTTTTGCTGCGCAGTATTGGGATGAAAATGCCATGCCACATTCTACACTGTTATATAGTGCAGATCATGGCTTAAGCTGGAAAACAGAAGACGGCCCTAAGCCAAACACCACCGAAAGCCAGATTATAGAAACCACACCAGGTATTTTAATGCTGAATATGCGCGATAACCGCGGCAGCTTTAGAAGTGTAGCCACAACGGCTGATATGGGTAAAACCTGGGTAGAACACCATACTTCGTACAATGCATTGCCTGATCCGGTTTGCATGGCCAGTTTCATTAAAGCCATGGTGATGGTAAAAGGTAAGGAAAAAGAAGTGGTATTTTTTGGGAACGATAATACGCAAGCCAACCGTTACAATTTAACCATAAAAGCAAGTTTAGATTTGGGGGAAAGCTGGAATAAGAAAAATGAACTCTTGGTAGATGATCGAAAGTTTTATGGTTATTCCTCATTAACGAAGATTGATGACCAGACCATTGGCTTTTTCTACGAAGGCTTAAAAGATTTATACTTTGTGCGTATTCCGGTGAGTGAAATCGTAAAATAGACCTTATGAAAGCTTTTTTCGGGTTAATAACAGGACTGATCTTTTTGATCAGCGGCAATATTTATGCGCAAAAAGTAAAGGTTGCCTGTGTCGGGAATTCCGTAACGGCGGGTTATTTATTGCCTAATCCAAAACAAGAATCTTATCCGGCGCAATTGCAGCAGCTTTTGGGCGATCAATATCTGGTCGGTAATTTCGGCCATAGCGGAGCTACCTTGTTGAAAAAAGGCCATAATCCTTATTTTAAAACCAAAGAATTTAATGATGCACTAAACTTTCAGGCGGATATTGTCATTATTCATCTCGGTTTAAATGATACCGATCCCCGTAACTGGCCAAATTATAAAGGCGATTTTCAAGCTGATTACCAATGGCTGATCGATAGCTTGAAAAAAGGAAACCCAAAGCTTAAAATTTATTGCTGCAAACTAAGCCCGATTTTTAGCGGTCATCCAAGATTTAAGTCGGGAACACGCGATTGGTATGGGCAGGCTCAGGATAAAATTGAAGGGGTTGCAAAGGCAAATCAATTTGAACTGATCGACCTCAATAATGCTTTAAATAACCGCCCGGAGCTTTTTGCCGATAATCTCCATCCTGATATTAATGGCGCTGGTATTATTGCAAAAACGGTATATGCACATATTACCGGAAATTTTGGAGGCTTTAAATTAAATACACTATTTGCTGACCATATGGTTTTGCAGCGCGACCGGCCGATCCCGGTTTATGGAACAGCCAATGCTGGTGATTGGATTGAAGTCCAGTTTAACCACATTACCCGGCGAACAATAACCGATCGAAATGGCCAATGGAAAGTGTTTTTTAAACCGATGAAATTTGGTGGGCCATACCTGCTTAAAGTTAAGTCAAATCAACATGCTGTTTGGTTAAAAGATGTGATGATTGGCGATGTATGGTTGTGTTCGGGGCAATCGAATATGGCCTTTCCGTTAAAATCATCGGCTACCGCTCAGGCTACCTTAAGCCGGCTAAACAAAAATCTCCCGGTTAGATTATTGAAGTATAATCTACTGGCCGAAACAGATAACATTGCCTGGGATGAAAAAACATTAAAGCAGGTAAATGAACTCAATTATTTCGCTGGAACCTGGGCTAAACCCGATGAAAATAATGTCGGTAGTTTTTCAGCCGTTGCTTATTATTTTGGAGAAAAAGTTGTCTCAAATACGCAAATCCCAATTGGGCTCATTCAAATGGCCGTTGGCGGTTCAACGCTCGAATCGTGGATGGATCGAAAAACATTAGAACATGATAATTTGCTGGTTGATTTGTTGGCTAACTGGCGGAAATCGGATTTTATCCAGGATTGGGTAAGGGGCAGGGCAAATGTAAACCTCAAAAATGCATTGATCCCGAAACAACGGCACCCTTACGAACCAGCCTATAATTATGAAGCCGGGATTTCTAATTTAATCGGCTTTCCAATAAAAGGTGTGATTTGGTACCAGGGAGAGAGCAATGCACATAATATTGAGCTTTATAATCACGAATTTCCATTATTGGTTAAAAGCTGGCGTGAAAAATGGAATGGTAACTTTCCTTTTTATAGTGTTCAGCTGTCTTCTATCGATCGTCCTTCCTGGCCCTTTTTTAGGGATGCACAACGAAAACTGCAGGCTGTTATTCCCAATTCAGGTATGGCCGTGAGCTCTGATCTGGGCGATTCGCTTAATGTTCATCCTACACATAAAAAAGAGATAGGCGAACGCCTGGCTTTACTCGCCTTAAAAAATACTTACCATCAAAATATTTCAGCTATTGGCCCTGTTGCAGTGAAAGCTGTACGTAAGGGAAATACCATCATGATCAACTTTAGCCATGCCAAAAGGCTGATGTTGGGCAATGGGCCGGTTTTAAAAGGTTTTGAAGTAGCGGATGAAAAGGGAAATCACCTTCCCATCAGAGCGACTATCATTAATAACCAGGTACATTTAATTGTTCCTGCTCAACTGAAAATCAAGCAGGTTTTATATGCCTGGCAACCTTTTACCAGGGCTAATTTAATTAACGAAGCCAAACTACCAGCTTCCACATTTTCCATTTCCATCAATTAAATCTACATGAGTTATACGACCCAAGCACTGCAAAAACTTGCTGCATTTTATAAAAACCAGTTGTTAAATAATACCGTTCCTTTTTGGTTTCCAAGATCGTTTGATCAGGAACACGGCGGTTATCTGTTTATGCGCGATCGTGACGGAAGTTTAATCGATGATGATAAAGCGGTATGGATTCAGGGGCGCGCCGCATGGTTGTTATCTACCCTTTGTAATACCATTGAACCTAAACAAGCGTGGCTTGATGGCGCAAAATCCGGAATAGATTTTTTAAATAACCATTGTTTTGATAGCGACGGACAGATGTTTTTTCATGTAACCCGTGAGGGGCAGCCGATTCGCAAAAGACGCTATTATTTCTCTGAAACTTTTGCGGTGATTGCCAATGCAGCCTATGCAAAAGCCAGCGGTGATGAAGCTGCAGCTGAAAAAGCAAGATATCTGTTTGGGAAATGTATCGAATACGCCACAACACCAGGATTATTGCCTGCAAAATTTACAGGAACGCGTCCGGTAAAAGGGATAGGTGTACCCATGATTATGATGAATACCGCCCAGCAGTTGAGGGAAACCGTTGGCGATCCGCGTTGTGATGAATGGATTTCAACCTGGATTGAAGAAATCAAAAACGATTTTGTGAAAGATGATATCCAGTGTGTGATGGAACAGGTCGCACCAGATGGCTCCATAATCGATCATATCGATGGAAGAACATTAAATCCTGGTCATGCCATAGAAGGCGCCTGGTTTATCTTACACGAAGCAAAATACCGCAATAACGATCCCGAATTAATTAAATTAGGCTGTAAAATGCTCGATTATATGTGGGCGCGTGGCTGGGACAAAGAATATGGTGGGATTTTATACTTTAAAGATGTGTACAACAAACCTGTTCAGGAGTATTGGCAGGATATGAAATTCTGGTGGCCACAAAACGAAACGATTATTGCCACATTATTGGCTTATACCTTAACCGGTGATGAAAAATATGCGCGCTGGCATAAAATGGTTCATGATTACGCTTACGATAAATTTCATGATCAGGAACATGGAGAATGGTTTGGTTACCTGCATCGCGATGGTACGGTAGCGCAGACAGCGAAAGGCAACCTGTTTAAAGGGCCATTTCATTTGCCAAGACAGGAATGGTATTGTGCACAGTTATTGCAGGGAATGGGTTACTAAATAAAACACAAAAGCCATCATTGCTGACGGCTTTTGTGTTGATTCAAACTTCAATTTTTACAAGTGTCGATCCTGTTCAGCAATTTGCATATCATTTATACTGGCATAACGTTTCTGCATTAAGCCATTTTCGTCAAACTCCCATAACTCATTGCCATAGCTGCGGTACCACTGGCCAGCCTCGTTATGCCATTCGTATTCAAATCTTACTGCTATGCGGTTTTCGGTGAACGACCATAATTCTTTTCTGAGCTTATAATCCAGTTCCTTTTCCCATTTGCCCGATAAAAAGGCTTTTACCTCTTCACGACCATTAATAAATTCGCTTCGGTTGCGCCATTCTGTATTGATGGTGTAGGCCATACATACCCGCCCGGGATCGCGTGAGTTCCAGGCATCTTCGGCCATTTGTACTTTCTGTACTGCAGTTTCATGGGTAAATGGTGGTAGCGGTGGTTTTTGTTCCATTGTTCTAAAATTTTTTGATAGATAACACTTAAATCCAATTTATTTATGTTTGCTTTTCTGCTTATTTAGGTAAAGTTGCCAGAAATTTAAGGATTTCATCTCCAATTTCAACAACATGCGATTCTAAAGCGAAATGGCCGGTATTGTAAAATTTCACCTTTGCATCGGGTTGGTCTTTTTTATAGGCTTCTGCACCAGCAGGTAAAAAGAAAGGATCTTTATTGCCCCAAACAGCTAGTATTTTTGGCTTGTATGTTCTAAAATATTCCTGAAATTTAGGATATAAGGCCACATTATTTTTATAATCCTTAAAAAGATCAAGCTGAATTTCGGCCACACCCGGACGATCGAGAAAATACTGATCTAATGTGTAAGATTCCGGTGCAATAACCGAAGGATCATTCACCCCTGTCAAATATTGTGATTGAGTTGCTTCAAGGGTTAGAAAGTCTCTTAATGCCGCTCTGTTTGCTTGAGTGTCGTTTTCCCAGTAACGTCGGATCGGGTTCCAGCCTTCACTAAGCCCTTCTACATAGGCATTGCCGTTTTGTGAAATGATGCCCGTAATTTTTTCGGGATTTGCCAGTGCGAGACGATATCCGGTCGGTGCACCATAATCAAAAACATATATGGCGAATCGTTTAAGTTTTAATTCATCTACAAACGTCTGCATGGTTTTAGCCAGATTATCGAAAGTGTAATCAAATGTAGTGCGCTCAGGTAGATCGCTATAACCAAAACCTGGCAGATCGGGTGCAATAACATGATACTTTTTGCTCAGGATGGGGATGAGATTACGAAACATATGCGATGAGCTGGGGAAACCGTGAAGTAATAACACCGTTGGGGCGCCCAGCGGACCTGCTTCCCGATAAAATACATTCAAACCATTTATACTTACGCGGCGATAATGAACATTTGCTGTTTCTGAAGCAGATTTGCTTGTTGTTGAAATAGATTGTGCCATGAGGTTTGATTTTCCAAATACAACAGCCATTATTAATGCTGACCAAATTAATTTTTTCATTTTTTGTTTCTTTTCAAAAAAACTATCAACGATATTTGATTATTAAAAATGATTTATTAAGATGTTAATTATCATAATTTGTGATTTATGAATACCAATGATTTAAATTTGTTCGAAGCAGTTGCCCATCATGGTAGTTTTACCAGGGCTGCTGAAGCCATGTTTACAGTACAGTCGAACGTTACTGCCCGTATCAAAAATCTGGAAGAAGAATTCGGCACGCCATTGTTTACCAGAACATCGAGAAAGGTAGCGCTAACAGCTGCAGGTGAAACATTGATGCAGTACAGCAAGCAGCTTAACCACATCATTAGCGAAGCAAAGAGGGCTATTGGTAAAAGTGATTTGGTTAGAGGGCAGATCAAAATTGGCTTTTTGGAGACGATGATGACGATTAAGGGACCGGAGCTGGTTAACGAACTTGCGGCTAAATTTCCTTTTGTTGAGCTAGAATTTAAATCGGCCATGCGCCCGACCCTTTTAAATGATGTAATAAATTATAGGCTCGATGCGGCATTTGTGCCAGCTCCAATAGATGTTCAGGAATTGCATCAGATCAAAATCAAAGAAGAAGAAATTGTTGTGGTTGCGCCGGGCGACTGCAAAACGCTTGACGATTTATTGAATAAGAAACCGGTAAAAACGATAGTGTTCGATCAGGGCTGTGTATTTAGGGCCAGGCTCGAATCGTGGCTGGTAAGCAAGGGGATTGATCAATATCATAAAACGGTTATGAATTCGATAGAAGGTGTAGTTAATTTTATTGAATCAGGTATTGGCTTTAGTTTTTTGCCTAAAGAAATTATCTCCAGCTTTTATCGTGGTAAAAATATCAAAACTTTTGCCCTTCCGCGCGAACTTGGATTAATGACTACCCTTTTTGTTTATCGTAAAGATTTACCACTTACACCCGCTTTGCAAGGATTTATTAGCCTTTTTGAGGAAGGTAACAAGAATTGAATTAGTTGTTAAACAAAAAAAGCCATCATTGCTGATGGCTTTTTTTGTTCGATTTTTTTTGTGTACTCGGGGCGGGAATCGAACTGTGGTCTTAACCCCTTGATATACAGATATGTTTTATTCTGAAAGGCTAGAACGCACGAATGACGCGCTCGGGCCAATAGACAGGATCTTAAATTACTTACTATTCAAAGCCTGCATTACTTAAAAAATGATCTCAAAGTACTACAATCCTTATCAACCCAAAGATACAAATTCCTATTCCAATTTCATGCGGCAAATAAGAATTCGTCTGATAATAAAACTCCGGAAATCGAGCACCATATAGTCCTGTTCCATTTTTACGACTTTGCATAAAAGCTCTTAATTCAAGTTCGCGCTTGACCAGATAGAGGTTCAATTTTAGGTAAAATTGTTTTACGGGATTCAGGTAAATAAAGCGCTAAATAGTGTAAACATTTTTATCAATCATGTCCTTCAGAAATCCTTCCATTTTTTCCAACAACGAGATTGATTCCTCTATTTCCTTTGTTGTAAAGGTAGCCATACCGGCTACTGCGTATTTCGGCAAAAGTGTACACGCGTTTCGCATTTATGCTGACACTCTATTTCGCTGCAAACTGACGAGCTGTTTCGGACCAAACTGACGGTGCTGATCTTTGGATCAGAATTTCTTCTCTTGGCAATTCCATTTAATTTTATAAGTTCAGGCTAAATAAAAGGCTCAGGCGTTAATTACTACTAGATGCAATCTTCGATCTGTCTGGTGGGGTTTGGATGCTGTGGCGCGTCTTTTAGGTGTAATTCCTCTATGGTTTTCAATTAAAGAGCCGTTGTTGACCTTAGGGGATAGGTTGGATGTGAACCTGAATTAGATGAATCTGGTTGCTCCAGGAAGAAGGAAATTTGAGGTCGAGGCCTGTTTTTGTTCAGAGGGAAAGGGACATTTTAGACAGCCGCCCGGCAATCAAATTCGCGTACAGTTTGGCCCGAAATGGATTGACCAGTTTCATTGAAATATGCAGTATTGTGAAGGGAAGTTTAGAACATACGCTATTGATTCAATATTTTTAAGTAACACATTGGGTATAAATGAAAATGGGCTTCTCAAATTTGAGAAGCCTACTAACCTTGGGACGTTAGTCCCGTCCAGTACTCGGGACGGGAATCGAATCCGCACGCCTTTGAAAGCATCCCGACTTAGGTCGGGACGCGTCCATCAGTTCCACTATCAACCATTAGCCTTTCGGTCTATAAGAAATGACTATAAACAAAAAAACCTTTCATTTCTGAAAGGTTTTTGTTCGATTTTTTTTGTGTACTCGGGGCGGGAATCGAACCCGCAGGCCTTTGAAAGCATCCCGACTTAGGTCGGGACGCGTCCACCAGTTCCACTATCAACCATTAGCCTTTCGGTCTATAAGAAATGACTGTAAACAAAAAAACCTTTCATTTCTGAAAGGTTTTCGTTCGATTTTTTTGTGTACTCGGGGCGGGAATCGAACCCGCACGCCTTTGAAAGCACAGGATTTTAAGTCCTGCGTGTCTACCAGTTCCACCACCCGAGCATTAGCCTGTTCCGAAATCCTTCGGTAGGTTAACTTTAAAATAAATGCCTTCTGTGAGGAAGGCATTTAGAGCGAAAGACGAGATTCGAACTCGCGACCCCGACCTTGGCAAGGTCGTGCTCTACCAACTGAGCTACTTTCGCAAATGAATACTTGTTGTATTCCTTTGGGGTTGCAAATATAGAAATTAAACTTTCCAAATCAAAAAAATAAAATAAATTTTTTGAATAAAATGCTTAGTGCTTCAAAATCAAAGGGATAAAAATAAGGTTTGCTATGAAATGATTTTCTTATTGGTGGATTCTAAATAATAGCACGGTTATTCTATATTGTATAATCTAATACCATGAAAACAGATCAAATTCTTGTTTATCACACTAAAGATGGTGAAACAAAAATAGTCGTAAGGCTTGAAAATGAAACAATTTGGCTTACCTAGATCCAGATTGTTGGACTTTTTCAGCGTAGCGAGGCAAACTTAGCGAACATATTAAACATATTTTTCAATCCTAGGAACTGGATAAAGAATCAACTGTTCGGAATTTCCGAACAGTTAGAGAAGAAGGAGAAAGAAAGGTAAATAGGGATTTAATGTATTCTAGTCTTGATTTAATCATATCGGTAGGATATTGTGTCAATTCTATAAGGGGTATATAATTTCATATCTGGACAAATAAAGTGTTAATGATTGCAGAGAGTGAGATCAGGATTGAAAGATCATTTAGCGTTTTTAGAATGGTAATCGTCTATTTCTTTGTGGTTTATAAATAAAATCGCTATTTTAGTGTATCTAAATTCTGGGGCTCGAGATCGGATGGTGGTTACCATGGTTATGCCTCTTCATAACAGGGACTGCCGATTTAGCTATGTCTTTAGGTGCTAGCTTCAAAAACTATGGCAATTAGATTTAAAGATATCAAGCCCGGCCCCCAGACTCATGTAATGATTATCGGGGTTGGCCATTATCCATACCTTACAGGGGGTGACGAGGAAAAGGTACAGACCTTTGCCTTGGCCAAGGGACTTGGACAGTTGGATTCTACCGTGATTTCGGCACATGCCTTTTATGATGAGGTAATGGCGCTTCAAACAAGCAGTTCGTGGATCTCACCCCTTGGTAGTGTTGAGCTTTTGACCGATGGGGTAGAAGAGGCAACCAGGGCGAATGTGGAAAGAGCATATTGGGAATGGAAAGAGCGCTGCAGTTCCCATGAGGATAATGTAGCGGTATTCTACTATGCCGGACATGGCTTTGGGATGCCGCAGGAGCAATACCTTGTCCTGTCAGATTTTGGAAGGTTTCCTGCAAATCCCTGGAATTCATGTATTCCCTTTAGTGCTACCCGAATGGCCTTTCATGCCTGTAGGGCAAAGACCCAGCTTTTTTTCGTGGATGCCTGCCGGTCCGTAACTGCCGATGTGATGAGAAATACGATCGTAGTGCCCAATGTGGATGTGATTGATAATCTTCAGTCTGAGTGCATCCATAACCTGACTGTCCTCGGATCTGCTGCAAATGAGCAGGCATTCGGGATCAAGGGCGGAACAAGTTATTTTCTCGAAGCTATCTTAAGTGGATTGAGAGGCTTTGGCGCGGAAAACGGTGCGGAATGTATCATCTCAACGGCAGATTTTCCGCCGAATATCAACAATTGGCTCTCCCTTGCGCAGCGAAAGGATTCATCAGCCCAGCGTTGTACCGCAACGATCAATAAGCCAGGGAATTTCATTAAGCTGCCCAAGCATCCCGATGCCGAACTTGAACTGGACTGTATTCCGGCCGATGCAGTGCCGTTGGCAAGTTTCACTTATATGGGGGCAGCTGGAAGCCAGAGTCGGGCCCCGGAAGTTGCGCCCTGGAAGGTAAAGATTCCAGCAGGGATCTATCAGATGTCCGTCAATTTTACCGTTCCACATTACCAGAACAAAACGGATTTCAAAAAGGTGGTCGCACCCGGAATCAGGCAGATTTTTAACGTTAAAGTCGAACTGTAATGGCAGGAAATAATAAGATCAGGATTTTTGGAGATGTATCCTCTAAAAATGATTTTGCACTTAAAACGGCAAAACAGGTTGAGCTCCTGGATGAAAATCTTAACCGGGTGCAGTCCAAATGGATTACCGGAAACAGTTTTAACTATCTCGATGTTGATCCCGCGCTTTACGTGGTAAAACTTTCTTTTTCAACCGGTGAGCAGTATAGTAAGGTTGTAGATGTTCGTGAGGGAGGCGATAAATCAGTAGACTTTGATCTTGAGGACCTCGTGGAAAAAGACAAAGCTTTCTCCGGTCCCCAGGAGATGGATTTTATACTTTCCGAAGAAAGCAATCTGGAAATGCATGCACCTTCAGGAACTTCGGGAGGAATTGATCTGGATAATGATAAATCTGGAAGCATCTTCAAGTATGAAATAGACCGAAGTGTTCAGTTCCAGCTCAAGCGTCTTTACCTTCATGCGGGTAATTTTCTTCCCGAGACCATCATCACCTTCAGCGATTCTGAGCTAAGGGATGGACCTTTGAATCATGATTTTTTTAGCGGTAAAACCACTTTGTTGCTCCTCGAGTCCAACCGCTATGAACCGATCCTGCTTTGCTGTCCGTTCAATCAGCATATGTCCGTACAGATCAGGCTTAATCCGATTGAAGAGAAGTCAATTCCCATCGAGATTAAACTGATGTCCGAAAACTCTATTGCAGAATCACTCTTGAATCTGATGAGCAATGGCAGTATGATCCAGGCAGAGTCATTTTTTGATGGGGCAGTGGCAGCAGAGATGTTGTTTCAGGAGAAGCGTCGCGATGCAGCGGCAGCGGCGATCGGCGGTTACTTTTTACTCAAGATCAGGGACTATGAGCGGATGCATAATTGGGCCAATAATCTGGCCAATTGGTTTGGATGGATGCCTGATGGATGCATTATCCACGCATGGCAGATGATCAATGATGGTGTGAATGAACCTGGTGATGAATTAAGGGTGAGGGAGAGGCTGCTTGAAGCGCAGCAACGGGGAATTCCTTTATACACAGAAGGCGTCCGCCTATTATTCGATGGCTTAAAACAGCTCCATACCCTTGCCAAGGGACGGGATCGAGAAATTGCAGCTGCGCTGGAGATGGTGGATACTTACGTCGGAAAGATCGACTGGAGCCAAAAGAATACCACTGTAATTAACCCCGGGCGTAAGATTAATGGAGAAGAAATCCCATTGACTGACCGAAATGACCGTGGATTTTTGGATAGATTATTTGATCAATAACAAATACTGAAATGAGTTTAACCATTAGATTTTTTCCGGCCAGATATGGTGATTCGATCCTGATAGGTTATGGTGATGCCGGAAACCTCAAATATATTCTGATCGACGGGGGTACAGGAGGGACGCGATCAGAAATCCTTTCCTTTCTTAATGGATTGCCAGATGGGCATAACCGACTAGAGATAATGGCTGTTACCCATATTGATAAGGACCACATTGAAGGGGTTCAGCGAATCCTGGAAGCAGATGCGCTCGGTTTTGAAGTTGGGGATTTTTGGTTCAACGGCTATCACCACCTTTCTCCGGAAAGACCGGGTGAAGAAGCTTATGGTTCCAGACAGGGCGAGCTGATGACCGGAGATCTACTTCGGCACAATCTGAAATGGAACGATATTGTTGGCGGAGCTGCGCTTTTTGTACCCGAGGAGGGACCTCTTCCAGCTTTTGAACTGCGTGGTGGGCTCAAAATTACCCTGCTTTCCCCTTCTCTTCAGCACCTTTTTGATCTCAAACCGTTATGGGAGGCTGAACTGTTGAAGCTGAAACTTGAGTCGGGATTTGGTTCTGAAAAGGCGGAACCGAAGAGGGGTGATGAGCAAGCTTATGGAGCCATCAATGTAGATGCGCTCAATGCAATGAAGTTTGAAGAGGACCGTGCTGAGGCCAATGCCAGCAGCCTCGCTTTTCTGCTTGAGTTTGAAGGCAGAAAAATCCTATTACTGGGCGATGCGCAGCCAGGCCAGATTTATCAGAGCCTGAAAAGGCTTCAGCCCGAAGGCAGATTTGCGGTGGATCTCTGCAAAATCTCCCACCATGCGAGTCGCGGAAATACCAGTCCGGAGCTTCTTGAACTTTTAGACTGCAACCATTTTGTGATCTCCACCAATGGTTCTATCTATGGCCATCCCCATCAGGAGACCATTGCCAGGATCATCAAGCGTTCTTCAGCCGATGTAAAACTTTATTTTAATTACCGCACCAAACATAATTCGATCTGGGAGGATGCTGACCTTTGCTTTATGCACGGTTACTCCACCACTTATGGAAAGAAAGGAATGTTGGAGATCTCGCTCTGATCGGCAAGTCCCCAACATTTCTTTAGCGCTTTGCGACGGCCGGCTTTGCGGCCATCTCATCATACATAAAGTAGGGATCTTTCCTGAAACGATCAAAATCTGCTATGCACTGCGCATAGACTTCATCGATGAGTGTCTTATTGGTGGTATCCATTTCGGCATAGCCACTGCAACTATCCGTCATAATCTTTTCCAGGTAGATCTTCATGTTGAAGCACATGGTGAACTCACCCGATGCAATGAGCTTTCTCAAGGTCTGGTCAAGTACCTGCGTATCGGTGAACCAGAGGGATGTCCCGCATGTGGCAGCCTCCTCTGCTACTTTTTTAATGTTCTTGCCGATCAGGGTATCGTAATCTCCCTTTTGGCGTTTCTTGAAATCCGCTTCGGTCAGTTCTTTGATGCGGTTGTCTATCCGCTTAAACTTATAGCGCTCGTCCTCATAAAGGGTATTGTAGTTCAGCCTACGCACAATTTTGAGAAATACCTCGATCAGTAGGGTGATCAGGGAGTTTGCCCTGTCCATGATCAGTGGCTCGAGCCGGTGGAGCGAAAGCTGGTCAATATCGAGTGCCGAAAGCTTTTCCTGATAGAATTTTGGGATCAGGGCCAGAAGTTTTGCAGCTAACCATGATCTTCCCTTTTGGAACTGCCTTAAAAGATAGTTTTTGGAAATCATCAGCGTCATAGTAACTCCGCTCAGTCCTAAAAAAATGCCAGTGGCAATGTTGTGCTCATAGTGCCAGAAAAGCGGCAGGGACGGGAAGAGCAGTAGGCAGAGTGATAAGATAGTATTGATCCGCTGATCGATCCGCTGCGCCGTGGTCTTGAGTTGGCTATAGGTATATGCCTTGATGCCCTCCTTTGGCCCTGGAATAAATGGTTTGAATGCCTGCATGTCGGGAGAGGCAACATCTGAGATGATAATCAGGTCAAAATATGGATCTTTACTGTAAGAAAGGATGCTGTCGATTCCCTGGTTGTCAAAAATGCCACCATCCATTACCCCCATTGGTGGCTGCTGTTTTACAAGGTTGCTCGCTTTTAATGCGCTCAGGTTCGGGCTTTGGTCGTGGATAAAATCGTCTGGCCAGAGCATAGGCTCGAATCCGCCCGGGAAACAGGACGAAGCCGCGATGATGTCGGCCATGCTGACTTCATCCAGCTCCGGTCCGTAGATCCGGTTGTAAAAGTTTCCAGCATAAGAAGTTAGACTTAGGCTAATGTTCTTGAAGCGAAAGTTGATGGCATTGCTGAACTCGGTCGAGTTGAAAACGACCTGTTCGAGTTTGTCGGGAAGGATTTGAAGCTCCGCCATTACTGCATTCCCGGTAAAATGTTTCTTATACTGCTCGGCGAAGGCATTGATCAGGTTCTTCGTCTTTCCGGGGTTTTTCCAGACCGCGTCCGGATTGAGTTGTGTAATCCCGGTCCGCACCAGATCAAGGCTTTCCAGTTGTTGCAGCAGTAGCTCATAGATCTTTTCAAAACTTACTTTCTGTTTCCGCATGAGTACATATACTACCCCGGTTATCGTTCCTCCCGAAACCGTAGAGATCATCCGAAGATTCTGTAGAAGAGGATTTTTATCATAAATAAGCCGGTTAAGATAGGCCATTGTTCCCAGATGGAACGAAGCAGCACGGTAGCCTCCGCCCGAGAGGCTAAGGGCAATCTTGTCAAGTGGGTTGATTAGTTTTTGGTTGCTTTCCATGCTTATCTGCTTTTAAGAAAATTTAATAATGGGATGTCCAACACAAATGCGGCACTGATCCTGGAATAACGGGTATCTGCTTTTTCGGCAACTGTATCCGAGAGCTTGCGCAGGAGCGGTCCGGTCTGGTAACCGATATTGAATGAAATGGGAACCTTTGGAATCCCCAGTGAAATAAAAGCTCCAGGAGAAATGATATCGCCTAGCTTGATAGTTGGGATCTGCTCGGTCTCATCATCCTTAAACCTAAAGGCGACCGGCGCCCCAATATCAACGATGGATAAAAATAAGCTTGCCGACCAACCAGCCTTTTTATTAAAACCAAAGGACTTATTGATGGCAATTCCGATCGGAGCGGTCAATCCAGCAGTATTTAGTTTGTAGCTGTTGTCAAGACCATGGATTTTTTCTGACCCCACGTAAGGACCTACATACGCATTTAAGGAAATACTGAAACTGTTCTGTCTTTTCATCGAAGCACTGCCTACAGGGAGGGCGACTGCCTTGATCGCAGCGGAAATGTCTGACGAGCTGGAAGCGTTCACCACATTAGCCATGAAATTCCCGTATTTTTTGATAAAAGTTGCTGTTTTTGAAGATTCTTCATTGGCTTTTTCGCTGGCCTTTTCGGCTGCCTCTTTGGTTTTTTGGTCATCCAGGTTTGCTGTTTGGGGTTTGGTCACATAGATTTCACCATTCGGAGTCTGGAGCTCATTTGAGGATTTGTCCCGTTGACCAGTATACTGGGAATAAAGGTTGAAGATATCAACCACTGCAGAACCATAATTGTTGCGATTGAGGTTAAGCGCCAGGTTTGCTGCATTCTTGGTATAGGCCAGGTATTCGGGAATCTTTACAGCTAGGGGATTGGTGATGCCAAGTGCCGCCAGTTTCTCATTGTTTGAGAGTATTTCGATGATCTCGGTCGAGGAGAGGAAGATCCGGTGGTAAAGCTCGATCCGGGGCTGTTCGTTCTTTTTTTCCTTGAGCTCAGCCAGAGCACTTTCAATGGAACTGCACTTTTCACCGATCTGTTTGATGAGCGCGATCGCTTCTTGAACCTTTTCGGCCTGTGGTGCAAGTTTGTTCAATGCAGCGGTTAGCTTCTCCCCACCAAAGGAGATTTCGCTAACCTGTTCATAAAGTAGTCCAAGGTAAAGTCTGGCGACAAGAAAGTTGTTTTCGGAGCTAGCTAGCAGCTTTAATTTCTCTTTTGTCTCCCAATATTTTCCTTCATCGGGAGATCTTAGGGACTCGGAGATAATCTGGACAAGTTTGATGCTGGACTTAAGGTCGGTGTTGTTGATCTTATCGATGTAATCAGTGGGAAGATCACGGATGATGTCGGCCGGATGATTTCCTTCGGTGAGCTCCATGGCGATAAACAGGCCGATCAGCGCAGAATATTTGAGGTCGGGATGGTCAGTGAAATAAACACTGAACCTGCCTTCTTTAATAACCTTTGGCATCCTGTCAAGCAGCAATGAGAGATCCTCCTTAAAGCTTTCCCTCAAGGTCGAGATGTAGTTCTCGAACATATAGATGTCCCGATCGATCACATTTAAAGTTTCCATGGTGCGCGGAAAAAGGATCTGTGCATCCCGGTATTCGGGTTTGTTGATAAGTTCCTTAAACCGTCTGAAGAAGGCGATACTGAGTTCCTGCTTGCTCCGCTCGACCAGGAATTTGGCCATGCCGTCTGTTGCACTAGTAACGTCCCAGCCAAGAGCCTTGGCGCCGAATTGGGCGATGCCACCTGAGTTAATTCCTGCAGCAGTTTCTTTCATGCTCTTGGCATTAAGCTCTTCGAAGAATTTCTTCATAAAAGCATTGTCCCCATATAATTTCGCCAGCTCCTTGGGGTCTTTCTCATCGGTATGCTTAAGCTTGGCCAATAAAATATAAATCCCATTATCGCCCTTTTTGAATAGGTCAGATAATGTTAACGCATCCTGGAGTGCCGAGTTATAAACATTGGTATTTTTGTTCTGGGGCGGTTCTTCCCTATTGTCATTGTTTTTGATTCTGATAAATTTGCGCATATAATATATGCCGATGCCCTGACTCCCGCTCAGGCTGAGTTTTTGGTCATCTGCTAACATCGTTTCCAGCATCCGGGTGGTGTTGCTATAGCTGATTTTGAGAATATAGTCGGTGCCGCTTTTTTCGATCACGGGTTTTTGCTCAACACCCTGATCGCTTAAAATGGTGATGGGCGGTGCTTTGGAAGCCTTTTCACCCTGAAAGATGATTTTGATGCCCTGGGCGAACTTGGCTGCTACAGACTGGGTATCCTGGAGCTTGGTAACATTAATGTTCAGATCCTGTGCGCTGGACAGGTGGCTGCAGAGTAGGAGAAAAAGGAAAGCGAGGTAAAAATATTTTTTTTTCATGTTGTTTGGGTTATAATTGGATGACCGAATCTGCTTCTTTCAGGATTTCAACAAGAGGGAGGGCGTAGGTAAAATTGCTGTCTGCAGCGATTACCATCCCTATAGGGTGATCGTGTTCATCGTATACGCATGCACCGGAGTCGCCGGGAAAGCTTAGCGAGCTATAACTGGTGACCCCGTTTTTGGTACTTATGTCCGAGAGCAGCATGAGGTTGATTACCCCAAAATTCCCATCACTATATTTGATTTCAATGGGCATGGGTACATTTGCATTAATGATCGTTCCATTCTTGGGGATCCTTCCCTTTTGACGGATGACCCTGACCTTGGTGACCTTGATGTCTGCGCTGCTAACCGGTCTGGCATTTTTGGTGGGGTGGATGTAGGAAAAATTGTCGTTTGGAATGTTGATCAGCGCCGCATCCAGTTTACTGTTGCAGATCGCCCAAAAGAATTTTCCATTTTTGGTTTTATCTACAACACCGCTAATGGAGGGACTGATGTTGCCAAAATGATTCGTTGAGTTGCCCCCTTCCAGCACATGGCTACAGGTAAGCAGACCCAGTTTATCGTCCGAATTCCTTTTTACCTGGCAGCAGATGGTTCCATCAAGAGTTGAATTGCTTCCTAGGCCTACCGGGTCACCCTGTTGGCTCTGCACCGTAGGCGGATTTCCCTGAACAGGGACCAGGTTGACAGGAACCAAAATCACCTGCCCCTTTTCCAGCTTCACTTCTACTTTTGAGGGAAGGATCGGGCTGGTTCGGGTAATTACCCTAATATCGATACAGTCCACCAGCTTTCCTTTTTCCATCATCTTGCCGTGCATCGGAGGGGCCATGGTTCCTTTCGGGCTGAGCGCGGAAAGATTCTGGCTGATGGCATCCTGAATAATGGATCCATACCGCTTGGAGACATACTCATCAAACTGTTCGATGTCTTCCGCATTGAAGGTGTTCTCATCTGCAAGTTTCCGCTTGATGTTCTTCACCTGATAAAGCATATCCAAAAGATCGTGGAAGAACTTGGATCCAAAGGTGAGAAAGAATCCGGTCAAGCCAATGGAGGCCAACAGGCGGAAGTCGAGCAGAGTGCTGAAGGTCGGAAGTGGGTCCCAGAATATGACCATCCTTGGATCCGGTTGCTTAAGCATTTCGAACAGGTCGATATGAAAAATCCCTGCAATCAGGATTCCGATGATCAGGCTTAATGAAGTGACCTCGCGTTCGATCTTTTTTTTCTGTTCGGGGCCCCGGTCATTTGATTTCCTGTTGACGTTCCGCCAGATCCGAGTAGCAAAAGTTTTGTATAGCAAGTTTCCCGGCCTGATGAAAGGCGAGTATTTGCGTATGAGCTGGGTGACCTTTTCCACGATCACGCTCAGGAGGAAGAGAATGATCGCAATCGAGATCAGGCAGTCCAGAATATTATTTTCCATTTTGTTTAGGTTTGGTTAAAGAAAATTTAACTGCTTTTTTTTTGCTAATCCAATAAGGAATATCCTCCGCGGGGCTTAGATCCGTTGATAAGCGTTCCCCAAAAGCTTGCATGTCTTTTCCTCAGCTGATCGATTTCCAATGCGGTGGGGAAACGGTTTCCGGATTCATCATAATATCCCTTACTATAGTATACCGCGTGGGCAGTATTCCATATCAATAGGTTAGCATGAGTGCTTAAAGTTTGGTAAGAAGGGTTTTCATCCAAAGGAAGGACTTTTAAGCCCAGAAGTTTATAGATTTCTTCGGTCCTATAGCCGCCATTGATATCTGCTAAAGCCTCACTATAGCTGCCAGTGGCTGGCTCCGTCAGTCCCTGATAACGCTTCACGAGTACTGCGAAGCAGAGCTGGGCATAGTTGAAGATTTCCTTGAGTTCCTTTTGTGCCGTGTCACCGGGAAGGAACGCGCTGGCAGCGCTGGCCATTTCCAGTTCAGCTAGCGTTAGGCTTAGCAGGGTGCCGTCCCTGAGGATGACCGCTATCCCGTTCTCCCTCAGATGCTGCTGAAAAACTTTTCCGGTACCATAGGTGCCGATGGCAGCTTTGATAATTGCTACCGAGGCGCAATTTCCAGCTTTTTTTTCCTGGGTTTTTACAATGCCCTGCTTGAATGCGGAGAATAGGGGGCTTGATGATTGTGCAATGGCACCGCTGTTTATCAACAGCAGGATAATCAGAACATAGGTTGTTCTTTTTTTATTTCGGGTCCCTGCGTTTTGCTGCGCACAGGAGTTCCAAAAGATCGTTTCCCTCCAACTGCATGGAAAGAAAACGCGCTCTTTTTTGAGTGCATTGTTCATAATGGTGGATGAATAGTTTAGTTTTTCGAAATGTTCCGAATGTTGGTTTGGTTAACTAAATCTATAGAAATTTAGCAGACATACCAATACTTACTATTGGGTATTTTGATGTTATATCGCTGATTCTTAGTAGGATGTTCAGTTGATTCGGGTTTGTGTATTCGCCTTTTGGTCCGGTTTGTATTTGCCTGCTGACATTTTCGTTGGTTTTTGTTTGGGTATTGTTCCGGGCACAGATTGGAATTGAAACAACAGGGCTGATGAAGGGCTTTCAAACGGCAGATAAATCCAATTTCAGCGCCCTATAAAATCAGGATTGCCTGCAGGACGGAATCACCCGGTTACAATACTTATTTATCGGTATAATCAAGCTGGACTTGGATGGAACTTTTGTTCAAGGATAGGAAAATCCTGAATGGCAACTTCGGCAATAAATGGATCAAGGCCAAAAGCTATTTGTTTTTACCTTCCTCCACAACTTCTGGTATTGATCCTAAATAATCCTATAAACAAAAAAACCTTTCATTTCTAAAAGGTTTTCGTTCGATTTTTTTTGTGTACTCGGGGCGGGAATCGAACCCGCACGCCTTTGAAAGCACAGGATTTTAAGTCCTGCGTGTCTACCAGTTCCACCACCCGAGCATTAGCCGCTACCGATCTCCATCGGCTTGGTTAACTTTAAAATAAATGCCTTCTGGTAGGAAGGCATTTTGGAGCGAAAGACGAGATTCGAACTCGCGACCCCGACCTTGGCAAGGTCGTGCTCTACCAACTGAGCTACTTTCGCATGAACAAAACTGATGTTGTTGTTTCGTTTTGGTGATGCAAATATAGGCAGATTTATATTTCTGTCAAGAGATTTCTTGTTAAAAATTTAATATTTAATTTAAATTGCTGGCTTTCAGTACAAGTAAAATTAAATCAGTTTCAAAACCTTTTGCCTGAAGGTAGCTCATCAGCTTGTTTTTTCTTTTAAACGGATCATTTTCATTCAAACTTGCTGCTTTTTTTGAAGCTAATTTTTCGATGGTCTGTAAATAATCATCATCATCGATGCTGTAAATTGCCTTTTGCAAAATTTTATCGGGCACACCCTTTAATTTCAAACCCTGTTTAATTTTTACACGCCCCCAATGTTTGATGTTAAATTTGCCCGAAGCATAACTTTTAGCAAACCTTTCTTCATTCAAAAAATTATTCAAAATCAGTTCGCTTAAAATCTCTTCCAATTCATCTCCACGCATTCCCCATTCTACCAGTTTATACCGTACTTCCTTTTGCGAACGCTCCTGGTAAACACAAAAATGCTCCGCTTTTACCAGCGCTTGTTTTTTATCTAATAATACTGCCTCTTGTTTACCGCTTTTCATAATTATTTACTGAAATTCGTAAAAATAATAGCGATTACCGTATTTTTCTGAAATATAAAGCATGCAAAATCCAATATACACCATTGCCAAAATAGCCGAAATTTTAAATGCCGATGCCAAATTAGTTGATGAACAGGTGATTATTCAATATCTGGTGATCGATAGCCGTTCGGTTTTGGTGTCTGAAAATTCTGTGTTTTTTGCCCTTTCTCAGCACCGTGACGGACATGAATTTATTAAAGATGCCTACACAAAGGAAATCAGAAATTTTGTCATTACCGAAGCGAAATACATTAACGAATATCCCGACTGCAATTTTTTACTGGTAGACGATGCTTTGGCGGCGCTTCAAAAGCTTGCAATTGAACACCGGAATCAATTTGACCTAAAAACAATTGGTATCACGGGGAGTAATGGAAAAACGATTGTTAAAGAATGGTTATATCAACTTTTAGCAACCGACTTTAATATCGTTAAAAGTCCGAAAAGTTATAATTCACAGATAGGCGTTCCGCTTTCAGTATGGCAGATCGAGTCCGATCATACCCTAGGCATTTTTGAAGCTGGTATTTCTGCGGTTAACGAAATGCAACGTTTAGCTGAAATTATCCACCCTGAAATCGGAATACTAACCAATATTGGTGAAGCACATGCCGAAGGATTCAGCTCCAAAAAGGAAAAACTAACCGAGAAGCTGAAACTTTTTGCAGCATCTGAACTGTTTATTTATTCGCCCGAATATGTAACCGAAATCAGTGCAAAAGAACTTCCTGGTAAAAAACAATTCAGCTGGAGCAGTAAACAAGCGGCAGATCTTCAGATTATTGCGGTTGAACCCATTGAAGGAAACTGTTATTTACGGGCCATTTATCAAGACAGAGAAATTGAATGCATTTTGCCTTTTAAAGATAAAGCTTCGATAGAAAATGGAATGATCTGCTGGGCAACCTTACTGGCATTGGATTATACGCCGGAGCAAGCCGATTTACGTTTGGAAAAACTGAGCCATGTGAGCATGCGTTTGGAACTGAAAAATGGTATCAATCAATGTTCTATTATTGACGATTCTTACAGCGCCGATATTTCTTCCTTAGCCATTGCCCTCGATTTTTTAAATCAGCAGAATCAGCATGCAAAGAAAACCGTTATCCTTTCCGAACTATTTGAAACGGGGAGAGATGACCTGGATTTATATACAGAAATAGCCGAATTGCTTTTGCAGAAGAAAGTAAACCGACTGATTGGAATTGGGACTCATATTTCGAAGTATGCTGATCTTTTTAAATTTGAGACGCAGTTTTTCGACGATACGAATGCTTTTATTGATGCTTTCCCTGGTTTACAGTTTAACCACGAAACCATATTGGTAAAAGGGGCCAGGCGCTACGAGTTTGGCCGGATCAGTAAACTCCTTACCCAGAAAATACACGATACGGTTTTAGAAATCGATCTGAATGCCATGGTGAGTAATCTGCAATTTTACCGTTCTAAAATCAAACCAGGCGTTAAAATGATGGCCATGGTTAAGGCCTTTTCGTATGGTAGCGGAAGTTTCGAAATTGCCAATTTATTGCAGTTTCATAAGGTAGATTATCTGGCAGTAGCTTATGCCGATGAAGGTATTGCCTTGCGTAAAGCGGGCATTACGTTGCCCATTATGGTGATGAGTCCTGAGGAATCTGCTTTCGAAGCCATCATTAAACATAAACTCGAGCCCGAAATTTATAGTATCGAAATCCTGAATAGTTTTTTAAATGCACTGTCTGATTATGATTTCGATTATCCGATCCACATTAAAATAGATAGTGGAATGCATCGTTTGGGCTTTGATCAGCCTGAAATTGATACCTTGTCTAATCTGCTTAAAGATTCAGCGAAGGTCAAAGTTCAAAGTGTTTTTTCTCACCTGGTGGCAAGTGATGCTGCAGAACATGATGGATTTACACAACAACAGATTGAAAGGTTTAAAATCATCGCGGATCAGCTGCTTGAAGCTTTAAGTTATAAACCGCTGCTTCATATCTCCAATACTTCAGGCATTTCGCGTTGGCCCGAAGGGCAAATGGATATGGTACGCCTGGGGATAGGTTTGTATGGTTTTGATTCTGCTTTGGCTAATAACCGGGGTTTACAGACCGTAATGACACTTAAGACTACGGTTACCCAGGTGAAGACGCTGGCTCCGGGCGAAACTGTGGGTTATAGCAGGAAGGGTGTAATGCCAAATGGAGGGAAAATAGCGACGGTAAAAATAGGCTATGCAGACGGATACACCCGATATTTTGGCAACGGAGTGGGTAAAATGCTTATCAATGGCCATCTGGTGCCCACCATTGGCTCGATCTGCATGGATATGACCATGTTGGATATTACAGGTATTGATGTTAAACCTGGTGATGAAGCTATTGTTTTCAATAAAGCGCACACCATTATGCAGCTGGCGAGAGATATCGGTACCATTCCATATGAAATTTTAACCAATATCTCGCAAAGGGTTAAAAGGGTTTATTTCTATGAGTAAGAAAAGTGCTAAATTGTTTAATTGATATATTGTTGGGCTCAAAGCTAAAAGATTGGTAATAATCTAGCCATTAAACAATATAACAATCCTAACCATTTAGCCATATTTTTCCTAAGTTTGCACCATGAATAAAGTCGGGAAAGCTATTTTAAACTATTTGATTAAAGGTTTATTAATTGTTGTACCCATTGCCGTGAGTATTTTTATTGTGGTTTGGGCGGTTACAACTGTTGATAGCTGGTTAAATGTAAACAATATTTTAGGCGTAAATCCAAATACAGGCGAAAGCCGGAATATCCCTGGTTTAGGTTTATTGACGGTTTTAACGATCATTTTACTTGCTGGTATCTTTGTAACCAATTTGGTAACCGAACCCATGTACAATTGGTTTCAGCGGATTATGCAGCGGCTACCCTTACTTAATTTTATCTATTCATCTATAAAAGATTTAACAGAGGCTTTTGTTGGCGATGAGAAGAAATTTAACCACCCGGTGCTGGTAGAAGTGGAGGGAGGCTTAAAAAAAATCGGATTTTTAACGCAAAACGATCTCCATAAACTCAATCTGCCGGATGAAGTTGCCGTATATTTTCCACTTTCTTATTCTTTTGCAGGTCAGCTTTGCATTGTAAGAAGAGATAAGGTAACCGATTTGCATATGACAGCAGCAGATGCCATGAAACTGGTGGTAAGTGGCGGCGTAAGCGGACTTTAAACATTTCTAAATGATCACGATATACCATAATAACCGATGCACCAAAAGCCGTTGTGCTTTGGCCGAATTAGAAAACAGTGGAAAGGCTTTTGAGGTGATTTATTATTTGGAAACCCCACCCGGTAAAAGTGAACTGGAAGAAATTATTCGTAAACTGGGCATAAAACCACTGGAACTGATCCGTAAAGGGGAAAAGGTTTTTACTGAAAATTATAAAGGAAAAACTTTAACCGATGAAGAATGGATTGATGTTATGGTCGCGCATCCTATTTTAATTGAACGACCAATTATTATCTCAGGAGAGCAGGCGGTTATCGCCAGACCAACGGAAAAGATAAAAGAGATTTTGGATTAACCTAAGAAGTCGCTCTCGAGGTACGTCACCCTGAATTTATTTCAGGGTCTATATTGCAAGGTAGATGCTGAAATAAATTCAGCATGACGATTGCGTTTGGAAATGGACGAAAAATGACACTAGTCCTTGCGTCTCGCTACGACATAAAATAATGCTGTAATGTTGTTTAGTGTTTTCTAATGTCTTAGCGAGACGCTAAGACTAAATTAGACGCTAAGACTAGATTAGTCTAAAAAATATTCTTAAAGCTAAACAGAATGAACATAAAAATAATAAAACCAACCAAAAGCCTCGAATAATATTCCCTGATAAAAAGCCCGCATAAAATAAGCATATCATCATCTACATTGGTATGTACCAAACCATTTCCGGTTGAAGCATTAAACAGGATCTGTTTATCCTGATGGTTATTTAACGACCAGCGACTTAACCAACTGTTTTGAAAGCTCCAGTCAAAAGTATCGCCGGAGGCAAATAAAATTTTTGCTTTAAAACGAAGCCAATCGTAGGTAATTATAGCTAAAACCTCATTCTGGTTGTTCAGTAATTTAGTTTCAGGTTTAGAGAACCCTTCACTTTTTAATAAGTAAATACCGGTTTGAGTAGTGGCTATTGCCGAATTTTTCCACGAACTAAAATTTAACGCAAATTTTAATTGTGCATTGTTATATACCTGATAATTGCTATCAAATAAACCTTTTCTCCAATTTAATACCTGTTCCATCTCACAAAAGGATTTAATAAGTTACTAATCACGAAGTGTTGATATCGTAATGATCGGCATGAAGCATGCAATAAGGACAATTGCCTGTTTGTTATAAATCTGCTTAATAAATAAGCCTGCTATCATTAATAATTCATTGTCGGTATCAGATGATAATGCACCGCTGCTGCTGCTGGCGCTATACATAATGTGCTCATCTTTGTAATTGCTTACCGTCCACTTCGAACGCCATAAATTTGTCGATTTCCATTCGTACTGCTCACCTGACTTTAAGCTGATTACCGCTTTTGATTTCCAGGTGTCGTAAGTAATCATGGCTACCGTTTCATTTGTTTTTCTGTCGATTACCTGCGTGCGCGATTGCCAAAAGCCCTCGTTCGAAAAGAAGTAGTTTTTATCTTCGAACATGCTTTCTGCATCGCTTTTCCATGTTGCAAAAGTGATTACGCCTTTCTGTACACCATCTGCAAAGAGTTGAAAGTTTCCACTAAGCCAATTGTTTTTCCAGCTGATAAATTTCGACATCTTAGATACGTTTTACTTTAGATGGCAGTTTTCGTGAGTTGTTACAAATAAAAAAAGTGCTTATTGTTGATAAGCACTTTTTTAGTTGGCAGTTTACAATTTGCAGTTTACAATTTGCAATTTTCAGTAACCGATTAAACAGTTTACAATTTGCAGTTTTCAGTTAACCGATTAAGCAGTTTACAATTTGCAATCTTCAGTTAACCGATTAAGCAGTTTACAATTTGCAGTTTTCAGTTAACCGATTTAAACAATTAAGCAGTTAACCCTACTAATAAACCAATGACTAATGAACCAATGAACTAATGAACCAGTCTAAAAATTCGGTTTAAGTACATATTTATCATAGAAACGGAAAATATGTTCTGCGGCTTCTTCAGCGGTATCTACCAATCTGAAAAGATTCAAATCTTCTTCGTGGATGTTATGTTCTTTTTGAAGCATAGTACCTTTAATCCAGTCAATTAATCCGCCCCAATAATCGATACCAACCAATACAATCGGGAAACGGGCGATTTTACCTGTTTGGATCAGGGTTAAGGCTTCAAATAGCTCATCCATGGTACCAAATCCACCTGGTAAAACCACAAAACCCTGACTATATTTCATGAACATTACCTTGCGCACAAAGAAATAATCAAACTCCAGTAATTTATTATGATCGATATATTTATTGTGGAACTGCTCAAATGGTAACTCAATGTTTAAACCTACCGATTTGCCGCCATTGGTGTGTGCACCCTTATTACCCGCCTCCATAATACCCGGACCACCGCCTGTAATTACACCATAACCTCTGTCGGTTAATAATTTGCCACACTGCTCTGCTAACTGATAATACCGGTGTGTTTGGGCTGTACGCGCCGAACCGTAAATGGTAACACATGGACCAATTTTAGCTAGTTTTTCAAAGCCGTCTACAAATTCGGCCATGATTTTAAAAATTTGCCAGGAATCTGTTACTTTAATTTCCTGCCAGTCTTTGTTTTCGAAAGCACTTCTAATTTTTTCTTCACTCGTCATATAAGTAATGCTAAATATTAAAATTTGGTTTGCGCATCAGTCTTTTTGCTAATGACCAACAAGCCTATAAATGTGATTAAACCGTTAATCAAAATCAGTTCAACACTAAAAACGTAACCGCCAAGTAAAGTGGTCGAGTACGTGGCAAGCAAGTAACATAAAAAAGGTGATAATAAGCAAACTATTGGGACTAATTTATCGTGAAGACCACGTTTTTTGACAAATAATCCAAAACTGTATAAACCTAAAAGCGGCCCGTAGGTGTAAGAGGCGATGGTAAAAATCAAGCTGACTACCGATGAACTGTTTAATGCATTGATCACGATGATCACTAGGAACATCAAAATAGAAAAGGCCACGTGAACGGTATGGCGTTTTTTTACAGCATCTTTAGCATTTACATTTTCTGCTTTGGCCATGCCTAAAAAGTCGACACAGAACGATGTGGTTAAAGCGGTAAGGGCAGAGTCGGTGGTGGCAAATGTTGCTGCAGTTAAGCCCAGCATAAAGATAATTGCAGGTACCGCGCCCAGGTTATTTAAGGCGATTTCGGGGAATAATAAATCTGTTCTCGGTTTTCCGCTAATATGATCTAATGGAATATCGATGCCATTTTTCGCGGCGAAAATGTATAACAAGGCACCCACGCTTAAAAAGAAAACATTCAAAATCACGAATACGCCTGTAAAAGTGAACATGTTTTTCTGTGCCTCTTTAATGGTGCCCATACTCAGGTTTTTCTGCATCAAATCCTGATCTAAACCTGTCATGGCAATGGTAACGAAAATACCACCGATAAACTGTTTACTGAAATAGAACTTATTCGTCAGGAAATCGTTTAAAAAGAATATTTTCGAATAACTGCTGCTTTTTATCGTTTCGAATGCCTGAGGAATATTGAAATCAAGGCTGCTGCAAATAAAATAAATGGTCAGGAAAACCGAAAGCACCAGGAAAAAAGTCTGCAGGGTATCGGTAATGATAATGGTTTTTAATCCGCCTTTAAAGGTGTACGACCAGATCAGGGCCAGCGAAATTAAAACGGTTAACCAAAACGGAACGCCATAATTATCGAATATAAAACGCTGTAAAACAATCACAACGAGGTATAATCTTGTTGCCGATCCCAGGGTGCGGCTCAATAAAAATATGGATGCTGCTGTTTTGTAGCTATAATGGCCTAATCTCTTTTCGATATAGCTATAAATGGATGTTAGGTTCATCCGGTAGTACAATGGAAGCAAAACTGTGGCAATGATGATAAAACCAACAGCATTGCCCAGAACAAACTGAAAATATTGAAACTGGTTTCCGCTTGGTGCGCCAACCTCTCCGGGTACCGAAATAAAAGTCACACCCGAAAGTGCCGTTCCGATCATGCCAAAGGCCACTAAATACCATTTAGAATTTCGGTTAGCGACAAAAAAAGTGGAATTATCGGAAGATTTTTTTGAGGTTACGAATGAAATAATAATCAGCAGTAAAAAATAACCGATCAGGAAACATAAGAGGATGGTTGGAGACATAGTTTTGTGTTAAGGTGATAAATGTAAAGAAAACTATCAAATCAAGCAATATTCTTGAGTCCGAAGTCGGAAGTCCGGAGTCCGGAGTAAAATGACCAATGAACCAGTATCCGGTTTTCAGTTGGCAATTGTCAGTTACCAATGAACGACTGAACAAGTATCCAGTTGGCAATTTTCAGTTACCAATGAACCAATGGCAATTGAACTAATGAACTAATGAAGGAGTATTCAGTTTGCAATTGTCAGTTACCAATGAACTAATGACAATTGAACCAATGAACTACTGAATAAGTATACAGTTGGCAATTGTCAGTTACCAATGAACTATGACGAATGAACTAATGAACGAATGAAGGAGTATCCAGTTGGCAATTGTCAGTTACCAATGAACTAATAACGAATGAACTAATGAACCAATAACTATTGAACCAATGAACCATTTTACCTATTTTTGTAATATGAATTTTTCATCCAAGCTGCTCGAAGATGCGGTAAACGAATTCTCAAAACTTCCTGGTGTAGGGCAGAAAACAGCTTTACGTTTGGTATTACATCTTTTAAACAAAGAGCAGGAGGAGGTAAACCAGTTTGGCAATACTTTTATAAAACTTAAGCAGCAGATTAAACATTGCAGCACCTGTCATAACATTTCCGATTATGTGGTATGTGAAATCTGTACTTCACCAAAACGTGATAAAGAAACCATTTGTGTAGTAGAAGATACGCGAGATGTAATGGCGATTGAAAATACCGGTCAATATTTCGGCGTTTACCA
The DNA here is from genome assembly GCF_059423705.1 of Pedobacter sp. GW460-11-11-14-TSB4. Taxonomy (NCBI): domain Bacteria; kingdom Pseudomonadati; phylum Bacteroidota; class Sphingobacteriia; order Sphingobacteriales; family Sphingobacteriaceae; genus Pedobacter; species Pedobacter sp. GW460-11-11-14-TSB4. Next base: position 259,072 of record NZ_JBWKYI010000005.1, read on the forward strand.
TGTTTTGGGGGGCTTAATTTCTCCAATGGATGGTGTTGGGCCTTCCGATCTGTTTATTGATGGATTAGTAAGCAGAATGACAGCAGGAGGGATTAAAGAAGTGATTTTAGCCCTTAGTCCGAATATGGAAGGCGATACCACATTGTTTTACCTGTACAAAAGATTAAAAGAATTTAATGTTCCGGTAACGACTATTGCACGGGGTATTGCTTTTGGTGGCGAGTTGGAATATACCGATGAAATTACGCTCGGCCGTTCGATTGTAACCCGTGTGCCTTATGAAACTGCAATGATGAAATAATGGTAAAACACTTTTTATTATTATCTGTAATTATTTTTGCGGCTTGGTTTGATCAAACACCTGTCAGGATTCATTCCCATAACGATTATACCCACAAAAAACCTTTTTACGAAGCGATTCAAAACAAGGCTTTTTCCATAGAGGCCGATGTTTTTGTCGTTGGCGATTCGTTAATGGTGGCGCATAGTAAAAAAGAAATTAAAGCTGGCCATACATTAGAACAATTATATTTAAAGCATATTAAATCCTTATCAGCTGAAAAGGAATATTATACTTTCCAATTGATGATCGATGTAAAAGGTGACTGGGATTCGACATATCGTTTGTTACGGAAAAATCTGAAAAAATACCAGAAATACTTTGGCCGACAAGGGCGAAATACCATTGTGGTGATTAGTGGCAATCGACCTGCTACAAATACATTTCACAAATATTCCCACTTATTTTTTGATGGCTTGCCACATGTTAGCTACGGCCTGGAAGACCTGAAGAAAATAGCGATGATCAGCGATAATTTTGCGACTTATTCTAAATGGAAAGGTGTTGGTGAGATTTCAGAAGCCGATAGAACTAAATTGGCAGCACTGATTAACAATGCGCATCAATTGGGTAAACCCTTTCGTTTCTGGGGCGCTCCAGACAATCAGGCTTGCTGGAAGTTATTACATGAATTAGGTGCAGATATCATCAATACGGACAAAGTTACCGAAGCAACAAACTATTTTAAAACGAACTAATAAGCGGGATCAATCTTGATGCTCGCTATAGGATACTATAATGAATTTAAAAGAAAAAGTAATCATCATTACTGGCGCATCGAGCGGAATCGGAAAAGCTTGTGCCGAAGAATTTGCAAAACGTGGCGCTAATTTGGTTTTGGCTGCCCGCCAATATGTAACGCTTTGCGAAATTACCGCCGATCTGGAGAAAAAATATAATATCAGGGCTGTGGCTGTCCAGGCTGATGTAAGCAAAGAAACCGATTGCGAACTCATTATCAAACAGGCTTTGGTTTCGTTTCAAAAGATTGATGTGCTGGTTAATAATGCTGGATTATCGATGCGTGCACTGTTTAACGATTTAGATTTATCAGTGCTTAAAAACCTGATGGATGTGAACTTTTGGGGAACGGTTTACTGCACCAAATATGCTTTGCCTGAGATTTTGAAAACCAAAGGTACTGTAGTTGGTGTATCATCAATTGCAGGTTTCCGTGGTTTGCCGGGCAGAACGGGTTATTCGGCCTCTAAATTTGCAATGAATGGTTTTATGGAATCTTTGCGGACTGAATTACTTAAAACAGGTGTAAATGTACTTTTGGCCTGTCCGGGTTTTACGGCTTCGAATATCCGTGTAACGGCCTTATCAAAAGATGGTGCTGCACATGGCGAAACCAGCATGGATGAAGGTAAAATGATGACATCGGAAGAAGTGGCCAGCATTATTGCCGATGGTATTGAAAAACGTAAACGTACCTTAATCATGACCGGACAAGGAAAATTGGCGGTATGGATGAATAAACTGTTTCCAGCCTTTGTAGATAAAAAGGTTTTTGATCTGTTTGCGAAAGAGAAAAATCCGTTGATAAAAGGGTAGGAGGTTGAGGGGTATAAAGGCGGAAGGTTTAGGGTGTAGGGGTAAATGGGGTTAGCGTGTAGCGGTTAGGGTTTAGGGTGGAAGGTTAAATAGGAGATTCAAACTGGCTAATTGTCAGTCGGAGCGGAGTCGAAGACCCTTAACAACCATCATTCAACTAGATAGCCCCTAATCCAGATGTGAAATCCAACCGTGTGGACAAATATATTTAAGAATAATCTAGGCATTTTGCTAAGCAACTTTAATAAAGCACACATTTTACAGAAGGACGCTGTCAATCCCAAGTGGCCGAAGAATCGAAAAAACAGTTGCAGAAGAGCACAAATGGCACTGCCAAACCTAAAACGTAGTGGTTTTGTGAAAATAATCTTCAAACTTTCACTTAGCAGAAACGAGCAAAACAAAGTGCCGCTGTTTTTTTGATGAGTGTGGGTGGTGAGGTGCCACATTGCTGGATTGACAAAGCGCTTTGGGTACTTTGGCGCCCCAAAGTACCATGCCCCCGCGGCATAGAGCGGGAAAATCAAAATTTGTACCGAATCTTCGGGCAGCATGACGATCGTTTTAGGAATTTGTACTAAAAAACTGATGCAGCTTATGAAAATCCACATCTACAACAATTTCGTTTATTCACTGTTGAAATGATAAACCTTTTTTATGTATAAACCCCTTGTTCTATTGATGCTCTTGTTTCAAACGATACTTTCTGTTGCGCAGGTTAAAAAAGTAAAAAATATCAATTATGCGGGCAATGCTGATGAGGCCAATACGCTGAATATTTTTTATAAAAACGATAGCATCAAAAATAAACCTGTTCTGGTTTTTATTCATGGCGGCTCATGGAGTAGTGGGAAGAAAGAGACTTATTGGTGGTTGGGGAGGAATTTCGCGCGGAAAGGTGTAGTTACCGTCATTATCAATTACCCATTGGCGCCAAATGTTCAATATGAAAAAATGGGCGATGACTGCGCTTTGGCTGTAAAATGGGTTAAAACGCATATTGCGGATTATACAGCAAATGCAGACAAAATTTTTATAATGGGGCATTCGGCGGGGGCACATCTGGCCGAGTTAATCAATGCTGATCCTAGATATTTTAACAAAGCTGGAATTAAAAATCCGATTAAAGGTGTAATCCTGAACGATCCTTTTGGGCTCGATATGAACGAATATTTAACCACCGCCGAAAAAGACCATTTTTATTTCGATTTCATCAGAACCTTTACCGATCAGCCTGCGGTGTGGAAAGTAGCTTCGCCATTAGATTATGTGAAGAATATTAAAAACCCGCATTTACTTTTTTATGGAAGCAAAACTTATGGTGCCATTAAATTGCAGACACCAAGGTTATACGAAAAGCTTAAAGCTAACCATGTTCCTGTCGAAATAAAGGAGATTAAAGGTAAAAGCCATGTGCCGATGATTAGCCAGATGATTTTTGGTGGAAATCAGTTGTATGAGGATATTTTGGATTTTATCCAAAAGACATCATCCTAAAAGTTGTCAACTTTTTTCAATAAAAGTATCGTCATCTCGACTGGAGCACAGTCCCGAATTTTCGGGAGAGAGATCCATCTAAATAGATTTCTCGACTGCGTTGCACTCCGCTCGAAATGACGGTATCGCGAGGCAAATAATAAAAATCTTTACACCGTCCGCGTAACCTTATCCAGCTTACTGTAATCCATGACCATTTTACCCGCCTCGTTATGGTAATACATTTTCTCAAACTTAGCGTCCATTTCGATTTCCTCATCCTGATAACTGGTTCTGGTATGAATGTGTTGCGAAAAAGTATCATCAAAAGCCTTAAGCATTACAAAAATTTCTACCTCTGCATGTTGCAACTCCGTTAACGATTTTTCGTAAAACGGACTGTCTTCTGTAATGGGATGTACCAATGTCCAGTTTAAAGACAGGATGCCGATTTTATCACGCTCCAGTGCCAAAGGATAAAATCTTCTCACCTGTTTGCCATCAACCGTTTCGTTGTACGACATTACCATCTGTACCTCTACCTCGATGAGCTGATTCCGTCTTAAATTAACCAAACGGCACATCAGGCCGTGACCTTTCTCATAAGGCGCAATCACCATTTTTTTACTAAAACTTACCTTAGATGTAGGTCGGCTGAAACGGCCGTACAATAAACCTGTTGCTAAAGCAAAAGCCAGCAGGCCCAGCATACTTTCGAATGCCGCCAAAATACTCGTGATAAAACCCTGTGGCGAAATGTGACCATAACCTACCGTAGAAATGGTTTGGGCAGAAAAGAAAAATGCATCAAAAAACTGATCGCGGAGTGTTAAACCTTTAGCACCTTCCAGGTTTTCGATTCCAACCACATTATATAATACTGCGAATATGGTATTCACAATGAGGTAGGCGACAAGAATAACAAAGAAAAAACGCGGCCAGCTCATGGTAACCAGTCGGGTGTAGGTATCATCGAACTTAAACCAGGGCAGGCCGGTACGCTCGATATTTGCAGAACCATCGGGGTTAAGCATGCGCTGGTTTTTGGTAACGGGATTGGATCCGAAACCGAAATCATCATTAAACTGTACTTTTCTTTTAAAGAAAGCCATATATTTTTAGAAAGATTTTGGAATATTAAAAAACTATGTCAATATTTGCTTTATACAAACATGATAATTAAAAACTTAAATAACAATTGGTGGTGGCATAACGAAATTCGTTAGGCAAATTCTATTGTTATATATTTTAAAATATTTTAAACACAACGAAGAGGATTGCCCAAAAAGCAATCCTTTTTTTATGCAATTTTTTTGAAGTCGTCATGCTGATTTAGTTTAGCATCTATTTAAAAGATTCTGAATCAAGTTCAGAATGACGGAAATGAGTATACAAAACATGAAAAAAATATTAAACCATTTATTCGAGAACAAAAGTTTTAGCAGGGAAGAAGCAAAGAACATTTTAATCTCCATTTCTGAAGGGGCATTTAATTCTTCACAAATTGCTGCTTTTATTACGGCTTATGCCATGCGTAATATTACGGTACAGGAGTTACAGGGTTTTCGGGATGCGATGCTTGATATGTGCGTTAAGGTAAACTTATCGGGTTACGATTTGATTGATCTTTGTGGTACCGGAGGTGATGGTAAAGACACTTTCAATATTTCCACCCTGTCTTCATTTGTGGTGGCAGGTGCTGGTCATCATGTAGCCAAACACGGTAATTATGGCGTTTCTTCGGGCTGTGGCTCTTCTAACGTAATGGAATATTTAGGTTATACGTTCACCAATAATGAGGATACATTAAAGCGTAATTTAGATGCTGCAGGGATCTGTTTTTTACATGCACCACTGTTTAATCCGGCGATGAAAATTGTGGCACCAATTCGTAAGGAACTGGGCGTAAAAACATTTTTCAATATGCTAGGGCCAATGGTTAACCCCGGACAGCCAAAATACCAGATGGTAGGTGTATTCAGCTTGGAACTAGCACGCTTATACGCCTATTTATATCAGGATACGGATAAAAGTTATACCATTGTACATGCTCTGGAGGGTTACGATGAAGTTTCGCTAACCTGCGATGTGAAAACCTTTTCGAATAAGGGGGAGCAGATTTTAACTCTTCAGGATATGGGCTTTGATAAGGTGGAGGTGAATGCGATTAAAGGTGGCGATACCGTAGAGTCATCAGCCAAAATATTTATGGATGTTTTAAATGGTAAAGCTACAGATGTACAGAACAATGTGGTGTTGTGTAATTCAGCATTGGCCATTAAAACCATAAAACCACAACAATCTTTTGCCGATTGTTTTTATGAAGCGGAAGAATCGTTAATGAGCAAAAAAGCACTTAACAGTTTCAAACAACTATTGGCATGTTAAAGTTAAAAGTTTGTGGAATGCGTTTAGCCGCCAATATTGCGGCGGTTGCAGAATTGCAGCCAGATTACCTGGGTTTTATCTTTTATGAAAAATCGCCCAGACTGATCAGTGATGTTTCTGCTGAATTAATCAAATACATTCCATCTGAGATTAAAACCGTAGGTGTTTTTGTAAATGAAGACTTAGAAAAAGTAAAGGATAAAGTAAACACATTGAAGCTAAAAGCTGTTCAGTTACATGGCAGCGAATCGCCTGAATACTGTGCAGCATTAAAAACCGCCTTTGGCTCGTTACAAGTAATCAAAGCCTTTGGAATAGATGAGGATTTCGATTTTTCTGAGCTGGAAACTTATTTAGGTGTGGTGGATTATTTCCTGTTTGATACCAAAACCAAAGCACATGGTGGATCGGGAAAAACATTCGATTGGTCTGTTTTAGACCGATATACTTATACCAAACCTTACTTTTTAAGTGGCGGAATTGATTTAGAACATGCCCCGGCCATAAAAAACATAAACGACGAACGTTTATATGCGTTGGATATCAATAGCAGATTTGAAATTGAACCAGGCTTAAAAGATGCAGAGAAGATTAAAGAATTTATAAAAGAAATGAATAAATAAGTTGTTATTCATAACCCCTGGTTTCAACCAAGGGAAGGAAAAGAAAAAAACATGAAATACAAAGTAAACGAAAAAGGATATTATGGAGATTTTGGTGGCGCGTACATCCCCGAAATGCTTTATCCAAACGTAGAAGAATTGCGTCAAAACTATTTAAAGATTATTGATGATGCCGATTTTCAAAAGGAATTTCATCAATTATTGAAAGATTATGTTGGCCGTCCTTCGCCTTTATATCTGGCCAAAAGGTATTCGGAAAGATATGGTGCCAATATTTTCTTAAAAAGAGAAGATTTAAACCATACCGGTGCACATAAGATCAACAATACCATCGGCCAGATTTTACTGGCAGAGAAGCTGGGCAAAAAAAGAATTATCGCCGAAACAGGCGCTGGTCAGCATGGTGTAGCCACGGCAACGGTATGTGCGCTGCGTAACCTGGAGTGTGTGATTTACATGGGTGAAGTCGATATCGAGCGCCAGGCACCGAACGTGGCCCGTATGAAAATGCTGGGCGCCAAGGTGGTTCCCGCAAGTTCAGGGAGTAAAACCTTAAAAGATGCCACTAATGAGGCGATGCGCGATTGGATCAACAATCCGGTAGATACGCATTACATTATCGGTTCGGTGGTTGGCCCGCATCCTTACCCTGATATGGTAGCGATTTTCCAATCGATTATCTCGGAAGAAACCAAAAAACAACTATTGGAGCAAACCGGAAGCGATCAGCCTGATTATGTTTTGGCTTGCGTAGGTGGTGGCAGTAACGCCATGGGTATGTTTTACCATTTTATGGATGATGAAAATGTGAAACTCATTGCGGTTGAAGCTGCGGGAAAAGGGGTATCGAGTGGGTTTTCTGCAGCAACTACTTATCTGGGTAAAGAAGGTGTGCTCCATGGCAGCAGAAGTATTTTAATGCAAACGGAAGACGGGCAGGTGGTGGAACCGCATTCGGTTTCTGCCGGATTGGATTACCCGGGGATTGGTCCACAGCATGCACATTTGTTTAAAACCGGTCGCGGACAATATGTTTCCATCACCGATGAAGAAAGTTTAGATGCAGGTTTGCTTTGCACCCAATTGGAAGGGATTATCCCGGCGATTGAAAGTGCACACGCCCTGGCTTACTTAGAAAAAATGGAATTTAAAGGTGGCGAAAACGTAGTGGTTTGCCTTTCAGGTCGTGGCGACAAGGATCTGGATACTTATATTAAATATTTTAACTTATAGATATGAGATAATAGATGTGAGACATGAGACGATGGACTTTCTGATAAGCACTTAATCTCCCATCTCACATCTCCCATCTCACGTCTCACATTTCAAGGCTAAAAACATGAACCGAATTAAACAACTCTTCCAGGAGAAGAAAAATATATTATCAATTTATTATACCGCTGGTTATCCAAATACTGGCGATACGCTGCAAATTGCAGAGGCATTGGAGCAATCGGGTGCCGATATGCTCGAGATAGGGTTCCCTTACTCAGATCCAGTTGCCGATGGACCGGTAATTCAGGCGAGTAGCAAACAGTCATTAGATCAGGGAATGACGCTTCAGCTGCTTTTCGAACAGTTGAAAGACTTACGCAAAAAGGTTACTATTCCTGTTTTGTTAATGGGTTATGTGAACCCTGTTTTGCAGTTTGGCGTAGAAAAGTTCTGTGAAGCCTGTGCCGAAGTAGGCGTAGATGGTTGTATTGTTCCCGATCTGCCGATGGTAGAATACGAGGAGTTTTATAAAGATTGCTTCGAAAAACATAACCTGAGCAATGTGTTTTTAATCACCCCTCAAACAGCTGAAGAACGGATCCATAAAATTGACGGCTTAACCAATGGATTTATCTATTTGTTATCATCATCGGCTACTACGGGTAAAAACCTCGAAGTAGGCAATACCACTGAAGCCTATTTCAGCAGGATTAAAAACCTGAACCTGAAGAATCCAACCATGATTGGTTTCGGGATCAGCGATAAACAAACTTTTGATAAGGCCTGCTCGTATGCGAATGGCGCTATTATCGGTACAGCTTTCGTTAAAGCCATCGCTGATGGGAATTTAGCAGAAAGTGTGAGCAATTTCATGAAAAAGTTTAAGGATTAGTGTTTTACCACAAAGACAAAAAGGCACATTCAGTCGGTTCGTCATTTCGACCGTAGCGGAGAAATCTAACTAGATAGATCTCTCCGCTTCACTGCGTTCCGGTCGAGATGACGGTCAATCTATCGGGTCGTCGCCTTGAACTTATTTTACTGTGTAGCTTTCCGCTTCGCTCAAGGTCTTAGTGGTTAAAACTTTTATTATAGTTTTTCACCACATAAGAAATGTAAGAACATATTAGGTATAGCACTTATATGCGACTTATATACCTTATATGGTTTAGTCTTTTGACGGCTATTATTTAGGCAGATAACTTTGTATCTGGTAATTAATAAACTAATAAAACATCTCCGTGTTAATCTGTGCCTCCGTGGCAATAAAACTCACTATTAAGCGCTTCGTTTCACCCAATCCGCATAAGTCATTTCAAATTTCACTTCACCTTTGTTGACCAATCCAACGTTTTTCCAGCCTTGCCGGGTATAAAATTCTTCCGCGCGGGTATTGGGCGAGGTACCCAACCAAACCGTTTCCTGAGTTTGATTAAAATACCAGTCCATCATCAATCGGTGCAGCTCTTTACCAATGCCTTTACCTTCAAATTCGGGACGAAGAAATAAAGCCCAGATGTTATGTTCTTTCAGGTCAACAATGGAAAAACCGACCAGTTCTCCATCCACTTCGCAAACCCATCCTTTGCCGCGCTGCGTCATAAATTCTTCGCAATCTTTGTCAGTCACCAGCGCCGGATCAGACAAAGTGTTCTCTTTTACCGCATGCCTGACAATTTGTATCGCTGGTATGTCAGTTAGGCGTGCTTCACGGAATATCATTGTACTAAGATAATGATTGGTTGGAATTTATTTATCATGCTGTGAGAGAATGGAGCGCAATTGCAGTTCTAATCAGTTTCAGCGTTCCCGCTTTCCTTTCTGCCCCCGATGAAATATCGGTGGCATCCATTCAATCGGGGCCAGGCACAAAGTTTATTGCCAACAGGCGTGGACTAACGTTTAATAAACCTGACAGCAGCGACAGCCCCTTCATGATTTTTATATAGGGATCATGAGGGCTACAGCGAATGGCGGGGCTTTCGGGTCCGATAAACACCGGAACCCGCTTTTCAAAAAAAATATGACTTCGCTCTCTTTAACTGCCTGCACTGCCAAAAAGGCTGCGGCAGTTGCTTTTCAAAATAAAAAAAATGTCAGCCCTGTCAGTTGAGAAAAAAATGTCATCCTATTCTTTCAATATATGATCATGATTAAAAAAGCTTGTTTAAACGCAAATAGACCGCTATTTATTTCTGAAAAACGCGATATGACAAATGAATGATTGTGAATTCTGGAATTGGTTCTACATTTGCTTAACGGTGTTAGATTATTTACACCTAATATTCCAGTCATGGGAAGTAAAGAAAGAATTCTACGTTTAAAAGATGAAACCAGAACAAAAATTCTGGATGCTGCCTTGAACATTGTTCAAACAGAGGGCTGGCAGGCATTAAGTATGCGTAAAATTGCCGACCAGATTGAATATACTGCACCGATTATTTACGAATACTTTTCTAACAAAGATGGCATCTTACTGGAACTCACCAGAAGAGGGTATTTAATGTTGGCCAAAGATATCCGCGAAGCCAGGGATAAACACGAATCTCCGGAAGATAAAATGGAAGCCATGTGGATTGCCTACTGGAACTTCGCCTTTGCCCACAAAGAATTTTATCAGTTGATGTACGGTGTAGATATGGTTTGTTGTACTGTTAAAAATTCGATGCCTGAAGCCGAAAACGTAGGCAGTATGTTGGGCGATGTAATCGAATCGTTATTTGAGAAGAAACCAGTTTCAGACAATGATATCTGCATGAAGTATTACACCTATTGGTCGATCATTCATGGCTTGATTTCCATCAATTTAGTTCGCCCCAACGGAAGAACAACCGACGAGTTAAACCAGCAAATTTTAAAAGATGCCATCAAGGGCATTACGTTATCTATTAACAGTTAATTTTTTTTTACACAGTAATTTAACACTGTTAGATTATTTATACACTATAATTCCAATTAAATTTAATCATATGAAATCTCTACATCGCTTGTACCCTTTACTTAACACTGTTAAACAGTTTAATAGTATTAAGTTATTGTTAACAATTTCTCTTCTATCTATAATTTTGGTGAGCTGTAAGTCATCTCCGGAGCAATCAGCAGCTGCACCACCGCCACCTGCACTGCCTGTAAGCGCGATTAACTCGAGTACAGAAACCACCTATATCGAATATCCGGCCTCTATTCAGGGTGCTGTTGATATCGACGTTCGCCCGCAGGTGAGTGGTTATTTACAAAGTGTACTGGTTAACGAAGGTGCTTATGTAACGGCAGGACAAACCCTGTTCAAAATCAATGAAAACCCTTATCGCGAGGCGTTAAACAATGCTAAAGCAAGTTTACATGCAGCAGAAGCGGCCATCTTAAACGCTCAGTTGGAAGTGGATAAGTTAACCCCTCTTGTTCAGAATAAAGTAGTTTCTGATTTTCAGTTGAAGACGGCTAAAACAGCTTATAAAATCGCTCAGGCAAATGCCGAACAAGCTAAAGCCAGTGTGGCTTCGGCACAGATTAACTTAGGTTATACCAATGTTAAGGCTACAGTGAGCGGTTACATCGGCCGTATCCCGAAGAAACAGGGAAGTTTAGTTTCTCCAACTGATCAGGTAGCGTTAACACAATTATCAGATATCCACGAAGTGCATGTTTATTTCGCTCTGGCTGAAAACGACTTCAATAACTTCAATGCCAACTACCCGGGTAAAAGTCCTGCCGACCGGATTAAACATTTACCAGCGGTTGAACTTTTATTGGCCGATAACTCAGCTTATCCGATTAAAGGTAAGATTGATATGATTGACGGTCAGTTTGATAAAAACACCGGTGCCATTACGTTAAGGGCCAGTTTCCCTAATGCCAGCGGAATCCTTCGCTCAGGTAATACGGGTAAAATCCGTTTAGGTTTACAACACGATGATGCCATTCTGGTACCGCAGTCTTCGACGGTAGAAATGCAGGATAAGGTATTTGTGTTTACCGTAGGCGACAGCAGTAAGGTGAAAAAACAAGCCATTACCATTGTGGGTAAAGCCGGCGAAAATTACCTGGTTAAAGACGGGGTAAAAGCTGGCGACCAGATCGTGTTAAGCGGCGTTGATAAATTACAGGAGGGTATGGTGATCCAGCCTCAAAAAGCAGCAGATAAAGTAGCTGTTGCCAAAACAAAAAAATAATAAACCACTAAAGTTTAAGCAATCATGTTTCAGAAATTTATAGACAGGCCTGTACTTTCGACTGTTATTTCCATCTTATTGGTAATAGTTGGTATACTGGGCTTAACCAAGTTGCCCTTAGAGCGCTTTCCAAATATCGCACCTCCGTCGGTATTGGTAACAGCGGTATACCCTGGGGCCAATGCCGAAACGATTTTACGTTCGGTAACTCCATCATTGGAGGAAGCCATTAATGGTGTGGAGAACATGACCTACATGACCTCCAGCGCCAGTAATGATGGTACCCTGGCGATCACGGTATACTTTCAGCAAGGTACCAACCCCGATCAGGCCGCAGTTAATGTGCAAAACCGGGTTTCACAGGCCACCAGTCAACTGCCTGCTGAGGTAGTACAATATGGTATCACCACCACAAAACAGCAAAACAGTTTTATTGGCGCAATCGGGGTTTACTCGGAAGATCCAAAAAAATACGATGCGGTTTTTGTTAATAACTATGCACAAATCAATATCATTCCCGAACTTAAACGTATCCCGGGTGTAGGTTCGGCCAGTGTATTTGGTGGTATTAAAGATTATTCGATGCGGATTTGGTTAAACCCAAGTCAATTGGCTACTTATAAAATTACACCTAATGAAGTGATCACCGCCATTCAGGACAAAAACCTGGAAGCGGCTCCGGGCAGGTTTGGAGAAAGAAGTAGTGAGGCTTTTGAATACATCATTAAATATAAAGGTAAGCTGACCAAACCAGAGGAATATCAGAATATCGCGATCCGCTCTAATGCAGATGGTTCTATATTACGTTTAAAAGATGTGGCCCGTGTTGAATTGGGTGCATACAGTTATGGTAGTGTAAACCGTTTAAACGGACATGATGGGATTACCATTGGTGTAATCCAGTTATCAGGCTCGAATGCCAACGAAATCCAGATTGCCATTGATAAACTGTTAGCGAAACTTTCAAAAGATTTCCCGGCAGGTATTAAACACAATCAGTTTTACCGTACCAAAACCGATCTTGACGAATCCATCAATCAGGTGGAACACACTTTGATCGAAGCCTTTTTACTGGTATTTATCGTTGTATTTATCTTCCTTCAGGATTTCAGGTCAACTTTAATTCCAGCAATTGCCGTTCCGGTGGCGATTATCGGTACTTTCTTTTTCATGCAGCTGTTCGGCTTCTCGGTTAACCTTTTAACGCTGTTTGCATTGGTACTCGCCATTGGTATTGTGGTGGATGATGCGATTGTGGTCGTCGAAGCGGTGCATGCCAAAATGGAAGAAAATCCTTCGCTTAGTCCGAGGGCGGCAACTACCGAAGCGATGAACGAAATTACCGGGGCCATTATATCGATTACCCTGGTGATGGCAGCCGTATTTTTACCGGTTGGTTTTATGACCGGCTCAACAGGTATCTTTTACAAACAGTTTGCCTTAACCATGGCCATTGCCATCATTATATCGGCTGTTAACGCCTTAACTTTAAGTCCTGCTTTGGCAGCCTTATTCTTAAAGAACAAACATGCCGAAGGCGGTCATCACGCACCTAAAAAAGGTTTTGTAGAAAAGTTTTATGCAGGTTTTAACGGTGGCTTCAATTATATGACCAACCGTTATATTGGCGGCTTAAGGGTGTTGATCCGCAATAAATGGATCAGTATGGGCGGGCTTGCTTTAATCGTTTTGGTTACCATTTTTCTGGTAGGCAGAACCAAAACAGGCTTTATTCCGACAGAGGATCAGGGTTTTGTGGCGATCGCGGTGGCCAGTCCATCGGGAACATCACTGGCTAATACGAATAAAATATTAAAACAGGCTGAAGCTGAGTTGAGGGCGATGCCATCAGCACGATTTGTAATGTCGCTGGCCGGTTATAACTTTTTAACGGCTTCCAACAGTCCATCAGCTGGTCAGATTTTCTTATTGTTAAAACCAAACGACGAAAGGGGAGCGGTTAAAAATATCGATGAGATCCAGAATATCGTAAGGGCTAAAATGGCGGCTATCTCTGCCGGTACTTTCTTTGTATTCAGTTTTCCTACGGTTCCGGGCTTTAGTAATGTGGAAGCCATGAACGTGATGTTACAGGATAAAACGAATGGCAGACTGGATAAATTTAGTGGTGTAGCGAATAACTTTATCGCCAAGTTAATGGCGAAACCGGCTATTGCTTATGCTTTTACTTCTTATAAAGCAGATTATCCGCAGTTACAACTGGATGTTAACGACGAAAAAGCCGATCAGCTGGGCGTAAGTAAAAAAGATATTTTACAAACGATGCAGACTTATTTCGGTACGGCACAGGCATCAGATTTTAACCGCTTTGGTAAATACTACCGTGTAGTGGTTCAGGCGGATGTTGCCGACAGGACCGATCCGGCCAGTATCGACCGTGTGTTTGTGAAAAACAAATCTGGAGAAAGTGTGCCCATCAGTACGCTGGTTAAATTAACCCGTGTATATGGTTCGGAAACGGCTTCACGTTATAACCTGTTTAACTCGATCGAAGTCAATGCGATCCCTAAACCAGGTTTCAGTTCTGGTGATGCGATCAAGGCGATTGAAGAAACCGCCAGAGAACAATTGCCAACGGGTTATGCTTACGAATTCTCCGGACAAACCCGTGAGGAAATTTCTTCAGGCGGACAGTCGACGGTGATCTTCCTGTTATGTTTGGTGTTTGTTTACTTCTTATTATCGGCACAGTATGAGAGTTATATCCTGCCATTAGCGGTAATCTTATCTATCCCTACAGGTGTATTCGGTGTGTTTGTGGTATTGGGTTTAACCGGTATCGAAAATAACATTTATGTACAGGTAGCGCTGATCATGCTGATCGGATTGCTCGCTAAAAATGCCATCCTGATTGTGGAGTTTGCGGTACAGCGACGAAAGGCTGGACTGAGTTTGGTTAATGCGGCCATAGAAGCAGCGCGATTAAGGATCAGACCGATCATTATGACCTCACTGGCCTTTGTGTTTGGTTTATTCCCGATGAGTATTGCCACGGGGCCATCGGCACAGGGTAACCACTCCATCAGTATTGGTGCTGCAGGCGGTATGGTATCAGGTGTAATTTTAGGTTTGTTCATCATTCCGGTACTCTTTGTCATCTTCCAGGCTTTACAGGAAAAAATATCAAAAAAATCAAGAAATGAGGTTGTTCACCATCATGGAGAACCTGTCAATAATAATCATGTAGTTTATGAAACGGTTTAATATTTTTACCATCCTGCTCCTGGCTTTAATCTGGAGCGGATGTTCGGTTTCGAAAGATACAGCCTTGCCCAATGTGGCACCAGGCTTGTTCAGAAACGCATTACCTAAAGATTCTTCAAGTGTTGGCGGTATGCCTTTGAAGAGTTTTATCAACGACCTTACTGTTCAAAATTTAATTGATACAGCATTGGTTAAAAATTACGATATGCAAATTGCATTGAAAAATATCGATGCCGCTGAAGTATTGTTTAAACAATCGAAATTGGGTTATTTGCCTGAATTGAAATTACAGGTGGCAGCGAGTTCGAGCCGTCCGTCTGATAACAGTTTAAATGGTTTAAGCCTGAACCAGTTTACCGGTTCGAGCCACATCGAAGATTACAATGCGAATCTGGGTGTGGTTTGGGAAGCCGATATCTGGGGTAAAATCCGTAATCAAAAAGCTGGCGCTTTAGCCAGTTTTTTGCAGACAGAAGAGGCACGTAAAGCCGTTCAAACGCGTTTGGTTGCCAATGTGGCACAAGGTTATTACAACCTGTTAATGCTTGATGCACAACTGGAAATCGCCAAAAAGAACTTAAAGCTTAACGACAGCACATTAAGGATTATCAATTTACAGTTCGATGCTGGTCAGGTTACTTCGCTGGCCATTCAGCAGGCACAGGCACAGCAATTGGTGGCGGCACAGCTGATCCCTCGTTTGGAGCAGAATGTAACTTTACAGGAGAATGCTCTAAGTGTATTGATTGGTACCTTGCCTAAAGCGATTAACCGCGATAGCCGTCTGGATAAAATGAGTATTCCACAGGAATTAAACGCAGGTTTTCCTTCTGCCATGTTAAGCCGCAGACCGGATATTAAAAGTGCTGAACTGGCTTTAACCATTGCCAATGCAAAGGTTGGGGTGGCGAAAGCGAGTTTATACCCATCGCTGGTGATTACCGCTAGCGGAGGCATCAACTCTTTTAAAGCGAGCAACTGGTTTAATGTACCGGCATCCTTATTCGGTTTGGTTGGGGCAGGGATTACGCAACCGATTTTTCAAAGAGGTCAGTTGAAAACTTCTTTGGAACTGGCTAAAATCGACCGTGAGAAATCAGTGATCCAGTTCCGTCAGTCGGTATTGAACGCGGTTGGTGAAGTGTCGGATGAGTTAACGAAAGTAGAGAAGTTAAAAACTCAATATAGTATCGCCGAGAAAAGGGCACAGACTTTACAACAGGCCTCGAAAAATGCAAGTTTGTTATTCAAAAGTGGTATGGCTAATTATTTAGAGGTGATTACCGCACAAGGCAATTTATTACAAAGCGAACTGGAGTTAACGACGATTAAAACGGAGCAGTTAAATGCTGTTGTTGGGTTGTATCGTTCGTTAGGGGGTGGCTGGAATTAATTTGTAAATCCTATATATGAGCCTATAACATCTTTAAGATTTTATAGGCTTGTGTATAAATTTAGGCACTAAGAGCGCGATGTTCTTGGTGCTTTTTTGTTTAAAGCTGTCATTGCAACATCAATTCCGTCATTGCGAGGAGGAACGACGAAGCAATCTTACTACTATGGGTTATCTGCGATTTGTATCAAAATTATTCCGTTATCCGGATTCTAAACATCGTTCGTCATTCCCGCGCAGGTGAGAACCTTAAAGCTATGGGTGGGAGCTCCCCTCCTTATTTTCAAGGAGGGGCTGGGGGTAGTTATAAGCTACAACACGGTCGTCATTTTGCGCAGGAGAGAACCACGAGGTGCTCAGTGAAGCTAATCTTATGCGTGTGCTATTCTTTGCCCCAGGCTCGAGCTTGCCTCGGCTCACCGCCTCCGAGAAGGCTCTTACCTTTTTCTTGATAAAAAGGTAACCAAAAATCAAGGCTTGGATCTGATGTCGGATAAATTCGTCAAAGCTTTATTGGTCGCCAGCACAAGTTCCGACGAAGGGTCGGAAAGGGCGTGCTGCCTCGGGGCAGTGGTCGGTTGAAAGGTGGTGCAAAAGCTTTAACGTTTTCTCCTTCCATCATATCCAAGGCCGGATGGCAGGACGCAGATCGCATGGAGCATATCGCAGGGTGCTGTAATTGTCTTTTAGTCCTTTCCCTTTCAGGGGAAAGGTGCCGAAGGCGGATAGGGGGCTAAAACGCTCGCTATAATACGATCGTCATTCCCGCGCAGGCGGGAATCTTAAAGCTATGGGTGGGAGCTCCCCTCCTTATTTTCAAGGAGGGGCTGGGGGTGGTTTGTCCTTCGCTCAGTCTTGCCTCGGCTCACCGCCGCCGAAGGGGCTCTTACTTTTGGCTTGGCCCAAAAGAAACAAACCTGAGCGCAGCGAAAGCATGCTTGCCATTAAAAACAACTAACACAAAAGCATAACTGAAAGGCTTGGATCTGATGTCGGATAAATTCGTCAAAGCTTTATTGGTCGCCAGCACAAGTTCCGACGAAAGGTCGGAAAGGGCGTGCTGCCTCGGGGCAGTGGTAGGTTGAAAGGGGGTACAAAAGCTTTAACGTTTTCTCCTTCCATCATATCCGAGGCCGGATAGCAGGGTGCGGTAATTGTTTTCAAGTCCGATCCCATTTAAGGGAAAGGCGCGGATTAGGGGTTAAATGATGGAAGATGTAAAATGGATGATGGAATGTTACGCCCAGCGCTGTGCCTTCTGCGGCTTTTTCCTTTGCGTTCTTGGTGGTTAAAAAAAGAAAAAAGTTTTGAAATCGCAGTAAGGAGTTTTGAAGTTGCAGTAAGGAGTTTTGAAGTTGCAGTAAGGAGTTTTGAAGTTGCAGTAGAAAGTTTTAAAGTCGCAGTAGGTAGTTTTAAAGTTGCAGTAGGTAGTTTTGAAGTCGCAGTAGGCAGTTTTAAAGTTGCAGTAAGGAGTTTTAAAGTCGCAGTAAGGAGTTTTAAAGTCGCAGTAAGGATTTTTAAAG